>NZ_DBHC01000016.1:0-65953 GCF_002296035.1 Roseivirga sp. UBA838
CCCGCTTATACTTCTTGTCAGGCTTTCGGTTTGAAGATGCGTAGAGAGGACCTGCTGTATATCTTCTCTGCTGGTGTTGTTTATTGCTTCAAGGTAATTATTATAGAAATCAGTGGGAAGGGACTGCGTGGCAAGGGTTTTGTATTTGGTAATAATTGAGAATGGGCTCGATATGGCATTCAGGTAGTTGCCTATCATGTAGTTTTTGACCACTTCTAACTCTTGTGCTGAGACGGGCTCTTCTTGTAACCGTTTAATTTCTTTGTAGATTTCGTGGATGGTTTCTTGTTCATATTCAGCTTTGACATCAGTAGAAATAACGAAATAGCCACTGTGATTTAAGGGGTAAAGGCTAGAGTATATACCATAGGTGTAGCCTTTATCTTCTCGGATATTCTTCATTAGCCTTGAGCCAAAAAAACCGCCAAGTAGTTCGTTGGCCACCATGAAGTGAAAGTAATCGGGGCTGCTACGTGTAAATAGCCTTTTACCTAATTTAATGGAGCTTTGTACAAACTTTGAGTCTCTGTGGCTTGTGTCTTTGGGAGCATTACTTTCTTTAAATGAGGGAGTCTCAAACTGCTTGGGTACTTCAGGCTGTCTTTTGGAAAAGTAGCCTGAGATTATTTGATAGTAGTTGCTTGGAAGATCTCCTGAAAGAAAGATGTCGAATGAGCAAGTATAGTTTTTATGAAATGTTTGTAGCTGTTGAGAATTGATTGAATTGATATCTGAAGGATAGAGGCGGTAGCCATAGGGATGGTCTTTGAAAAGGGCGTTCCTAAGGTTTACTGAGGAAGTATAACTTCCCTTTTGCATATTCAGTTTAAGCCTGTTTTGCTCTTTTTCTTTGAGTGTATTTAGTGCTTGATCGTGAAATGAGCTTTCATATATGATGTCGCTAAGAAGGCCTATATTCTCATTGAAATGCTTTTTGAGACCATAGATTGAGATAGAAGAGTGGTCGAAGCCGGGGGTTATTTCGACAAAGCTACCCAGTTCATCTATTTTCTCCGACAGTTGTGCTCCGCTGTATCTATTTGTGCCTTCCAGGAGCATCTTGATGGCCAGTTGAACCTCAGCTGCATTTTGCGCATTAAGATTGCTTCCTTTTGTAAGTAACTCTATTCGAAATGCCTCTGTGTTTTTTTCAGGGTATGCATACAGGTTGCTTCCTCCGGGAAGGGAGAACTTTTCGATCGGTGGTAAAGATATTTTTTGAACTTGCTGAACCGAGGGGGCCTGAGTTCTGTCGAGCATATTAATTATCCTCCTTTTTCTTTGAGAAATTGATTATGGCACCAAACCGCAACGTTTCGGCCAATGGATGCTCTTGTAATTGTGGTACTAGATAGGAGAAGTTCAATTCGATCTTCTCCAGCTTGAAGCCAAGCCCGGCTGTGAAATACTTTCTATTTCCTTTGTTTTCGTGTTCGTAGAAGTAACCGGTTCTGAGGGCAAATTTTTCATTGTATTCGTATTCGGCACCAATTGAAAACATTATTTCTTGCAGCTCTTCATTGAATCCTCCGGGGGCATCTCCGAACGAACTAAAAATTCCATCCAAAAGGCCTTTATCTCTATGTGATCCATCGGGTTGTGGGGTCGGAACCATCAGCTTACTGACATCTAAGGCAATAGTAATTTTATTGTAGGGGTCCAGGAATGAAGAAAGTGCTGTACCTAACCGCAAGGTGGTAGGTATGAAGTCTTCTTCATCAGCACTATTGTATGAAATCTTAGAGCCTATATTGGTAATGGTGGCTCCGTAAGATATTTGAGACTGTTTGTTTAATACCGTTAATTGTGTTCTGTAGTATACTCCAATGTCGGCTGCAATGCTGGTTCCTGGTTTAGGGTCAGAAACAGGGCTGGTGGTAATATTGCCTGAGAGATTGGAGAGAATGTACTTACCGGTTACACCAAGGCTAAGGTTGTCGCTTAGTTTACGTGAATAACTTGCGGCAATGGAGAACTCTCTTGGAGTGAAACTTCCTATGGGTTGTCCGGCTCCATTGGTTAATTCTATATCGCCAAGATTGAAGTAGGTAAGTGCTACACCAAAGGCTTGTTCATCATCTATTTTTTTAAAACCGGAGAGGTAGGAGAGCGACATATCGTCTACATATTTTTTTAACCATGGGGTGAAGGTGATGCCGAGTCCTGAGTTTTGGTTTATTTGGGATAGTTTGGCCGGATTCCAAAATGTGGCATTAAGATCTGGGTTGGTAGCTACACCAACGTCTCCCATGGCTCCTGATACAGGGTCTGGAGCAATGGTAAGAAAAGGCACGGCTGTTCCAATTACATTTCTATCTGTATCCTGGCCACTTATGTTTCCTGAGTTTTGTCCAAAGGTATTGAGAGTGATGTAGGAGAGGAGTATGGTGAAGATGAAAATCCTATGTTGCATGAATTTTTTGTTCAAAGATAGTACGTAATAGTTAATTTGAAATTATGAGTTTTCTGCGTACAAAGTCGCTTTTTCCCGTTGTTTTTGAAACTATTTTGAGTGTATAAAAGTAAATGCCGGCATTTAGTCGTTGTTGGTTATTGTCTTTTCCGTTCCAGTTTATCTCTAATGTAGCTTCTGCACTGAGCACTTCTTGTTCTATTCGGTGTACAGGTTTGCCTTGATTACTGATAATATCAACACTTACCAGAAGGTTTTCCTGTACCAATTTGTGAGTTACTTTAAAAAAGGTTTCCTCTATAAACGGATTCGGATAGGATTTTATTTCTGTGATGTACGATGAATTCTCCATTACCTCAAACTCCAGGTATTCAACGGCTGCATTTCCGTGTGAGTCTCTTGCTCTTACTTCTATGCGGTGTTTGCCTTCTGGAAGACCTTGCAACAAAGTGGTTGCCATACCACGCCCCGCTTTGTCTGGCAGAGTGGTGAAGGTTTCTCCCAGATCTATCTGTAGTGTGTCATTAAGAATGAGCATTAAGTTTTGACCCAGTACGGCATTGGAAATGTTTATACCGGTTTGGTCTCTAAGCTTTACAATGGCTAAAACATCAGGGTCGAAGGGACTCTGAGGGGGTGCCAGGGTATCATTGAGGAAAATTCTGATTTCAGGGGGGGCGGTATCTGTGACCGGACTGGGGTGTGTGCCACCAAGCGTAAAGGAAAGAGTGCTACCTAAAGCCTCTTGATGGTTGGTTTTTGCATAGGCCTGAATTTTTCCATGACCGAAAGAGTAGTCGATGTTTTTAGGGATTGTAAAATTTATGGTAAAATGGCCAGCTTCTACTGTGGCTTCTCCTCTAAATAATACCCGGTCTCTTTCCTTATATTCGAAAGGAGCATTTTCTGAACCAAGGGTAATTTTCGGTTGGGTCTTGTCTAATAGTTCTATGGTCGCTATTCCGTTAAAGTTGGGGGCAACAGAACCATTGGAGATAATTCGGCCACGAACTTGAATCGGTTGAAGCGCCCTTAGTGTATCTGTTTCAGAGGGTTCTTTTCCATTTATGTGTGTTATTTCTACCTGATTCTGAGGATATGCTAGCCTCATGCTTGGGTCGCCAAGGAGGATGAAATTTCGGTTTAGGCTTCCTTGTAGTGAATTATTTTTAGTGAATTTGATGACATCCCCGAGTCGTTGGTACTCTCCGTTGTTTTGTTTGAGCATGGAACCGTAAAGAGCTTCGTTCAGGCGATAATTGGTGCTGGAAAATACAGGTCGGGCGGTTGTTAAGAGTCCAATAGCTCCACCGGTGTTTTTAAAAATCAATCGTTCGGCTCCTGATTCTGTATTAGGGTCGTCATTTCGTCCGAACTCGCAAGTGGCAGTAATCAGAAAAGGCATTTTGTAGGTATTTCGCCACTGATCTATATGATTGAATGTGAGTATGCGTTCTTGGGTCCAACCAAATTCAGCACCATGACCTGTAAAGTTGATGATCAGTTTTCCCTGGTTTACGGCATCGAGCAATGCTTTTTCTGCAGCCGGAGAAAACTCGCCATTAGGCTTTCTTTCCTGTTCGAATGCATCCAGATAGAACTTGTTTACCCGAAATTGATGATAAGTAGTGTCTACCAGAGTAGCGAGCTGATCGGCATCGCGCTGGTGAATATTTCTGTCTCCATCATCTGCGACAAAGAGAATTTTACTTTTCCAGTTGCCCATAGTGTTTGGATGGGTATGGTATAGAATGATTTTATCTATAGCTTTTTTGGCCTGATCGTAGTTGCGTGCAGGTATACGCCCTATACCAATGTCTAGTTGATGATCTCCTGATGTAGACTCCTCCCAGAAGCCCTCGTCATTATCCAAAAAGCCAAAGAAATCGTCTGAGGAATAAGACAATAGCGGGTGTATGGAGTTTCTCGACTCATAAGTGGGTACGAGGTTGGTATTGTCTGATACTCTGTTTTTATAATCAAATGAGCCTTTTCCCAAAAAGAGCACATACTTTAAGTTGCCCTGATCGTATTTGTGTCTAATGAAATCGCGAATGGCCACAATATCCTGGCGGCCGCTACTAAACTCGTTGTAGATTTGTGAGGTTGAAGCTACTTGAACGCTCATAAGGTCGTGCGTTCTTCTAAATGTGGCTAAACGCTCGGCCTGTAGTATTAAACTCTCATGAGTAACAATTAAAAAGTCGACCGGAGGGGTTGCTCTGAGGTTTTGATTAGCTATGGACTTAAACTGAAGGGGCTCTGGTAAACTTGATGGATTAAAAACCTGATATGTAGCTTGTTCTTCTGTAAAAGCTCCAAACTGGGCTTGGTTGTTCGATCGGCTGAATTCCTGAATAGCAATATTGGATGGGTCCGAAATATTCCAAATGACCAGATCGTTGCTTGAAGTTTCTAACTGATATGTGACTAAGCCCGAATGGTCGGGGGTGAACCGGAGTGTTTTCTGCTCAGTTTGGAATGCAGCTTTTGCCTCTACCTCTACAAGGTATTTATCTAAATAGGCCACGGCATTGCCTGAGCTATTTCTGTCATAAGAGAGACTAACTTCTAAAGCACCAGAACTGAGTAGATTTAACGGAATAGAGAAGCTGTTTTGCTGGATATTGCCTTTTATGGTGTATTGTGAGTTGGGTATGGCATTGAAGTTCATTTGTCCGACTTCCGATCCATTCACTTTTATGGAGGCTTGGGTAGTGGTAAAGGCCTGTGCCACAAGGCTTGCATGAATTGTGGCCTGGGTTGCTTCCGCTAAACCGGCTAGGCTGTGCTGAAAGGAGATTGGAACGGAGGTAATGCTTTCGCCAAGCCATTCTCTACCGGAAGACAGCAGGTTAATTAGGTCATTTTCATGATAAAACAGATACCTGGATTGAGTGATTTTTTGATGGTCGGTGCCTAGGTTGGGAGTCTGTCGAGCCCTTTTTCCGGCAGAAGGTTTATGTGTAAGGAAATAAAATACACTGTCGGAATAGAGATTTTTTTCTACCTGAAATGTTTTCGTAGTGCCATCGTAGATGGTTTTGTGGGGTGAATCTACATAGAACAGGATAAAATCGTTTTCGTTGAACACACCATCGTTTGCTCCCGACACCACTATGGCGTTTTCAGTGAGGTCAATCGGTCGTTGGTCGCTGTTAGATTGAGGGAGCATGCCTCCCGGATTTCCGTAAACGGCCAATTGGCGAGGGTCTATGCTTTCCGGAGAAAAGCCCATTTCGCGCAGTTTGTTCCATGAGATTTTATATACACCGGGAGAGGTAAAGCCCATCTTCACCCAGTGCCCTTCGGCCAAAACACTGGCTTGCTGGGCATGCAGTATAGGCTGCATGAAACAGAGGAGCGCAATAATGAGGTGTTTGGCTTTCAATACTTTAAGTTGCTGATTTATAACGTTTAAACTTTGTGGGTTGTATTTTCGGAGCTTTTAAAATTAACGGTGAGCGACAGCAGCAAATAAAGCATCATTAGGTAAGGAGCCGAGTCGAACCTAAACACGGCTACCAAGGGTATAGTTGAAAGTAGTAGTGTATATTTCTCCCAATTATGCCTAAAAGCAAATCCTTTGAATTTTAATGAGATCATTTTCATGGGGCTCACCATAAGAAATGAAAAAAATACGGCCAGTACTATGAGCCAATAGCTTGCTTCATGAAGGGTTTGCCCAAAGTAGCTCGATTGATTGTATATAACTATGGGGAGTGCGGAAACAAACAGTCCATGGGCCGTAGTAGAAATGCCCTTAAAAACGGCACTTTGATTATCTGAGATATTGAAAATGGCCAGTCGTATGGCCGAACAAACGGGAACTAGTAAAATGAGATATCCCCAACCTTCTATCGGGAAATAGGATGCATATATAAAGGTGGGGAGCACCCCAAATGTGACCAAATCGGCTAGTGAATCGAGCTGCACACCGAATTTTGAAGGCACCTTAAGCGCTCTTGCCAAAGCACCATCGAGCAAGTCGCAAAAGGCAGCTGCAAAAACAAAGTAGTGCACTTTGGGTTCACTGCCCTCCGGGGCGGAAAGTATATGTTCTATAGCCAAAACCCCAAGGACCAAGTTGGTTAGCGTAAACAGGTTAGGTATGTTTTTTATAATCCATTTCATTGGATGGCGCAAAAAGGGTTGTACTTCTTTTCGTGACTAATGGTGGTGGGAATGCCGTGACCTGGATACACCAGAGTTTCATCATTTAACTTAAAGAATTTCTCCCGAATACTGGCAATTAAGGTGTCGTAATTCCCTCCCGGTAAATCAGTTCTGCCAATGCTTTCATGGAACAGAACATCTCCACCAATAAGAAATCCGTCCTTCCGGTTATAAAAAGCTATGTGTCCGGGGGCGTGTCCGGGTACAAAAAGTACTTCGAGTTGGCCACTGCCCACCTCTACGGTATCACCTTCTTTAAGGAAGAAATCCGGTTGCGAGGGGGTATACTTTTGAAAGCCGTAGCTTGGTGCATAGGCTTCTACCGATCTGAGCGTATCAAGATCGTTTTCTCCAATGTAGAGTGGGGCGTTAAATTGACGCATAGCAAACGCATTACCCAATACATGGTCTATGTGGCCATGTGTATTCAATATTTTTTCTATGTGAATGGATTCTCGTTCTATGTAGCTAACCAGTTGAGATTCTTCGGCCGGATCGAAGCATCCCGGGTCAATAATAACTCCCTTGCCCTCTTCATATACCACATAGGTGTTTTCCATAAAAGGGTTGAACGTGAATGTTTTTACGTGCATACTTTAACCGTTTAAAAGCTCTAAATTTCACCGTTTATTCAAGAGTTATCAAGAATACTTCGATAATTTCGCTGCATGAGGGTGGACTATCTTGTGGTTGGAGCCGGGATTGCCGGTAGTGTATTGGCAAGACAACTTTTGGAGATGGGAAAACGAGTTATGGTTATCGATGAACCATCGCTTTCCAATAGTTCGAAAGTTGCAGGAGGGTTGTATAATCCCATTACGGGTAGAAAAATGGTTAAGACCTGGAATGGAGATGTGTTGTTTGAATATCTGGATGGCTTTTACCGGGAATGGGAAAACGACCTGGACGAGTCTTTTTTCTATAGTATTCCTATTTACAGGCCTTTCTTCTCTATAGAAGAACAAAATGAGTGGATGGCGAAGAGTATTGAGCCAGCCTATATCCCTTACATTGCCGGTATTAAGCAAAAACCTTTTTGTGAAGATGAAGTGCAGAACCCTTATGGAGGAATTTTACTGAATAAATCAGGATACCTAGACACAGCTACTCTGTTGAAAAGTTTCAGAGCTTATTTAGTAAAGTCGGGTTTGCTTCTGGAAAGCCAATTCAACCCCAATAAGCTTCAAAAAATGGGAGGGAACTACACCTACGAAGGAATAGACTTTCGCCATTTGGTTTTTTGCGATGGTCACCTCTCAACCACCAATCCATGGTTCAGTTGGTTGCCATACCGGCCGGTGAAGGGGGAGTTACTTTTCATTAAATCTAGCGTTATGCCAAGGGTAATTTACAATAGAGGTGTATTTGTTATACCCTTGGGCAGTGGAATGTGTAAGTGTGGATCTACTTACGATAATGGCCAACTGGACGAAATTCCAACCATTGCCGCAAAAAGTGAGTTAATAGATCGTGTGAAGAGCCTGGTGAATTTTGACTTTGAGGTGATAGACCAGAAGGCAGGAATAAGGCCTGCCACAAAAGACCGAAAGCCTTTTGTTGGCAGGCATTTTGAAGAGAGAAATATCTGGATTTTCAATGGGCTTGGAGCTAAGGGAGTGTCGTTGGCTCCATATTATGCAAGACAACTTGCATTACATATGGAAGAAAACGGAGCACTGGATGATGAAGTCAATATTGAAAGGTTTTTTTCGTTATTTTAAGAGTTTCTTCGACAACCACATATGGTTATAAAGTATTCCAAAACGTACCCGCTTCTATTTGTGCTTTTCACTGTGCTTTTTGTGGTGAATGAGGCACAAGCACAAGCCTTCAGAGAGAAATTTGGTAAGAATAGAATTCAGTACAAGTATTTCGACTGGAGTTATTTTGCCTCAGAAAACTTTGAGGTGTATTATTATGAAGGCGGGCAGGGGTTGGCTCGAAAAACCATTGAATATCTCGAAAGTGAGTTTAACAGGATAACTGAAACCATTGGTTACCCGCCTTATGCCAAAATCAGAATCTTTCTCTACAACTCTGTGGCAGACAAACAGCAGAGCAATGTGGGGGTAAATGCCGGAGATTTTACGGTTGGTGGAGAAACCGAGTTTGTACAATCTCAGGTAGAGTTGGCTTATTCAGGCGACTACAGTTCTTTTAAGAAGAAGGCATTATACAGTATCACCGAGATGCTGATAGAAGAAATGTTGTACGGTGGCAACATTGCAGAAATGTTCCAAAGCTCTTTCACCAACCCCATTCCGGTTTGGTTTACAGGCGGTATAGCCAAATATGTGGCCTACGGATGGGATAAAGAATCGGACGATGCGGTAAGAGAATATGTTTCTACCACCTCAGAAGATAAGTTTATTCGCTTGAGTGCTGAAATGAACAGACTCCTGGGGCAGTCTATCTGGAACTATATTGCTCAGAAATACGGACAGCGCAGTATTTCCAACATTCTAAACCTTGCCCGAATTATTCGGAACGAAGAAAACAGTATTGAGCGTACTCTTGGAGTACCCTACGAACAGTTTATGAACGAGTGGCGCATTTTTTATAACAACGCCAACATTCAGCTTAAAGAGAATAACTATTCTGCTCCCGATCCCGGCACCAAGGTTTCAGGTAAAAATAAAAACGAAGACCGCTACACATCAGTGAAGTTTAGTCCTGATGGTCGTTTTTTGGCCTATGCAGCGACCAATGAGGGACAGTTTAAAGTAAGGGTACGAAATATGACCAATAATGAGGAGCGGGAGATATTTAAAGGAGGACTTAAGCTAATCGATCAGGAAGTTTACACACACTATCCTATCCTCAGCTGGGCCGACACGACCACACTGGGTATTGTTTATGCTGAAAATGGCGCAAATGTTTTGGCAGTAAAGCGATTGGGCGAAAAAGGAGAGCAGAAGCTTAAGATACCTCTTTTGGGTATTATTCAGAGCTTTGATTTTAAAGATGGAGGACGACTTGCGGTAATGACCGGCTCAATCAATGATGTTTCTAATGCCTATGTATACAATCTTGTAAGAGGTCAGGTAAGGAAAATAAGTGACGATCGTTTTGACGAACGAGATATAAGCTTTTTTGAGGGGTCGAATCAGGTGGTTTTTTCTTCTAACCGATCTACGGATAGTGTTTTTGTATCCGGCCCCGACAGTCTGGAACATGTAATGGGTAACCAGTTCAACTTATATACCTATGACATCGACTACCCCGACAGCTCATTTAAACAGCTTACTAATAGCCTGGCTATTAATGAACAACCCAAAGCTTTTGGTGGCCACACTGTGGTATTTGTAAGCGACCAACAAGGGATTAAAAATCTTTACTCATACAGTCTGCAAGATTCCACCACAAGGCAGCTTACTAGTTTTGTTTATAGTATTAAAACCTATGACTATCACCCTCAGAGTGGGCAGTTGGCCTTTGTGTCTAATCTGGAAGGAAAAGAAGCTGTGTTTTCACAATCTATTGATTTGACTCAGAGCATTTTTACCCCCGTTACTCCCCGAAGGGCTTTGGAGGTGGCAAAGATTATGGCTCAAAGAAGAAGAGAGAGGTTGGGAGAGCAATACAATAAGCTGGATTCTGTGCGAAATGCCGGCCCGTTGGTGCCTCAGAATGTAAGGTCTCCTTTGCAGCAGTTAGATTCCCTCAAAGAAGGGGCTATTAATACGGAAGAATATGAATTTAAGATAGAGTCTAAGGTCAATACCAAAGACTATCAGTTTGAGAAGCCTTCAGAAGACCCAACGGTGAGTAGCCGGTCTTTTTTGAGTATATACCAGAACACGCGGTCTACAGATAAAATACAAGGGCCGGCACCTTATGAGAACCGTTTTCAGACGGACAATCTGGTGACATCTTTTGTAATTGATCAGTTACGATCATTTAGCCAGCTCATGGAAATCCAAATGAATGATTACTTACAAAACCATCGGTTCAAAGGTAGTTTGCTGGTGCCCTTGAGCTTCAATCAGGGATATGACATATCTGGTGAGTACGAATATCTCAAAGACCGACTCGACTACAGTGTGAAATACTACCGCAAGAGCATCGTACGAATCGATCCGCAGCGTTTCTTGAATCAACGGTTCAATCTAAGCACTTTTAGTGTGGGAGCCAGCTATCCGTTCAGCCATAAGTTGCGCGTAGACTTTAACCCCTTCTTGGCTCAAACCAACTACATAGACAGAGATATACGTTTACTTATACCAAGTAATAATCCCTCCCAGTTCGTTTCGGAGAGTACCGCAACATATGGAGGCTTTAATACCTCTGTGGTATTTGACAACAGCGTGGTGGTGGGAACTAACCTTCATCAGGGAACTCGTGCAAAGGTGAGATTTGAGTCTTTTCTGAAAATGAATTCTGAAGCTGTAAGCTTCAGTAATGTACAAGTAGACCTAAGACACTACTTTAGAGTGAACAAGGGGATATACCTTGCCGGTCGATTCTTCTATGGATCGTATTTTGGCAATGCACCTAAGAAGTATTTGTTGGGTGGAGTAGACAACTGGGCCTTTAACAGTACCGAGTCTTCGAATGCCGAAGTTAATCCGTTGGACTTCCAGACCTTGTTCGATAATAGCGATGTGCTGTTCCATCAGTTTACGAACCTTAGAGGTTACAACTACAACACATTTCAGGGTAAGAATGTAATGACCTTTTCAGGGGAAATACGTTTCCCAATCAACCAATTGCTTACCAATTCAGAGCTTAAGTCCAACTTTTTGAGGAACCTTCAGGTTATTGGATACTATGACATAGGTTCGGCCTGGGACGATCTTTCTCCGTTTAAGCCCAAGAACAATCTGAATATTGAGGAAATCAGGAATGAAGGTTCTCCGTTTACTGCCGTAATCAACAATTTTTCAAACCCATGGTTGCAAAGTACCGGGGTGGGGGTAAGAACCATGTTGTTTGGTTTCTTTAGCCGAATAGACTTTTCGTTCCCAATACGCAACTTTGAAATGCTCAACCCTAAACTGCAACTGTCTTTTGGCTACGACTTTTAGTTTATTAGAAGTCAATTAACCTATTTTTGTGCATTAATTAGAAAGCATGCTAAAGTCAATGACCGGCTACGGCCGCACCAAAGGTACCGTTAAAGGCCATCAGGTAGATGTTGAAATTCGAACGCTGAACTCTAAGTTTCTCGATGTTCAACTTAAAGTTCCACGCCTGTTTCAAAGCAAAGAACTGGAGATTCGTTCCTTACTTTCCGAAGGTCTTACCCGGGGTAAACTGGCCGTGACCATAGACATGGTTCAGGATGCAGAAGCCGATAGCTCTAACCAGGTAAACCATGAATTATTTAAGAAGTATTACAAGGAGTTTGAGGCTTTGGCAAAGGAAGTAAATGCCAACCAATCCGATCTTTTTCGTTTGGCTTTACATAGCCCCGATGTAATGAATGGATCTGCTTTAGATGAAGAAGAACTTGAAGAACAGTGGAAGGGAGTAAAAAAGTTATTGGCCGAGGCTATAGTGTCTTGTAATAACTTTAGGCAGCAGGAGGGTGCAAGTTTGGCTGCCGAGCTTGCCAACTACATAGATAGTATTGGTAGTTTTCTGGAACAGGTGAAAGCACTGGATCCCGAGAGAGCAGAAGCCATACGCGAACGGATACTGAAGCATCAGAAAGAGATAGAAAGCTCCGATGAATTTGATAAAAATCGGTTTGAACAGGAAATGATCTACTACATCGAGAAGCTTGATATTTCTGAAGAACTGGTTCGGCTGAGTAACCACCTCAGTTACTTTAAGGAAGTAATGGGCGAGAGTGACTCGCAAGGGAAAAAACTGGGTTTTATAAGCCAGGAGATTGGTCGCGAGATAAATACTATAGGCTCGAAGGCTAACTATGCACCTATTCAGAAGTTAGTGGTTGGAATGAAAGACGAGTTGGAGAAGATTAAAGAACAGTTACTCAACATTATATAGTTTTTTCAGCCTAACAAAAGGAGCCTTCAGGTACTTCTTTTGCTTTCCGAATACTTCTGTGTTTTTTACTTGAGGGCCTGACACTGCTTTTTGTGAGTTTTTGCGGATTGCCCCGGTAATGCGAGAACCTGGGATATTGTCCTCATATTACCGGAGCGTTGCTGAATCTTTTATTTAAGTACAAAGTGTATAAACATGGACATTCTTGATTTAACAGGATTGCCGCGTTGAAGCCCTGGATTCCATTTGGGCGACATCTCAAGCACGCGTTTGGCTTCTTCGTCACAGCCGCCACCAATTTCGCGAAGTACTTGCACGTCAGATATATTACCCTCTTTATCTACCACAAAGCTCAGAAGTACTTTGCCCTCAATCCCTGATCGTTTGGCAAACTTAGGGTAGTTCAGGTTCTTTTTAAGAAACTTGATCCAAGCTTCTTGACCACCTGGAAAGCTGGCGTTAGTTTCTGCAATGACAATTGCATCATTAGTTACTTCATCTTCCTGTTTGGTAAAGACGAAGTCCTCCATTAGGTCTTCTTCATTGTTTAGGTCAATAATAGGATCTTCCAGCTCGGGAAGGTCAATTTTATTCTCTACCTCAATGAGTTTTATAACCTGTGGTACCTTAGGAGGTTTGGGCTGTTCAAATTCCGTAGGAGGAATTACCGGATCTTCGAATACTTGGTTCTCATTGAATACAATGATTTCCGGTTCTACAGTAGCCTTAATCTGAAAGGCTGAGAATACGAGCAGAAGGCTGCAACAGAGACCTATGCTAAAGAAAAGGCTGGTTTTTCTCGCATAGTCGATAGATTTGTTCTTCTTGAGTTCCATACTAACTAATTTTATAGTATTAAAACTAATAAATTAGTTAATCACATCAAAGAAAAAGCCCACTCATTTGTGGGCTTATTATTTACTTCAGTTTAAATACTATTCTGAATTGCATTCTGGACTTTACTGGTCTACCTCTTTGTTTTCCAGGGTTCCATTTTGGAGACTCTTTAAGTACTCGAACGGCTTCTTCGTCACATCCACCGCCAATACCTCTCATTACCTGAATGTCTGAAATGTTTCCTTCTTTATCTACAATGAATGAAAGGAAAACGGCACCTTCAATACCCATTCTTTTTGCTTGACGCGGGTACTCAAGGTTTTTATTCAGATACTTATACCATTCAGCATCTCCACCAGGGAAAGAAGCTTGCTCTTCTACAATCATGAATACCTGATCGGCTTCTTCTTCTTCTGGTTCTTCTTCGAAAACAATTTCTTCTACTTCTGTTTCCTCAGTGATTTCCACATCTAAGTCAATCTCAATTTCTTCTTCGATTTCCTCTTCATCAGGGATTTCGATAATCTGAGGTTGCTTGATTGGTGGAGGAGGTGGTGGTGGCTGCTCGGTAGGAGGTATCTCAGTCAATTCCTCAAAATCATCCGGAGCCATACCTAGATCCATTAGCTCACCTTCTTCATATTGTTTCCATTCGAAGGCGGCCAAAGTGATCGAAAGGCTCAAGATGAGGCCAAGTGCCATAAACATGGTGGCCTTTCTGTTAACGTCCGCCTTTGGACTCTTCTTTAATTCCATAACACTGTTTAGTTAGATTCTAAAACTATAATATTAGTTTTTCAAACGCAAGCTTATTTTTGATAAAAATCATAAAAACAATCACGCCAAACAAGGCTCCCAGAAAATTTGCCAACAAATCGTAAATATCTGCCATTCGGCCGGGTATCAATTGCTGGAGAATTTCTAGAATTGCACCGAAAACTAAGCATATAGTTAACGATAGCTTCTTGTAATTTGTTTCCTTGCTTTCCAGTTTTCCTTGCAACTGATAACCAGACAGTACAAGAATACTGAATATGAAAAACACCCCTAAGTGGGCTAATTTGTCATATGAGAGAAGTTTAGACTCTGGAAAGGAGTCTTGAGGCAGCAGCATTAAAACGGCCACAATGGTACCCCAAACTCTGGCAGGCCATAGTGCATAGGGCCTCCAACGTTCCAGCATCTTAACCTCCTATATGTGCTTTGTAGTCATCGGCCGACAGCAGACCATCTAATTCCGATGGGTCAGACAATTTTATCTTAATCATCCAGCCATCTTCGTATGGACTTTCGTTTACCTTTTCCGGGGAGTCGTCCAGGTCTTCGTTTACGGCAATTATTTCACCGCTTACGGGCATAAACAGGTCTGAAACTGTTTTTACAGCTTCTACTGTGCCAAAGACCTCGTTGGTATCGATGGTCTCTCCTTCGGTTTCAATTTCTACATAAACAATATCACCCAATTCGCCTTGGGCAAAGTCTGTGATACCTACGGTAACCTCATCACCGTCAACCTTAACCCATTCGTGGTCTTTTGTGTACTTTAAGTTTGCAGGAACGTTCATATGGTCAATTCTCAATTTGCACCAAAATTACATGCTTTCATGAGAATTGCAGGCTTTATTGTGACAAACTGAACTGAATTCTTCCACCAAAGGTAGTGCGGGCGTTTAGGAAGCTTGTAGACACTCTTGGGTCATTAATATTCTTGTCGAAATAGAAGGTGACTAACAGGGCCTCACTAATCTTGTAGTCTACGGTTGGGTTTAGTCGGAAAACCCTGATACCATCAGTTATTATCGGTTCTTCTCCAATTCTACGTTGCACCACCTTGCGGTCGCTTATGTTCATTGTGAGGTTAAACCGCAGCTCATTGGGGAGCGATTCTTTGCGCCCATTAATTCTGAAAGGAATTTGAACTCCTGTACGGGCAAAGTTTACAGTAAGTCTAAAGGCCTTATTGGTCATTTCTGTTACTTGTATGTTAGACAGGTTCAGGGCCAGGTTTCTTTCCCTGTCATAGTTCAGGTTGAATCCCCAACTCGACTTTGTTCTCAGGTTAATGCCAATGAATGGAGCCATTCTTTCGGTGAGTACAACCTGTTGGGCAAGATATACGGGAACCAGGTCTCCGTTTTCGTTCAATTCTGAGGCCAGCCCGGCTTCTCTCAGATTGTTGTCTAAGGTGAGCCCAGAAGTATAAAGGGGGGAGTTGACAAAATTGGAGACATCGTATTTGCTACTGTATGCATGAGAAATAGAAACGGTGCTAAACACCTCATTGATGGTCGGTATTTTTGACAGGCCGTTGTATTGCAAACTCCAGTTGGGTATGGGCCACTTGGGAAATGGGCTTGTGTCGGCTTTATCGGGCGACTGCCCACTGTAGGCTGCAACGAAGGCAGGAATAACCACTTCCTGAGAGTTAATTCCATACTCTCCGTTGTTGTTCAGTCCATCGAGTCTTTGTTTAATACTGCTTCTGTAGGCTTCAAAGTTTTGAAAGAGGGGAGAGCTGTTGTCGGCATTATCCTTATCAAAGGCTGTTTTTATCATTAAGAAGGAGATACCGTAGGTTCCTGTTCGGTTTGGGTTAATGCTAATGAAACTGTCGGTATCGGGGTCGTTGCGGAATATTTCCTGATAGTTTTCTGTGAAGCTCTTTCGGCCTGAAAGGGTTACCCTAAAGTCTTGGAAGGGCTCAACCAGAGCTTCGTAGCTGAATTGAGTAGCCCGGTTTTGCTGGAAGGGATTCGTTAGAAACTCGCTTGGAGCATACAGGTTGTTCGAAGCCAGCACATGCCGGATGTCATTGTCTTGAGAACCAAGTATGAAGCCCAGTCCCGGATTTTCGAAATCACGGTCTAGCCCAAACAGGTAAACATCTGGCATGTAGCCCGGTAGTACGGTTCCTTCGCCTTGGGAATAACTAAAGTTTATGCTTCTCAGTGCCATTAAAGTTCTTAGGAAACCCTTGGTTAGGGGTATGTCTGCCAGGCTTTTTCTAGCCGAGGTATCGGCCGCAGCATTTCTGCCGGTTGGTCGTGTCCGGCTTCTCGAAGGAGAGTTTATCTTTCTGAGCACCCCAATGTTATTGTATAGTTTTACAAGATCTATTTTGCCCGAAAGTCCAATTTCGAGGGTGTTGTTGGCTAGGTTGCCCAACGTATCTCGCTGCCCAATGGCACCGGCTTTCCAATTGAAGTTGGTGGTGTAGCTCAGGTCGGAGTTAATCCAGTTGGTTGCCGGAAGTTTATCGAACGGCAGCGTGTAGGTGCTGCGTATGTTGTGAGTATAGTTTTTAATTCGCCCCAACTTCTTAAAGTTGGTGAGTACAGAGTCTCGTTTCACTTCTGTGTCTATATCACCTTCAGGCTCATCAATAATAGCATTTACTCTTGCCGTATAGTCTAGGGTGAGTCGTTGCGCAAGATCCCAATTTACGGCATAGGTTCTGTCGAAAGTGAATGACTTTTCATAATAAGGATCAATGCCATCTGTACCCAGGTCGGCATTTCTCAGTTGGGTTTTTAGAAAACTTCGGTTTACGTCTCCATTAATGGAAATGGAGGTAGGAATCGGGTTGAAGTTGAAGTCTTTGATTAGTTGTAGCCATTTGGAGTCGAAAAGGCTTACGTTTTGAAAAGGAGCAATGTTGAGGGCTTTGGGTTTGTAGTTGTAGTTGACCGCACCACGGTAGTTTCTAAAATCGTAAAGAGCGGTGTTGATGTTGCTGCGAGTTATTTCATTGTAGGCATAAGTAAAGCTGAAGTTTTCGATAGCCCAGGGCAGATTAAGACGATTTTCTCCGGTAGCTCGTTTTCTTACGTTGGAGAAATTGAAGCTTCTTCTTTTAGATATGTCTATTACTTTATTAAGGTAGTCGTCTCTTTCTTGTTCTTCTTCAAAACTGTCCAGAACATCTTCCAGTGGTAAATCAGGATCCAGAGGGTCGAATTGAGGTACCGATCGGGCATGTTCAACACTAAAAAAGGCAGGTATTTCCAGTCCCCAGTCTTCCGGGAAAAACTTGTGGAGGGCCACACTGGTAGAAATATCGTAGGCGGTAGTTTTCTCGCGATTTCTTTCCGATACCTTGTCCGATATCCCTCCAAAACCTATGGAAGAATGAGCAAAGCTTGCGCTCAGGTTGCCCAGGTCGGCCAATTGAGCATCTAGTCGGGCATTGGCCGCCCAACCCGATTTTGAGTCGAAGTCGGTAACTCTTAGCTCATTGGCCCACAGATAGAACGATTTGGGTTCTGCATCGGGCGAGCTTGGGTTTCTTACACCAATCATTAGGGTTTGCACCGAACTCATGTCAGGGCGACCCACCACTGTAACATTGTATTTACCTACTGTTTGGGTGAAGGGCAGGTTGAGGTTGGCATTTTGCCTGTTTCTTGCCGCTTTTACTTCATACAACCTGTCAAACGCTATATCTATCTCATTAGCTTCGGGCCAAATTTGTTCGGGCGATAGTTCTCCCGGTTGTGTCATGGTGAGCGGGACTTCTATCTCATAGTAATTTTCTGTAAAATCGGTTCCCAATCGTAAAAAAGCAGTCACTTCTCCAGGCTGTAAGTCGTCTGGGCTATCGGCATGTAAAAACATCTTTATTCGACCATAATTGATCATGTCTTGTGTTACCGTTTTGTATACGGCTCTTGCATCGCGATCCCGAAGGTTTTCCACTTGGAGTTGTAGCGACTGTTCATTACGCCTTCTTTCAATGGTAGAGGTGTTGTCTCTGTCTCTTCGAATACCGGGAGGCAGTACATAAGGCGGACGCCCATCGGCCGGTTGGCTGTTTTCTTCAATACTTACTACACCTACAGTAAACTTGGCATCGGAAGGTTCAGGAATTTCGAAAAGGCCTTTTTCGTACAGACTTTCCTGAAAGGTTCTCCATTGGCTGCCCACCATTCGGAAATTCACAAACCGTAAAACCACTGGTTCGCTAAATTCGGTGAGGTAGGTTCTTATATAGCGAATGGATTTGAATCCGTTAATATTGCCTTGTACACGATCGGGCTTTCTCACCGGAATTCGGAAGAGGTACCAACTCACCTGATCTCCATTTACCTCGTTGGTTACTTTATCTACAATATTGTTTTTTCCTACCTGAAACTGCCCGGGCTTAATGTCAATAGCATATTCATAGTACTCCTCTAAATCGGCCAGTGTATTGTCTCTGTTTAGGTCTTCATTGTCGGGTAGGTTAGAGTTGGAGGGGGTAAAATTAAGGTTGCCCGTAGAAACGGGGCTATTGCCTTCCATGCCGTTAAAGTTTTTATAGCGGGCCAGTATTTTTACATCGGCAGCGTCAAGCTCATCGCTAAGGTAATATTGAAAATTGTCTCCGGAGGGGTCGTTCTGAAGGGCTTGTCTAATGGAAGGGTCCACGTTTACTGAGCTTAAGAAGTCACTGAAAAATTCAGCCTCTTCGCTAGACTTGAGACCATCGAGCCCAACATCCTGATTGGCCCTGGCTCCCTGGCTGTTGTCGAAAGCCGGATTAAGGTAAGGCTGGTTGGTTACCCTTCCCCATTCGTTAACAATCACGTTGTCATTGGTTATTTGCCCATCGGCTGGTAGACCTTGTTCAAAAGCATGTCTTTCATCGCGCATCAGGTCTTCAGAGATACTGCCCAGGTTTATAAACATCTTTCCACCTGTAGTGTTGGCCTTTGCCGGATTGATTCCATCATCGATTAACCCCCGAGGGTTTTGAGGTGTGTTGTTGCTCACATTTATAAAGGGGTCCATCATCCAGAATTCGATGTACTCAATGTTGGTTTTGTCAAAGTCTACCTCGTTGGTAATGGCGCGTACTATGGCCCCAAAGTTCTTCTCCGGTTCAGGTAGCGAGCCATCCCTTTGTAGGTTGGGGTTGTAGTTGTACATGCCTCTTTCTGCGGGGTAGTAGGCAATATCGAACGAAGGCTCATTGACCACGATTTGCTGAGGATCTCTTTTAATCACTTCCGTTTGGCCTACCGATCGTACGTAGTGGTTTTGTAGGTCTTCGGGAGTAATATTCTGAGGTCTGTTTCTGCCGGAGGATCGGTAAAAAACGTTGTCTATAGTATACCAGGCAATTTTTGCTCTTCTATAGTTAGTGCCCAGACGTGTACCGGCCTGGTTGGAAAGATCGAACTTGTTGTCATCGGTCTTTGGGGTAGAGCCCAGTTTCCAGCTTTGCGCATTGCTTAAACTAAAGGGAGTTACGGTTGCCTCAAAGTCATCGATATACGATGTGCTGGTGCCGTCTACTTCGTTGGAAGTGCCCGGAAACAGTTGGGCAAACTCTCCTCGCAAGGTAATTTTAGATGGTGCTTTTGTGTCAATAAAGGGTAGGGCATCAACCATCCGTGTGAGGAAGCGCGAATTGGCACTGTAATTAAAGTCAAGCCCCACCATGGTGTTGCTTACCGGTTCGTTACCGATATTCACTCTGGTGAGTTGGGGGCGTTCGTTGAGGTGAAGCAAAGTAAGTCCCACGTTGGTTTTGTCATTTACCACGTAGTCTAATCGGGTACCTAGGAGGTTGCGGGCCTGAAAGCTAAACAGATCGGCTTTTTCGTAAGACACACGAATTTTTTTTCCAGAATTGAGTATGAGTGGATTAATGATGGTGACTTTTCCCTGCACATAGTCTACTGTGTAGTCGGTACCTTCTACCAACGGGGTACCTCCGGCAGTCACCACTACACTGCCTTCAGCCACCTGAAAGGCATTGAGGTTGATTTCGTTGGTAGAGCCTGACTGTAGGCTACCTTTTATAAAGTACTTATTGAGTCTTGATACCAGTTGAGCATCGGCACGGGTGGTTCTGTATAGGGTATCGAAGACATACTTTTCTTTGAGAAACTGCTCTGAATCTAAAAACTGACTTTCCAGTCGCTGACCAAAAGGTTCCAGGTAAGGAAATATAATATAGCCTCTTTCCGGATTGATGGTAACTCCCTCCACATAGTCGAAATTTCCGTCTTTTTGTGGGTCGCCATTTTGGTTCAGCCGGTCCAGTCCCATAATCTCAATTAGTGGAATATCTTTAGTGCGCTGTCCCTCATGTAAACTTGGGTTGTCTATTCCAGTATTATCATCGCGGTAAATTACTCTTAACTGGAAGGACTGGCGATCTACTCCTGCAGCATTCAGGTTGTAAATGTTCTTCATCATAAGGTCCCAGGTAGGTACCCTCGTATTAATTTTGCTGGGGCGCAAGAGTTTGAGGAAAATGACGTCATCTTCCGATCTTCCCTGATAGTCTTCAGTAAGTTCTCCCACTTTGTAGCGTCTACCTTGATAGTTGTATTCGAATGATACAGCCAACACTTCGTCATTCTGTAATTGTCGGGTGAGTGAAATAAAGCCTAGTTCTCGGTTAAAGTAATACTCAGAAGGATCTAACTTCCGGGCACCGGTTACTCTCTCAAAGTCCTGTCCTTTTTCTAGTCCATGCTGCCCTTCCAGTATGGAACTAATCTGATCGGGCCTTCTGAGATTGGGATTTGCCAACAGGTTCTCAAACAGGTTGTTGGCTGCGTTGCTGGTAGGGCTGCCGCTATTCCCGTTGCCCACAAAACTATTTCCTTGCTGAAATATCACATCGCCTTCACCCAGGTCCATAAAAGCGGCAAAGTTTCTAAGGGTTTGCGTGTTGTTCGTTCGGTTGAGAACATAAACTTCTAATCGGCTTATTTGTAGCCCTGAGATGACTGTTGGGATGCTTCTGAGCCAATTCTGAAAGTTGTTTCTGAAAAAATGCCCCAGAAAGAAGTGTCTGTTTTCATCGTAGTCACTGGCGCGAATTTGAAATTCATTGCGCTGTACACCTCCTTCTATCTCAATAGACTCGGAGGTTCCTCTTTGCGAAGCGGCAAGAGCGGTTACATAGAGTCTTCCAAACTGAAGCTGCGTTTTGAACCCAAACAGGTTTTGAGCCCCGGCAATCAGGCTATTGTCAATGGGCAGACTTACGTTACCAATTTCCATGCTTTTAACGATGTCCGATTCCAGCCCTGAGAAATCTACCTTAAGCTCGTTTTCGAAGTCGAATGAGTTGTTGTTGTCAAAATTGGCATTCATTCGCAGTTTGGTGCCAATGGTGCCATCGAGCGACATCTGAATATTTTGGTTGAACTCAAAGGTTCCGTTGCGTTGCTGCCTGATAGGGATGGCGGGGTTGTCTACACGCTGAAACCTGCCGCCAAAATCGAGCTGAACGGTTCCGTTGGTATTAATGAGAATCTGGTCGCCACCAAAGAGCCGGTCGAAGAAGGGGTTTAGGGCAATGGGAGGGATGAGACGCCCTCTGTTACTAACGGCACTTTCTCCATCGCGCGCTTTAGAGCGCTCCATTAGAAACTCTTTATTACCCTGTTCTATTTTCTTTCGGAGGGCCTGATTGAAAGGTACATAGGCTGGGGGGCGAATAAACTGATTGTCGAGTTTTTCGGATACGATAATGTTTTTACTCGTGTCTACCTGATATTGCCTGTTATAAAACCCTGCATTATTAAAGAGCAAAGGCGAGTTGAGCGGACGTCTGTATAGCGGGTCTCCAAAAGGGTATCTTGGTCTAAAAAGTGGGTAGGGGGAAGGGGTGTACCTGGTAGTGTCTTGTACCGCACGGGTGCTATCCTGACGCTGAGCATAAACTGATTTAGGCGCGAGAAGGCCTTGTACCATCAGGCCAAAAAATAAGAGAAATAATATTTTGTGCTGTTTGCCGATCAAGACCTCAGAAATACCTCAAGCCGCTTTGAGGGCTAGTTTTATCAATTGTTCCAGGCTAATATCTCCTGTCTGCTCCTTTAAAATTTTGTCAATGCTCTTTTGTGCGGCCGCCTTGGCAATGCCCAAGGTTACTAACGCTGCGAGAGCCTCATTTCTTATGGCGCCTTTAGAAGAAGATGGAATGTTTATCGGGTCGCCAGCATTGGCCGCTTTACCAATTTTGTCTTTAAGCTCTAAAATAATGCGCTGAGCGGTTTTTGCTCCTATACCTTTTACCGCTTGAATGGTTCGTACATCTTCTCCAAGTATGGCCTGTTCCACCTCTTCGGGGCTAAGAGAAGATAATACCATTAAGCCGGTCGATGGTCCTACTCCTGAAATAGAGATAAGGTGCATGAAAATGCTCTTTTCATGTGGGTCGGCAAATCCAAAAAGAGTTTGGGCATCTTCCTTTACATGAAAGTAGGTAAACAACTGAATGTTCTCCTTGTCTTTAATCCGGGAAAAAGTGTTTAGTGAAATCTTTACTTCATAGCCCACACCTTGTATATCTATAATTACATAGGTGGGATCTTGAAAAGCAAGTTTACCTTTTAAGTAAGCAAACATAGTGGAGGTAGTCTTATGAAAAACAAAAATGGCAAGTTACCCTTGCCATTCCTAAAATTAATAAGATTCCTCAATTCAACCCTAAGGTTGTTGTGTTTCTATTAGGTTGTTCTGAAGGTGGTGAGTAGGGATTCCATTTCTCGAATGAGTTCTCTGTGACTTTCATTCGGATGAATTACGAAACCTTCGATGTAGTAAAGTTTACCTTTGGCTTCGTCTACAAAGGTGTAGCTCACAAAAGTACCTCCCACGGAGAAGTTGTTGGTTTTCCATGCACCGCGCATTTCTACGGTGTATTTATCTCTGAAGTTTATGTTTCGGAAAACAGGCTTCATGTAATTGGTTTCCGTAATCATATAAGACTCAGGATTCTCAGGGTCTCCATAGATGTACTTTTTTGCGATCTCATTTCTCAGAGCAATAATGTTCTCTTGCTTAAACTCATCTTGTGAGGTATAGTCTTTGGTATAAACGAACAGATTTTTACTCGGACCTACGGCTGGTAAATAACGGGCCCACATGAAATCATCTTCTAGCATGGCCAATTCGTAACTGGCAGGGATTTTAATGCTCACTCCCAACTGATCGATGACCTTATTCACAATATTTCGTGAAGCTACTGACATTTGGAGTTTGTCCGCCAGACGCTCTTTCTCCGCTATATTGAAATAGTTTTGAATGAGCTGGGCGTTTTCCCGAATGTTTTTAGCAAGGGTTTTATCGTCTTTACCAAAGAGCTGAAGTACTTTTTGATTTTTGGCAAATTGATTGTCAGAAGTTTGCATAAACCGGTCGGGGTTATTGAAAATAGTTTCTTTCGAACTCTCACTAAAGGTGGCTTGCAGCCACTTGTCGGCCGCAGATTGGCCTTCATAGCTCACTACATATACCAGGTTTCGCGCAATCTTAAATATACGGTTGAATTCAAAAGGTTCGATAACCCGAATGGTAAACATGGGTTCTGAACGAGAAAGCCCTGGAACCGGCTCTCTGAAAACCTCCTTTATAGCCTCGCCAAGCTCTGCATCGTATTTGTTTTTATTCATTACGACAACAATCTCACCGGGCTCCCCAGAGGCCTCTGGAAGAAAATTCTCATTTTTGGCAGTGGCATTGCCCTCAGCATCTACATTGGCTCCTTCTTTTCTTTGGTTACAGGCCACGGTGAGCAGTGCTGTAAAAACGAGTATTGCGTATAGTCTTTTCATAGCGCTCTAATTAGTTGTTTTGAAGGAAATGAATTCTGCCTGTATTAACAAGATAAATCTACTAAAAGTTTAGTTGTTAATTTGGCTAACCTATTCTGAGCTTCATGCCGGGCTTAATGGAGTTGCCTTTTAAGTTGTTGAGCTCCTTAATCCGGTCTATGCTCAGGCCTTTATACATACGAGAAATATCCCAAAGGGTGTCACCCGGTTGCACTACATGCAGTTTGGAATCAGGGATGGGCTGATCGCGTTGATTGGCCGTAACAGAGGAGGCATCGTAGAAATCGGGGCCAATAAAAATATCGAGGCGCTGGCCCACCCGAATGAGTGAACCTCTTATGTTGTTCCAGCTTTTTAGGTCTTCCAGCCGTACGTTGTGTTTGCGGGCAATTGTTCCCAGAACATCGCCACTTTTTACCCGATATACTACCTTTTCTTTGCCAAACGTACTGCCTGGCATATTCTTGGCAATTTTTTCGAACTCCACTTTATCGGCCTCTGCTTTGGCTAAAATAGATTCTTTGTGGGTTTGGAAGTAGCGCGATTGATAACGCGGTATTCTAAGCTCAAAGTTTTTGAGATTGGCCGGAATGGCCCCCTTTTTAATGGCCGGATTCAACCGTTCTATCTCCTCTATGTCAATTCTACCTTCATCGGCTAAAGTTTTCAGGTAAACAAACTGATTGGTTTTTACTACATCGTAGTCTATAGGGTAGAGTATCTCGGTGGGGTATATGTTGTGCACATCGGCATATTCCATTGCGTACAGTATGGCGGCAAACTGGGGTACGTAAGAGCGTGTTTCTCTAGGCAGGTAGTTGTAAACCTCCCAGAAGTCTTCTTTGTGTCCTGCTCTTCTCATGGCTCTCCAAACATTGCCAATGCCGCTGTTGTATGCGGCCAGGGTCATCTTCCAGTCTTTAAAAATACCGTAGAGCCAGGCAATATACTTGCAGGCAGCTTCTGTAGATTTTTCCGGGTCCATTCGCTCATCAATGTACCAGTCGATGTGTAAACCCTGCTCTCGAGCGGTTGGAGACATGAATTGCCAAAGGCCTACGGCCTGAGGACCTGAAACTGCTTTTGGGTTGAGGCCTGCTTCAATTATGGGTAAATATTTGAGTTCCTGAGGCAGGTTGTACTTGGCCAGGTATTTCTCAAAAATGGGGAAGTAGACTTCTTTTCTGCGCAGCATTTCGCGGGTGTAATCCCGATCGCGAACCGTAAAGTAGTTGATGAAGGCATGCACACGATCGTTAAAGGCAATGTCAATTTCAAGATCTAGCTCGTTGTACCTTCTTTCTATTTCTTCATAAGGAAGATCAGGCGCATAATCATATACTTCATGAGGAGCCAAAGCTTCTTGAGCAAAGGCTGTAACTGTGAAACATAGCAACAAAAAGACGCTAATCAACTTTCTCATAGACTGCTTTAACGCGAATTGTTTTGCTGGATTTTCGAAAATGCGAAAAGTTTTTCTTCCTCAAAAGCCGCTCCCATAATTTGCATCCCTATTGGTAAGTTTTTAGCATCATTGCCCATAGGAACGGAAATGGCCGGCAACCCACAAATAGAGGCCTGCACTGTGAACAAATCGGCCATGTACATAGCCAATGGACTAGCGTGACTCTTGTGTTCAAAAGCCGTGGTGGGGGTAGTGGGAGTAATTATGAAATCTACCTTTTGCAATATTGCTTCCGTGGCCTCTTTAATGAGGCGTCTTAGTTTCTGCGCCTGAGTAAAATAAGCATCGTAATAGTCGGCACTTAACACAAAAGTGCCGAGCATGATCCTTCGCCTTACTTCGTCTCCAAAGCCCTCCGTTCTCGAGTTTTTATACATGGCTTCCAAATCGTTGGAGGTACCACTTCTTAAGCCATAGTGAGCTCCATCGTAACGAGCAAGATTAGTGCTGGCTTCGGCCGTTGTAAGTATGTAATAAGTGGGTAGTATATATTCGGCAAAAGGAAAACTTTCTTCTACTAATGAATGACCGTCTTTTTCTAACTCACGCACCCAGTTTTTATAAGCCTCTTGTATTTCGGGCTGTAGTCCGTTGTGGTCAAACAGTTCGGGGAAATAGGCAATTCGATAAGTACCGTGGGGTTGTGCATTACTATATTGGGCAACCTGACGCGATGAACTGGTAGCATCTTTTTCGTCTCTACCGGCTATGGCTTCCAGTATGCGGGCATTATCTTCAACAGACCTGGAAAATATGCCTATGGTATCGAACGATGAGGCGTAGGCCAGAAGCCCCCAGCGGGAAATACGAGAATAAGTGGGTTTTAAACCATAGATGCCACAAAAGGCAGCGGGCTGTCTTACCGAGCCTCCGGTGTCGGTACCGAGTGCTACATGACACATGTTGGCGGCTACGGCAGCAGCTGAGCCCCCTGATGAGCCTCCTGGAACACGCGCGGGATCTACAGGGTTTTTGGCAGGGCCATGGGCTGAATTTTCATTGGAAGAACCCATACCAAACTCATCGCAGTTTTGCCTGCCAATGAGTATTGCGTCTTGTTGGAGTAATCGCTCAACAGCAGTTGCGGAGAACTGAGATTCGAAACCCTTAAGGATGTGGCTGGCCCCCGATACTTCATGGTCTTTGTAGCATATGAGGTCTTTGAGGCCAAAAATTAAGCCGACCAACGGGCCGGCTGTTTTTAGCTCAATTTTTTTATCTAACTCGCGCGCCCGTTGTTTGGCTTCTTCTGCATATACCTCTACAAAGGCGTTGAGTTGTTTATCTCGCTCAATGTTGGTCAGGTAGTAGTCTACCAACTGTGAACAAGTTATTTTTCCAAGCGAAAGGTCTTCCTGAATCTCATCCAGTCGATGATATTCCTTCATTGAAACCTATTGCTTATCGATTTCCTTACCTGCTTCGTCTACTTCTTTCTTAATCTCCTTGGTAGCATCTTTAAATTCTCTGATGCCTCGGCCAAGGCCACGTGCCAAATCAGGTATCTTTTTGGCACCAAACAAAAGAAGCACGATAAATAAGATGACAAAGATTTCGGGTCCTCCCGGCATTCCTAGCGCTAAAATTGTTTCCATGGACATAAATTTCAATTCGTCAAAGATAGGCAAAAACTATGATTCTAAGCCTAGAAAACCAACTACTTTAATGGTAGTTCCTGATTTTTGCTGACAGATGGCCTAAAAAATACGATAGACTACTTACTTAGGTCGTATGATGTATGTTTCTACGGTCTACTATCATTTAGTCTTCGCAAATAGCTGTGAACAGACCGCTTGTGGCCGGGAGAGTTCTATCCGATCTAAGTAACTCACTCACAAATATGATATGCGGCTTAAGGCTTATTGTTTTTACGCTGCAACCAGGTTTCGGGGTTAACTGTTCCGTTGGTGGCATTGATGCGGAACTTCATTTCCGACACATTTTCATTGTTGGTGAGAACTTGCCCTAATACATCTCCTGCCTGCACCTGCTGATCTTTTTTGACGGTTACAGCTTTTAGTTTTGAGTATGAGGTAAAGTAATCGCCATGCTGGAGTATAACGGTGATTCCCTGACCCGGAATAGACATTACGCCAATTACTTTGCCGGGAAAAACGGCCTTGACGGTTGCATTGCTTGAGGTTTGTATGTCTATGCCTTTGTTATTGATTTCTACTCTTTTGAGTGTAGGGTGGGCGTGTAGTCCGTATTTCGAAGAAACAAAGCCTTCATCTACCGGCCAGGGGAGTTTGCCTCGCTGTTGTTCGAAAGCCGTACTCAGGGCTTTCATGTCTACGTTGGCCAGGGCAGCGGCTCTTCTTTCGGCTTCTATTATATCTTCTATGCGGCTGGTGAGTTCGCGTTCGGATTCCCGTTGTTTCTCAAGTTCTTTTTTAATGCGGTTCTCTTGCTGCTCCAGTTGGGCGATAAGCTTCTTTTGCTCCAACTGCAAGCCTTGTAGTTTTTGATTTTCGCTCAACTCATCATTCAAGAGGGCTTGTTTTTGTTCTTTTTGTCGAGCCACCTCAGCTATTTGCTCATTGAGGTTTTGCTGAACAATCTCAATTTGCCGAACCTGTTTTTTACGCGCATCTCCATATTGCCTTATGTAGCGCATGCGCATGAAAAGCTGGTTGAATGTACTGGAGGAGAACAAAAACGTGAGTTGATTAAAGCCGGAACTGGTTTTTTGTGTGGCGTAAATCATTTGGCCGTATTCTTTTTTTAAGGCCTGAAGATCCCTTTCCATAGCATTGACAATGCTTTGATTTTCGGCAATTTCAGCATCGAGTAGGTCTACCTCAGAATTGATGGCCTTAATGAGGGAGGCACGCGAAGATATTTGATTGTTTAGAGCCTTGAGTCTACCCAAAGAGGTGCTTCTTTTTTCGGTAGTCTGATTTAGTATTTTTTCGTTTTCCTTAATTTTTCGCAGTATCTCTGCTTTCTGTTTTTCGAGTTTATCACGCTCATTTTGAGCCAATAAGGTATTGCTCCAGCTCAAGGCCAGCACAAAAAACAGAGTAAGTAAAACAGACTTATTGGCGCTTCTCATATCGGTCTGGGATATTGAAAGGAAAGCTAAGCGATTCGTCTTCAATTTTCACACGGTTGTGTTCAATGTCAATTTCGGCCTCCTGTTTTTTGCCGTCCTGATAGTAGGTGAGAATCATAAGGGCTTTGTAAGCAAAAGGCTTGTCTTCTAAGGGTTTGAAGTCGCCATATTTGAGTTCCAGTGTGTTGTCATTTCTAAGTGTGGTGGCAAACACATTCTCCAGTCTTCTGTTTTTTGAACTTACCATATTGCTAACCCTCAAATCTCTTACGCGCTGAGTGACATAGAAATTGTTGTTTTTTTCTACAATGTCATCGTTTTTGGAAAGTGGTACGGGTAAATCACCAATAATTATGGCCTGAAAAAGAGAGTAGCTAAACTCAAACTGAAACTGTTCGCTTAGTTGCTCAAAACTATAGGCATATATGTTTCGGTTTATTCTGTCCAGAATAATCACAGAGTCGCGGGTAATTTGCCCTCTAGCCCCCTCAATACCCACTCCATTGCTCAGTGTGAACCAAATAAGGCTGTCTCTCTTAATGCGTATGTTGGCGGTAGCTTTGGTTTTATCTTCCTGATTTTTGTACCTGATTTTGGAGCGGGTAGAAATATATTCGTAGTCAATTTCTTCTATAGTAAGCACCTCTCTGGGTGAAAACTTAAACCCTAAGAATCGTTTGTTACAACTGCTAAAAAGCACTAGCATGGCTAGCATGCCCAGATATAATGCCTTTTTAATTGATTTGTCCGCTTGCAATTTTCTGATCTAATTTTTCTGAACCCCCACCGAGTTCTTTTGCCATTTTCCAGTACTTGACTGCCAACGCGTTTAACTTGATCTGAAAGTAGGTATCTCCAAACAGTTCAAGAGTAGCGCCATCGTTCAAATCTTCAAATGTATGAATATAATGTAAGAGTGTAATAAGGGCTTGATTATACTGTCCGTTGGCGTATAACTTTTCGGCCGACTCTTTCACTTTTTTGAGCTCTGCATTTTTTTCGGATACAGGGGCTGCATTTTTTTCCACCCGGCTGAGGAGTATTTCTCCGTTTTGCTTCAACGCATCGGGGTGAACTTCCTCCAGGCTCACGGCTTCTTTCAATAGGCTGTCGGCAGTTTCGGTTTGTCCGTTGAGGAAAGCTATTTGGGCTTGTTTGGCCAGTATCTGACTTTTAAGCAAAGTGTTTGCACGAGTCATTCGGGTGGCCTGACCAAGTAAGTCGCTGGCTTCATCCAATTCGTTCAGCTCTATTTTAGCGCTGGCCAGATAAATGTAAAAAATGGCCTGATTAGGGAATAGGCTTAGCGCTTCTTCAGCATCAATATTGAGTTGCTTCCAGTTTTCGTTTTCGTAGGCGTGGGTTAATACTTTATCCCACACTTTAAAATCGCCCGGCTTTAAATCTTTGAGTCGCTGATATTTTTCTATGGACTTTGTTCTGAAGAGGGCGCGTTGTGGACCGCTGGTTTGTTCGGCTAGTTTGGTGTAAACGTAGGCTCCGTTTTCTATAGCCAGAGGTTCATTAGGGTATTGGTTTTCCAGAGCGGTCTGTAAACTGTCTATGAGACCAACCGGAGGTTGGCTGCTATTTTCTAGTATCAGTTGCCCGAGTAACAGTACTTTATCTGAAAGTGAAGCATTTGGATCGTTAAACGAGCGGGTTAATAGTTGAAACTTGGCGTCCGATTGCCCCTGAGAAGCATAAAGATCGGAAAGTAGCAGGCGCATAGCGGCATTCATGGATGTTTGATTTTCCAGAAACTGTATGGCTTCGGCTTGTTGGCCTGAGCTACTCAGTACATTGGCATACTGGTACTTGATGTCCATATCGAGCGGATAGTCTATGACCAACTGCTCCATGAGTGTAATGGCCTCTTTTTCTTTTGAGCTTTGCATGAGCATTTCAACCAACTTCATGCTTTGATCCAGCGTTAGGCTTTCCTGTTTGCGGAAGAGTTCTATGGCTTCTCTGGTTTTACCCACGGCCTGAAAAACATTAGCCAGCTCCACCAGGTATACCTGATAGTCAGGGGTGTAAGTAGCCATGAGTTCGTAGTAGCGCGCAGCACCTTCGGGGTTTCGGTTTGCTTTTTCCAGTTCAGCAGCCAATACGTAGTAGTACTTGTTGTTGCTCGACAAGGCAATGGCTTTTTGAATGGCCTCCACACCTTTCTTAGTGTCGTTTTTCGCTAAATAAATTTCGGCCTTTTTAAACCAGGCAGCGTGGTTTTTTTCATCTACGTCAATGGATTTATCCAGAAAGGCAATGGCTCGCTCATAGTCTTCGAGCAAAAAGTATTTTTGGGCTTCAATGAGCAAGTATTCTGCATTGGCCTGGTCATACTTGCTGGTCTCTTTTTTAAGCGTACTTTCAACCTGCCATGCCTTAAGGCTAAAGGCACTCAAAATCCAGATAAGTGCAAGAAAAAGGAGTTTGTTAATCTGCTTCACAATCTGTTCACGCAACGACATTCTTTAGCTGTTGGTTGTAAATACTTGATCTAACTACCGTGTAGGATTGCTTACGGTTTTGTAGTTCAACGATTTACCTTCCCTGAGATACATAAATACCGCAAAAATTAGAGTAACAAACAAGTCTAATCCATACGAAAGCCACCCATTAGTCAATTGAATGAACTCCACACCATAAATTACCCCCATGGCCAGAAGCAGATAGCCGGCCAGTGGTTTGAAACGATAGGGGATAGCAAACTCACTTTTGCCTTTTTGGTAGCATAGAAAAGACATTACGGCATAACAAAGCAAGGAAGCAAAGGCGCTTCCGTAGTAACCCAATAGCGGAATGAGGAGTACATTGCCTGCGAGGGTAACCACCGCACCGATAAGCGCAAAATAGGTTCCGAAAATGGTTTTATCCTTTAGCTTAAACCATACGCTGAGGTTGACATAAATACCATATAATAGTTTGGCTAAAAGCAATACGGGCAATACATAAAGTGCTTGTTTGTATTCGGGCTTGCGCAAAAAAAGATCGCTAATAAGGTCTATGTTCAAGGCTACGGCCACCATCATAAAGATGTTAAACACTACAAAGTAGTGCATGATTTTAGCAAAAAGGGCGGGTGCTTCACGGTTTTCGGCATGGTTGAAGAAAAAGGGTTCGGCAGCATAGCGGAAGGCCTGAATACCCAACATCATAATTACACTGAGTTTTACAGCACTGGAAAAAACACCCAACTCCGATTCTCCAAGTAACTCAATCATTATCAGGCTATAACCTTGTTCGTTGAAGATGCCACCCAAGCCCATTAGGAAGATGGGAAGGCCATAATTGAGCATGGGTTTGAAGGTTGGCCAGTGGATTCTCAGCCTTAACGACTTGAACTCTGACCACAAAAAGGGTATGTAGAGTAGATTGGCCATTAAGTTTACCTGGAAGATGTAGCCAACTCCATAATCGGTTTTATAGAAACTCTCTACAAAGCCTGAAAGAGATGAGAGGTATTTGCCTTGTAGAATATCCGGGAATACAATTATGAAAAGAAGGTTGAGCAGAATAGTAATGGTAATCACCCCGGTTTTGATGAGCGCAAATTTTAGTGGTCGTTCTTCCAACCGTAGCTTGGCAAACGGAATGGCCACTACCGCATCTATAAAAAGTATAGCGGCCATGTATTGAATATACTCCGTTTGAATTCCCTTATCGAGCCAGCGGGCTATGCCCGGTGCCCCTACATACAGCAGGCCTGAAAGTAAGCCGGAGACCAGTAAGACTGCAGTAGCCGCATTATGGTATGCCTGGCGCGCATCAATTTTTCGGCTAAAACGAAAAAAGGCCGTTTCCATACCAAAGGTGTAGATTACCAGCCCCAGAGCCAGGTATGTATAAAGATAGGTAACGCTTCCATACTCCTCGGTGACCAAACGGGCGGTCCATATAGGTAAAAGCAGAAAGTTGAGCACCCTTCCGAGAATGCTGCTAATGCCATAATAGGCGGTTTGTCCTGCCAGTTTTCTGAGTTGACTCATAGAAAGCCCGGGCTTTTAAGGCCCAACATGTGAGTTGTGTTGGTCATGTATTTTCACCACCATCACTCAACGTAAAAAAAGCAAAAATGGTGTTGGAATCAGTTACTCTCCTTTAAAAGTTGCCGGTCGTTTTTCAAGAAATGCCGTGGTGCCTTCTTTGAAATCAGCGGTTTTGGTACAAGCTGCAAAGCTATTGGCCTCGGTCTGGTAACCATTCTCCTGTTCGTTGAAAACAGCATTGACACAGTCTATAACCAAACCAATGGCTATGGGTGCTTTGGAGGCAATTTTGCCCAATATTTCTTCACACTTCGCCTTTCCTTCTTCTATGGTGTTTACCACGTGGTTGGCGAGTCCAAGACTTTTGGCCTCTTCGGCACCAATCATATCGGCAGTCATGCAGAGTTCAAACGCTTTCGCTTTACCAACCAGTTGGGTAAGGCGCTGAGTACCTCCATAGCCCGGAATTATGCCAAGCTTCACTTCGGGCTGTCCAAATTTAGCCGTAGCTGTGGCTACACGCATGTGGCAAGCCATGGCCAATTCGCAACCGCCACCCAGGGCAAAACCATTGACCAAAGCAATAACCGGCTTATGGCAGTTTTCTATGGCAGCAAAAACCTCTTGTCCGCTTTCTGCAAATTTTCTGGCATTTACCTCAGAAAGACTGGCTATTTCAGAAATATCGGCTCCTGCCACAAAGGCTTTGTCTCCTGCACCGGCAACAACCACTCCTCTTATGGAGTTGTCGTCATAAATGGTTTCGAAGGCCAATTTTATTTCGTCAATGGTTTGGGCATTGAGCGCATTCATTTTGTCGGGCCTGTTAATGGTTAGGTAAACAATGCCCTCTTTATTTTCGAAAAGGATGTTGCTAAAAGCAGTCATATTCGTTTGAGCTAGGTGCCAAAGATAATAGCCATAGGTGGTAAACTAAAACGGCACCATCCATTCCTATAAAAAATGATCTAACAATTGGCAGATTTTGGGGTTTAAATTCCGAAAACAAACAATGGTCACTACCTTTGCGGCCGAAAGACTAACCCCAGAAGAATGAGTAAAACAGACAGAATTACAGTTGCCTATGGCGATGGTATTGGTCCTGAGATTATGGATGCTACCATTCGTATTATGGATGCCGCAGAAGTTGGCCTAACTTACGATGTCATAGAAATTGGAGAACAAGTGTATAAAGCAGGCCATAAGTCGGGCATAAGCCCCGAGTCTTGGGATATACTGCGTAAAAACCCTGTTTTTCTCAAAGCTCCAATCACTACCCCTCAGGGTGGAGGTTACAAAAGTTTGAACGTAACCATTAGAAAATCGCTCGGCCTTTTTTCCAACGTGCGTCCGTTTAGGGCTTACCCCCCTTACGTGCCGTCTCATTTCCCCCACATGGACGTGGTAATAGTGCGCGAAAACGAGGAAGACTTATATGCCGGTATTGAACACCAGCAAACCAGTGAAGTGGTGCAAACCCTGAAGCTGATTTCTGAACCCGGCTCTGAAAAAATTATCCGATATGCCTTTGAGTATGCAAGAGCCTATAATCGCAAGAAGGTGACTTGTATGACCAAGGATAATATTATGAAGCATTCCGATGGATTGTTCCATAAGGTGTTTAACGAAGTGGCTAAGGAGTACCCTGATATTGCTGCCGATCACTGGATTATAGACATTGGGTCGGCTGTTGTTGCAGCTCGCCCGGAGTCGCTCGATGTGGTGGTAACCCTCAATTTATATGGCGATGTGATTTCGGATATTGCTGCTGAAGTGGCGGGTTCTGTGGGAATGGCCGGTTCGGCCAACATTGGTATGAACCATGCCATGTTTGAGGCCATTCACGGCTCGGCTCCTGATATTGCCGGACAAAACATAGCCAACCCATCAGGCCTACTGAATGGAGCTACCATGATGCTTGTGCAGTTAGGCAAGGCCGACAAAGCCGAACTTATTCAGAATGCATGGCTCAAGACATTGGAAGATGGTATTCATACCGGTGATATCTATCGAGCGCAGCGCAGTGTGGAGCGTGTAGGTACCAAAGAATTTGCCGATGCGGTGATAGAGCGACTAGGCCAGAAACCAACTAAGCTAAAGCCTGTACACTACGATGAAAATGTTTCTATTAGTATAGATGTAAAGGAAAAACCGGCTAAGAAGAAAGAGCTTGTTGGGGTAGATGTGTTTATCGACTGGAGGGGCGAAAACAGAGATGCCAATGAGATAGGCGATAAGTTGCTCAACGAAGCTTCTACCGAGCGCCTAAAGCTAAAGCTTATCTCTAACCGTGGGGTGTTGGTATACCCTAATGGTATGCCTGAGACTTTCAAAACCGATCATTGGAGGTGCAGGTTTACCAATCCAAATGGAGAGGTTTTACAAAACTCTGATGTAATTGAACTGCTCCAAAATGTGCAGAAGGTCGGTTTCGACTTTATTAAGACGGAGCACCTTTATCAGTTTGATGGTGAGCGAGGCTACTCGCTAAGCCAGGGAGAATAATTGTAACGAATGTCTGGAGAAAACACGCTGGTCTACTGGGCTAGCGTGTTTTTTTATGATGCAGGCTCTACGGCATAAATAGCCACCGCCTCTTCCTTGCCCTTTAGGGGCATTTCTCCCATAAAATGAAAAACGAATTTTCTACCAAGAATTCGGTCTTTGAGATGTTGAGAAACCAGAAGCGGTTTCTCCAGCTCATTGCATTTGGCCTGAATACGAGCGGCTGTGTTGAGCGTGTCTCCGTGGTAAGCTATTTCTCTTTTGTATTTGCCCACTTCGGTGGTGGTAACTTTGCCCAGATTTACACCGGCTTTAAAAAACGGCACAATGCCATAGGCTTTTTCATAATGCTCTTTGCGCAATTCTATTTGGTGCTGAAAAGCGTAAAAAGCTTTAAGGCAGTTGTTGTTTCGAATGCCGGCAGGGGTTGGCCAGGTGAGTATGGCCTCATCGCCCACGTATTGATAAATTTCGGCCTCATAGGCCAATACCACTCCTAAGTCGTAAAAGCAGTCCTGGATCAGGTTGCTGTAGGTAATGTGGCCAAGTTTTTCAGCAAGCTGGGTAGAAGATTGCAGATCCAGAAACATAAATATACGCTCTTCTTCATGCGGTTCGTAGAATTCGCCCATGAGTAGCTTGGTGAGGTTGCCTTCGCCCAACATTAAATTAACCTGTCGTAAAACCAGCATAAACAGATCGAAAACAATGATGTAAAGATACACCACGCCACTACCGGCATCGGTAGCAAACTCCCACAGACCAATCTCAAATTTTAGAATATGTACAGACATTAAGTAGGCCACAAATATCATGGCGACTACAAAAGCCAATAGGTATACCCCCTTTATTATAAGGAGTTTTTTAATGGAGGTCTGCCGATAGATTTTTTCTTCCAGCAGAAACTGAAAGTAGCCTGAGATCATACCAAAGAAGCCTCCCAGTAGTCCGGCAAAGAAAATAGCTACGTCCAGGCTGGGGTTAAAGCGGCTTACCTCAACAGTGCCCACACTCCTGATAAAAACTAAAAATATCAGGCCTGCCATCCATCCCAGTGTATACTGGCGAATGATGGTCTTCTTTCGGTTGCGGAGTGGCTTGGAAAATTGCACGTTCAAAGCTAGTAAGATTGGGCAGTTTAGGTAGTTGGAAGAGGAAGATTGTGCACGCGAAGGAATGAAAGCTTATCCCAATAGCCTCTTTGAAACACTATTTTTCCTTCCGAAACCTGAAAAAAGCCACAACCTCGTAGTCCCAGAGGGTCTTTCCACTCCATAATAGCCCAGTCTCCATCTTCGAAAATATGCTCAACTATACAAGTCATTTTGGCCGTAGCAAACTCGGTTTCAAAACTGTTGATGATGGCTTTTTTGCCCTTTAAGGGACTATTGGCTACCTGATGGTTTATAGCCTCTTCGGCATATAGTTGGCCTAATGCCTGGGCGTTACCTTCGTTAAAAAGCCTAACCCATTCTTCAACCAGTGTTTTTGGAGTCATGTATTGGTGATTAAAAAGTAAAAACCTATGATTTTCTTCTGCTCAGAAGGTAATCATAGGTTTACTATCGTTTCTAAAAGTGCTTTGGTTGCGTAGACCGGGTTGTTTTTGTCTGCAAATCAGTTGAGGTGAATGATAGACAAATACAGGGGCATACCTAAGGTAATGTTGAGAGGAAAGGTAATGGCCAGTGCCATAGGTATATATAAGCTGGGGTTAGCTTTCGGGGCAGCCAGCTTCATGGCGGCCGGCACAGCAATATAAGAAGCACTGGCTGCCAGTATGGAAAACAGCAGTTGGTTGCCAACGTTATCTGTAATGTATTGGCTCACAAAGGCAACTACCGACCCGTTAATTAAAGGCACCAGCACAGCAAAACACAAAGTGAACCAGCCGTTTTTCAAGAATGTGGAGAGTTTCCTGCCACTGGTTATTCCCATGTCTAGTAAGAAAACCGCCAAAAAGCCTTTGAAAATATCGGTAGTAAAGGGTTCTATGCCTTGAGCCTGTTTGTCGGAGGCAAGAAAGCCAATGACCAAACTACCCAGTATGAGTACCACACTGCCATTGGTTACCGAATGCTTTAGGATACGGCTGAAAGAGACTTTGTGCTCACTTTCTTCTCTGAAAAGAGCCATAAGCAGTACTCCTATAACAATTGAGGGGGCCTCCATAAGTGCCATTACAGCCACCATGTGGCCATCGAAAGCTATTTGCTGCATTTCTAAAAAGGAAACGGCCGTTACAAAAGTTACTGCGCTTACCGATCCGTAGGCTGCGGCTATGGCCCCCGCATTTTGTACCCCAAGTCTCTTTTTTAGTAGAAAAAAGGAGTATATAGGTACGATAAGAGCCATAACTACCCCAAAAACCAACGACCAGAGGATTTCCGCATTTATAGTTTCGTGAGACAACTCCTGACCTCCTTTAAATCCTATGGAGAAGAGAAGGTATATGGAAATGAATTTGGACGAATTGGCTGGTATTTCCAGATCGCTTTTTAGCTGAACGGCCAACAGACCCAGAAAGAAGAAGAGCAAGGCCGGGTTGGTCAGGTTATCGAACAATAATTGTAATTCCATGAAGGCTTGGCAAATCCGGGCTGTAGGCCCGGTCTATCGGGTTAGTTTAATGTTGAATGAGACCGTTGCTTCAATATGGCAACCCAGCTGTTCTGCTAACATAAACCGTTCATGAAGTTCTTGCTTCTGTTGCTTTAGATGGTCTATATAAGCTTCTGTGTCGGCATTGGATTTTAGCTGATTTGGTTGCTCAAATGCCCTGAGGTTTTGAAGGTTTATTTGCTTTATCAATCCGTCTACCATGGCAGCCACTTGTTCAAAGGCTTGTGAAGGAGACAGGGTTTGGTTCATTAACTGTATTTGATTTTCTTTTTCGTGAATCATGACTTTTGATTGGTTTTACTTGATTGTATCAGGTGAATAATAGAAGCGAAGAAAACGATGGCTCCTGAGGCTATGGCGGGGGCCTTTAGGGCGCTGGCATAGGTGAAGACCAGCATAATCCAGCAAGCTAAAGCCAACAAAACTGTCCCTATGAAAACCAGGCTTTGACTTACTATGAAAGCTTCTGATTTGACAGGAGAAGTATTTTCTGACTTGGCTCGCTTTTCAGTCCATTCGGTTGTCGATGTTGTGCGCATAGTTCTTTTTTTAATGCGGCACAAAGATGAAGGCTGTGATTGATAAATTTTTATTTATCTTTCATATGTTAATCATAAACATAATTTATGGATTATACCCTGCATCAGCTCAAGGTTTTCCTTAAAGTAGTTCATACACAAAGCGTTACTAAGGCTTCAGAAGAGCTTTTTTTAACTCAGCCAGCAGTTTCTATTCAGCTCAGAAAATTTCAGGATCAGTTTTCTGTACCGCTATTTGAGGTAGTAGGTAGGCAATTGTACATCACCGATTTTGGAAAGGAAATAGCTGTGGCTGCAGAAAGGATTCTCAACGAGGTAGAAGCCATTAATTATAGAACCTTGGCCTACAGCCAGCAATTGGCAGGTCGACTCAAGGTTTCTGTAGTTTCTACAGGGAAGTACGTAATGCCCTATTTTCTGTCTGAATTCATGCGAAAACACAAGGGTGTCGATCTGATTATGGACGTAACCAATAAAAGTAGGGTGATCTCTAACCTGGAGGAAAATGAAGTTGATTTTTCGTTGGTGTCGGTTTTGCCTGCCCACCTGAGTATCGATAGGCTAGAGTTGCTTCAAAACAAGCTATATCTGGTGGGTAGTCCGCAACTCAGAGCTTTGGCCGATTCTGATAAAAAGGATTTTCTGCAACAATACCCTCTTATATATAGAGAACAAGGCTCGGCTACACGCAATGCCATGGAGTCGTTCATTCGTTCAAAATCCATTTCTACTTATAAGAAGCTGGAGCTTACTTCTAATGAAGCCGTTAAGCAGGCAGTAATTGCAGGACTTGGTTATTCTATTATGCCCCTTATAGGGCTCAGAAATGAGCTCAGAAATGGGCAATTGGAAATAATTCCATTGAAGGGCCTGCCGATTGTTACCCGTTGGAATCTCATTTGGTTAAAAGGCAAAAACCTCTCTCCGGTAGCACAGGGATATTTAGATTTTCTAAAGCAGAAGAGAAAGAAACTGGTGGAGGAGCATTTTCACTGGTACGAGCAATATTAATCTCTGGGTTTTCGGTAAGAGAGTAACTTCATAAACAGAATGATGCCCGCCAGTAGAGCCGTAATAATATTGGCGATTATGAGTGGGCGATTATCAATGGATAATCCATAGGCCAACCAACAAAGAGTACCTAAAAACATCATGGCAAACGTTGTGAGGCTCAGGTCTTCGGTGTGCCTTGTTCGAATGGTTTTTATGGCCTGAGGCAAGAACGCTCCGGTGGTAAGTATTGCAGCCAGTATACCCAAATTTTCCATAACTCTGGTGTATTTAAGGAATTGGCCAAAGGTAGAATAATTCATAATCTACGATATGAAAAGTAAGGAAAACTAATGCACCGTGTTGCATCGGTGCATTAGTTTAGCTGGCTTATTGTAAAGCAATGGGTGTTTGAGGTCTCTTGTGGTGCGCATATTCAAGCAGGGTTGCTACCTCGGTTTCTGCATTGAAATGAATTTTGAGCCAGCCTATATGATACTGACCATTCTGGTAGACCTGAATAGCCAATACTTTGCTACGTCCTATCCACGCACCTTCATGGCTTACCGAACCGCTATTGGTGGTCTTGCGTATGGCTATGGCGCCATGTTCACTGGTCCACTGTTCATTAGGTTTGAGGCTAAAGTCCAGTGTGGTGGGGGGATTCTCTGCAATAAGAAGCCCCATGTTTAAAAAGTTATCGTCAGAAAATGGTCCCGATTTGACTTTATGAGGGCCAATTGGGTTTACACCAACATAGAGTTTGTCGCCCTCCTGGTTGGCCGTAAGTTCTGCAAACACGGTAAAATCTACTATGCCGTCTTTGTTCATGTCTATGGTCAGAGGGTTGCCACTTCCCTGTTTGGCGGTGCGCCCGTCTATCACCCGAATAACTTCAGAAGGTGCAATGGGTTGGGGGTCATCGTTAGAGCAGCCCCATAGCCCAATGGTTAGCCCAAGTAAAGCCAAAAGGCTAAAGAAAGGCCTATCCGACAACTTGCGGATAAGCCTCTTACTGAATGTGTAGTACATTTGAGTTTTTGAGTTTTGCTTTAGACAACACCTCTCAAAGAAGGGTTGTAAGTCGTGTTCGAAAACTCTTTAAAAGAAAGCCGATTTATTAGGGATGGAGAAATAATATCGATAAATCAGGCCTAAAGCCGATTCTTACAGACAACGGAATAATCCTAAAAGAATGGGAAACTTCGGGCCTCTCTGGTATTAGTCTTAGTTTTCATAGATACGAATCACTTCTCCATGACCTTTCCCCATAACGCTTCTTACGTATGCATTCACGGCTTTGTGCATGGGCACGGGGTTGTGGCCAGGAAAGTAATCCTTGTATTTCGCATAGGCATCTTCTACCATGCCTAACGAAACCACATTGAGCCTGATACCATTGTGCATTTCCAGAGCGGCCGCTTTCACAAAACTGTGAATGCCACCATTTACCATAGCCGCACTGGTAGTCTTTATTACCGGGTCATCAGCCAAAATACCGGTAGAAAGAGTAATGGAGCCGTTGGCGTTTAAGTGCTGTCTTCCGATTCTCACCAGGTTTACCTGCCCCATTAATTTACTCCTCAGACCAATGTAATAATCCTCTTCGCTCAGCGAATCGAACGGAGCCCACTTGGCCTCACCGGCTATGCATATCAAGGCATCAATAGGGCCAGTTCGTTCAAACATGTTTTTAATAGAAGCGCTATTGGCAATATCTACCACTACATCTCCGGCCGACCTTCCGGCAACCAATACCTCATGCTCTTTTCTGAAATGCTCTGCAACAGGTTTTCCTATAGTGCCATGACCACCTACTATTAATATTTTCATAATTCAGTTGGTTTAAAAAATGGTTAATCACTCTTATCGTACACAATTATGTCATCTTCAGTTCCAAAGAGACCGTCTTTACCGGCCGATGTGAGCGTGTAAGAAGAGTCGGTACGTTCGTACTTGTAATTTTGGTTCCAGGCATCCTTCAGCCAGCCTTGCCAAATCGGTTTACTTTGTACAAATGAAGAGAAACTGTCAGGAAAGGTGTCGGTGTTGTTTTTATACCATTTCAGTGCTTCCTGGATTTCCTGCATTTCATCGCGGGTAAAACCCTCATTGAGATATTCCTTACGAACATATTGATTTCCATTAATTACAGAGAGTTGAAACAAAAAAATCAATGTAGGAATAATGATGATCACCGTGATTAATCCAAAGATAAGCTGAATCATGGCTTTCTTTTTGCCCTCCGATTTAGAGACCACCTGATAAATTTCGATAAAGGAGATGATCGCAAAAGTGGGGTATATAAAAAGTGCAAAATACGGTAATAGAAAAATAAGGAGAATGGGCAATAGTAAGTTTAGCAGGCCCGAAGTATACCTACCCATATAAAGCTGACCGGTGCCAGGAATAATTGCTGAAAGAATAAACGGAATTAGACTATTCATTTTATCGAACAGCAACGAATATATCCACTTCTGCCTGCTCCCAATTGTGGCTTCGTTCGTCATACACTTCAAAATCGAAGGTATAAGCTCTCTTCAAGTCGCTAGACCAAATGTTTTTCCAGCTATCTGCCATACAATCGGGCATTTTACCTTTAGCTTGTATCAGTGCATAGGTTTGTTCGGGTATGGCCAGCTTGCTCAATCCTTCTGGTGCCTCAGTGCCACTTTTTACACGACATCCAACAAAATAGTTGAACGCTCCCGTGTGGTCGCTTTCGTAATCGAAGTACACTGCGTATACAGCCTCATTTAGCTTATTCTGTATGGTCTGAGCTAGTTCTTGTGTTTCAAACTCTTGCCAGAGACTTCCACAGTCTTGCATGGACTGGCCATTTTGATTGCTTGTTTTTGTTTTTAGCCTAAGGCCGATTAGTTCAAAAGATGAGTGTGTCATAACAAGTGAAAACAATAATGATCAATAATACGAAAATGAGGAAGCATTACGTATGCCGGAGATAAAAACTAGTATCGTTAAAAGCTGAGATGGAAAATCCTTCATTTCATTTATCAGGTTGATAGGGTATAGATTATATAAATATGATACGATCGATTATTTATAAATTTTATTGCAAATTGAAGTCACTGTTGAAATTTAAAAAACACGATATATGGAAAATCACAACCCACACGGCAGCGCAAGCTACAATACCAATGACGCGGCCAATTGCCCTTTTCTAGGTGGAAAGCTCAATCATAGTGCCGGAGGAGGTACCTCAAATCAAGACTGGTGGCCCAATGCTCTTAAGCTGAATATTTTAAGGCAGCATTCCAGTCTTTCAAACCCAATGGGAGAAGACTTTAACTATGCTGAAGAGTTTAAGAAGCTGGACTACGAGGCACTAAAAAAGGACCTTCATGCACTAATGACTGATTCTAAAGACTGGTGGCCTGCCGATTGGGGGCACTATGGTCCGTTGTTTATACGCATGACCTGGCACGCGGCCGGTACTTACAGAATTGCCGATGGAAGAGGTGGTGGAGCCACCGGTTCACAGCGTTTTGCTCCGCTAAATAGTTGGCCCGATAATACCAATCTGGATAAGGCAAGAAGATTGCTATGGCCTATTAAGCAAAAATATGGTAACAAAATATCGTGGGCAGACCTGCTCATTTTAACCGGTAATGTGGCGCTGGAGTCCATGGGATTTAAAACCTTTGGCTTTGGTGGTGGTAGAGAAGACATCTACGAACCTGAGCAAGATATTTATTGGGGTTCGGAGCGCGAATGGTTGGATGATAAACGCTACTCAGGAGACAGAGAGTTGGAGAATCCGCTGGCAGCTGTTCAAATGGGCCTTATCTATGTAAATCCGGAAGGCCCTAATGGTAACCCCGATCCCATTGCAGCCGCTAAAGACATTCGCGAGACATTCGGACGAATGGCTATGAACGATGAGGAAACCGTGGCTTTAATAGCCGGAGGTCATACGTTTGGTAAAACGCATGGAGCGGGAGATCCTACCAAATATGTTGGTCCAGAGCCAGAAGGAGCCACTATGGAAGAGCAGGGTTTTGGATGGAGAAATACTTTGGGCAGCGGACACTCCGAAAATACCATTACCTCTGGTTTAGAAGGTATTTGGACCGATACACCAACCCAGTGGAGCATGAAATACCTTGAAAACCTCTTTAAATATGAGTGGGAGCTGTACAAGAGCCCGGCAGGAGCCTACCAATGGAGGCCTAAGAATGGTGGTGGCGAAGGAACCGTACCCGATGCTCACATAGAAGGCAAGTTTCATCAACCATTTATGCTCACCACCGATTTGTCCTTGCGCATGGATCCGGAATATGAGAAAATCTCACGCAGATTCTTAGAAAATCCCGATGAGTTTGCCGATGCATTTGCAAGAGCCTGGTTCAAACTATTGCACAGAGATATGGGCCCTAAAAACCGATACCTGGGGCCGGAAGTACCCACCGAAGATTTGATTTGGCAAGACCCCATTCCGGCAGTTGAACATGATCTTATCGATGCGGCTGATATTAAGCACCTGAAGGCAGAAATACTGGCTACAGGTCTGTCAGTTTCTGAGTTGGTGTCGACAGCCTGGGCTTCGGCTTCTACCTTCAGAGGTTCTGACAACCGTGGAGGAGCCAATGGCGCCAGAATTAGGTTTGAGCCTCAAAGAAGTTGGAAGGTAAATAATCCCGAGCAATTAAATAAAGTGCTCAATGCTCTGGAAGAGGTGCAAAAAGCGTTTAATAGTGCACAGTCTGGCAATAAGCAGGTTTCTATGGCCGATCTGATAGTGCTTGGTGGCTGCGCGGCTATCGAAAAGGCGGCCAAAGATGCAGGCGTAACCATTGAGGTGCCATTTACCCCGGGCAGGGGAGATGCTCTGGAAGAGCAGACCGATGCCGAATCGTTTGAGTGGCTAAGACCAAGAGCCGATGGTTTCAGAAACTATCAGCAACAGAAGTATTCCGTATCGGCCGAAGAGCTGTTGGTCGATAAAGCACAATTGCTAAAGCTTACACCTCCGGAAATGACAGTATTGGTGGGTGGAATGCGTGTGCTCAATACAAACTATGATGGCTCTAAACACGGAGTGTTTACCGACAAGCCCGGAGTGTTGAGCAACGACTTTTTTGTCAATCTTCTCGATATGAACATTAGCTGGAAAGCAACCAGTGCCGATCAGGATTTATTTGAAGGTAGCGACAGATCTACCGGAAAAGTGAAATACACCGGTACCCGGGTAGACCTTGTGTTTGGTTCAAACTCCGAGCTACGGGCATTGGCCGAAGTGTATGGTCAAGGCGATAGCAAAGAGAAGTTTGTCAAAGACTTTGTAGCAGCCTGGAATAAAGTAATGATGAATGACCGGTTCGATATAGCCTGAAAAACGGCACAGGACTAGAGCGAAAGGTGTCTCGAGGGGTAAAGCCTGAAAGACACCTTTTTTGTTTGGTCGTTGGTGGTTGGCTGTACAGTCTTGTATGGGGGAGTGGATCCTTTTTTATGCACGACTCATTGCATAGATTGAATTCAGTCTAAATTGAAATTGACTGATTATCAAATATTTAAAGTCTTATTGAGGTATATTGAGATTAGCGTAAACGAAATAATGATATGTCTATACGATTAGCTTCCAGTTGTTCTCATTGTGAGTCTCTCACTTCAGATAATATATGTTCGGTTCATAAGCTTAAAGTCAATGAAAACTATACCTGCGATAGGTTTTCACTCATACCAAAGCTTGATACTTCCAGGCATTGTGGCAACTGTGCCCGTCATCAAACCGATGCATGTGCACATCCAAACAAAGCGAGTGAGGGCATGCTCTGTTCAAGCTGGGCTCCGCAGGCGTAGCCATTAGTAAAACATAACATATAGTTAGCAGCCTTAAAGCTCCTGACTACCTGTAGTTCCGGCTTCGATCGGGAATTTTTTAATTGTCCCTATAACCCGGTTCAGATACCCTGTTAAAAAACTATAGTTAGCAGAAGACCGGGGCCATCGAGAATAGGTGGCTACCCATATCACCTTTTTAGAGCATGTGTCAGTGTTTTATGACGGGCTGCCGTTCAGGTGGTTTTACTTTTTTCTGTTGGCGGACGAAAAGACTACTTCCTTACCGTTGGAGTCTATTAGTCCTTCCTTGTTACCTTTCATGTATTTGGCATAATTCGAGAGACCTGTCGACCCAAAATCGAAAATGCGGTCATAGATTGGCTTCACAATTTCTTTTCCCGATGAATCAATAAATCCATACTTTTCATCCTTTTCTATTTTTGCCCATGATATACCGCAAGTGCCAAAATCAAAAATTCGGCTGTAGATTGGGGCGACTACTTCTATACCTGATGAATTGATGAAACCAAACTTTCCACCCTTCTCTACTTTAGCCCATGAGATTCCATTAGCTCCGAAATTGTAGATTCGGTCATAAACTGTGGGCACAACCTCTACTCCCTGGGCATTTATGAAACCTATTTTACCTCCTTTTTCCACTTTGGCCCATGAAATGCCATTAGAACCAAAAGAAAATACTCGATCATATATAGGGGGAACAACTTCCCGACCCTGGCTATCGATAAAACCAAACTTACCGTTCTTTTCTACCTTGGCCCAGGAAATACCATTAGAACCAAAGACGAAAATTCTGTCGTATTTGGGCTCAACAATCAACTTGTGGTTGGCGTCTATAAATCCGAACTTATTTTCAGACTCAACCATAGCCCAGGAAATACCATTTGCTCCAAAATCATAGATTCTGTCAAACTGTTTGAGTGTTTTGAGGTTTTCTTCCTGCGCAAAGATTTGGGCGGAAATGACCAGCATGAATAGGCCGGGTAGCCAATTGGTGTGTTTTGTTTTCATAAGGAGACCAGTTTTAAAACCATAATTTAACACATTTTTTTTAGTACAAATGGTCATTTGATAATGCTCCTTAAAAGAACAGGGCTTCATGTGACATGAAACCCTGCTTAATTCGGTCTATAGCTTAAAGAGTGCTTGTATTTATAGCCCTCTGTTTAAATCGAACTTTTCGAGGTAGTCGGCTACTCTTCGAACGAACATTCCTCCCAATGAGCCATCTACAACCCGATGATCGTAGGAGTGGGATAGGAACATTTTGTGTCTGATTGCAATAGCATCTCCATTTGGTGTTTCTATTACCGCAGGCTTTTTAACTACGGCTCCAAGCGCCAGAATACCCACTTGCGGTTGCATAATGATGGGGGTTCCCATTACGTTGCCAAAAGAGCCAACGTTAGAAACAGTGTAAGTGCCTCCCTGCAAGTCGTCTGGCGAAAGCTTGTTTTCACGGGCTTTCTTAGCCAGCTGATTTACTTTTTTGGTGATACCCACAAGGCTTAACTGATCGGCATTGTGAATTACAGGAACAATGAGGTTGCCGGTGGGTAAGGCTACAGCCATACCTATGTTAATGTCTTTCTTCTTGATTATCCGCGTACCATCTACCTGCACATTCATCATTGGGTAGTCCTTAATGGCTTTTACTACGGCTTCTATAAAGATGGGGGTAAAGGTGATTGGCTCTCCTTCGCGCTCTTTGAATTGCTGTTTTACGCGGTTTCTCCAATACACAATATTAGTTACGTCTGCTTCAACAAATGATGTAACATGAGGAGAGATGCGCTTTGAATCGACCATGCGCTCGGCAATCATCTTACGCATACGATCCATTTCAATGATCTCATCTTCACCAGAGATGCTTACCGGCATTGGTTGAGGGGTACGAGCCGGAGCGGCTGCAGGCTGGGCAGCAGGTGCCGGGCTGGAAGTGGCCTGTCCGGCCGCTGGTCTATTTTTCACATAGGCCAGAATATCTTTTTTGGTCACACGGCCTTCGCGTCCGGTACCCGGTACCGACTCAAGCTCTGCCATGGAAATGTTTTCCTGACGAGCAATGCTCATTACCAGTGGAGAATAGAAGCGGTCTGAACTGGTTTGTCCATTACTTGATTGTCCGTTGCTGGAGGCTGAAACTGCTGCTGGTTGAGCTTCGGCTTGAGGTTGGGGTGCTGAAGCCGTGGCAGCGGGAGCAGTAGTCGGCTGGCTTTCGGTTTCCACTGCGGTATCCGTTTCAATTTTAGCAATGGGAGCACCTACGGCCACCACATCGCCCTCTTTCACTAAAATTTCTTTAAGAATTCCTCCGTGAGTTGCAGGAACTTCTGTGTCTACTTTATCGGTGGCCACCTCCAAAACCGATTCATCGGGTTCTATGGTGTCTCCCTCTTTCTTTAGCCAGGTGAGCACAGTACCTTCCATTATACTCTCGCCCATTTTTGGCATTACCATTTCTACTATAGCCATTTCCTTATTTTTAGTGAATTAAAACGTTTGCACTAACTCGCAAAAGTAAACGAATTACCAAATATTATCAAAGTTTTATTGGTTTAAACTTTTTCTAACCAAATTTAATATTGCAATTTCTGTCAATTCAATATTTAATAGCCTGTTCTGAGTTAATTGCAGTTTTTTGGTGATGGTTTTTTCGCCATCCGCAAAAGCAATCCAAACTGTACCTATTGGTTTTTCGTCTGTTCCCCCTCCTGGGCCGGCAATTCCACTCGAAGCAGCACCAATATCGGCATTAAATAGCTTGCGTACGCCTTCAGCCATTTCTTTTACGCAGGCCTCGCTTACGGCTCCATAGGCCTCCAGAGTTTCTTGCCGTACACCAAGTATTTGCATTTTAAACTGGTTGTGATAGGGTACAACTCCACCCTGGAAATAATTACTAGAGCCGGCCACTGTGGTTAGTTTGTGTTGGGCGTAGCCTCCAGAACAGCTTTCGGCCAGTGCTATGGTTTTGTTTTTGGTTTTGAGCAATTGGCCTACGGCTTCTTCCAGAGAGGTTTCATCGTAGCCGTAAATAAATTCGCCTGCCAACGGAAGAAGCCTTTCAACCTGCTGCCCGACTTCCTCTACCAATTGTTGCTTGTTTTCACCTACGGCTGTCAGTCTTAGTTTTACCTGCCCTACACTCGGTAGATAGGCTAATGAAATATGTTCGGGTAGGTTGGCCTCCCAGTCCTTTATAATATCGGCCAAAAACGATTCGCCAATACCCACCGTTTTGATGAGCTTATGATAGATAACCGGGGTTTGAAAGTGACGGGATAACTTAGGCAGCACCAATTGCTTCATAAGATTTTTCATCTCGTGCGGAACACCGGGCAACGAGACAAAGACTTTTCCGTTGCGTTCGTACCATGTGCCGGGCGCAGTTCCAAGCTCATTGTGCAATACCTGGGCTACTTTAGGCACCAGGGCCTGTCTTTTATTAAGTTCAGTGAACTGTCTGCCCCTTCTTTCAAAGAAGTTTTTTACATGGTTTAAGACCGATTCGTTGAGTACAATTTCACTATTGAAATACTCCGCCAACATGGGCATAGTCAGGTCGTCATTGGTAGGGCCAAGGCCACCGGTAATTATCACCATGTCGGCTCTTTTTTCGGCCTCGGCAAAAGCCGTTAAAATGGCCTCTCTTTGGTCGCCAACAGTTGTTTTTCGCACTACTCTAACCCCTAGTTGATCCAACTCTGCACTAATCCATTGTGCATTGGTATCTGTGATTTGCCCATAGAGAATTTCATCTCCAATGGTGAGAATCTCGGCCAGTATCTGTTTCATTTTATGCTTTTTCTAAAGCTTGTTGAATGTCTGAAATAATGTCGTCAATGTGTTCTAAACCCACCGAAACGCGAATGAGTTCTGGCGTGATTCCTACCTTTAATCGCTCCTCTTCGGTTAGCTTGGCGTGGGTGGTAGATGATGGGTGTGTGGCAATGGTTCGGCTATCGCCCAGATTGGCGGTGAGTGAACAAAGGCTAAGGTGATTCAGGAAATTGCGTCCGTTTTCTAACCCACCCTGAATACCAAAGGCAACCAAGGCTCCGCCCTTACTCATTTGTTTCTGTGCAATATCGAATTGAGGGTGGCTTCTAAGGCCGGGGTATTTAACCCAGTTTACTTTGGGGTGAGCTTCCAGGAATTCACTCAGAGCAAGTGCATTTTCGCAGTGTCGTTCCATGCGCACAGCCAGTGTTTCCAGACTTTTGGAAAGGACCCAGGCATTGAAAGGCGAGAGAGCTGGTCCCGTACTTCGGCTAAAGGCGTAAATTTCTTCAATAAGGTCTTTTCGACCAACCGTAATTCCTCCCAAAACGCGTCCCTGACCATCTATAAACTTAGTGGCTGAGTGAATCACCAAATCAGCTCCGAAGCGGATAGGCTGTTGAAGATAAGGGGTAGCAAAGCAATTGTCTACAATAAGTATTAGTCCATGCTCTTTGCAGAATTGCCCGGCAAACTCAAGGTCCACCAAATCTACACCGGGGTTGGTTGGTGTTTCCAGGTAAAACAACTTGGTGTTGGGCTGCAACGCATTTTCCCAGTCGGCAGTGGAGTTTACCTCTACATAGGTGGTTTCTATGTTCCATTTGGGCAATATTTTGGTGAAAACGGTATGAGTAGAGCCAAACACCGAACGGCAGCTTATGATGTGGTCTCCCGCATTGGCCAGGGCTGCAAAAGTAGAAAACACTGCAGCCATACCTGTAGCAAAAACATAGCCTGCTTCTGCACCCTCCATTTGACATAACTTGTCGGCCAATTCCTCAAAATTGGGATTGCTGAAGCGGCTATAAATATGGCGGTCGTTTTCACCGGCAAAGGCAGCCCGCATTTCTTCGGCATCATTGTATATAAAGCTGGAAGTCAAATACATGGGCGTGGAGTGCTCCTGTGCATGGGTGGGGGCAATCTGAGTTCTTATGGCCTGTGTTTCGAATTTCTGGTCTTTGCTCATGGCTGTGCTTGTGTGTTCAAAGTTAATTGAGTTTTATAGTTATGCTAAGACAAAAGCATTGTTGTTTGCTCAAAAATAGCTTGTCTAACCGACTATAGTTCTGAAGGTGAGATTAATTCGTGCACCATCGGCTTTTTTGCTGGGAGGTAGGGCATGCTGCCAATAGTCTTGTGTAGATCCCTTCATGAGTAACAGGCTTCCATTTTCCAATAGTTGTTCTACTTTGTTGCCCGAGTGTTGGTGTCGGAATACAAACTTTCGTTCGGTTCCCAGGCTTATGGAGGCTATAGCGCCTTCTCGTTTTAACTCGGGCTCGTTGTCGCTGTGCCAACTCATGCCCTCTTCTCCCGAATGATACAGGTTAAGCAAGCAGGAGTTGTATGTTTCTCCGGTAGCCAGTTCAGCCTTTTTTTTCAGCTCAATGAGTTCGTTAATCCACGGCAAGGCCTTTTTTGTGGTCTTAGAGTAGGTGTAGTCAAAGGGGTTGTCTCCATACCAGGCTACTTTTCGTTTAGTGGTAATCCGCTTGCCAAACATGAGCAACTCATCGTTTCTCCAGGCTATTTTCTCGAGCAATTTGCGAAAATAACGGTAGGCATCGTCAGGATGTATGAGAGCCCGGTAGTAATGAACTATACCGTCTTCCGGCAATATGTTTTCTTCCGGTTCGGGAGTGAAGTCAAATAATTGCATCGCTCGTGTTCAGGGGTTTGCCAATTGAATGGTTGCAAGTTGATCAAAAAATGCGTGAAATCGGTTCGGTTTTTAAACAACTCATGTGCCCGGGAGGCCAAAGAAGTCATCGGCCGCTTTTCATTCTGGCCAGAGCAATTTCGGCCAGAGCAATCCATTTGTCCATGTCGGTGGTCAAAACAAACCAGTCCTTTAGTGGCAGTTTGGTTTTGAAAGGATTGAGAAGAGTATAGTGATGAATGCCCTCGGAAGCCGGGTCGAAGTCTCTCCCCAGCCGGAAGCACATTTCGTTGTCCCAGTTGAATAGAAAGTTTTTGCCTTTGTATTGCAGGCCACGAGACGACATCATTTTGCCCTCCGTCACGTCAGCTTGGGTAGCAAAGTGATTGACGAGTGTTTCGAAAAATTGTTCTGCCTTATTCATATTACATTGTATGAGCAAAATATGCTGTTCTTCCGCTGTGTTTGGTTGCCTGCATTAACCGTTTGTAGAATAATGGGCTGTATGTTGGCTAACTGACACACTATGAGTGGTAAGAACTTCAACTTTGTAAAAAGTTAAGCTATGAAAAAGATTGTGCTTTTTTCTTTAATGACGCTGCTATGGGCCTGTGAAGGGACAAAAGTAGAGCAGAAAAAGGAAGAAACGGCTAAGGTAGACTATACCGCGCACCACGTTGAAGCCATAGATAAAGTATTTGAAGCTCATGGTGGCTATGAGCAATGGAGCAAGCTCAAAACCCTTGCTTACGAAATGGGCGGAAGCAAAACTCTGGTTGATTTGCAAAACCGCTATACTCGTATTGATTCGGAAAACCAGACAGTAGGTTTTGATGGCGAAAAGGTATGGGTAAATCCGCCCAGCGAAAATGCTGACCGTCAGCGCATGACTTACAACCTGATGTTTTACTTCTATGCCTTCCCGTTTGTGGTTGGTGACCCCGGAGTGAATTATGAGCCTTTGGAGCCAATAGAGCTTGCCGGACAGACTTATAACGCTGTGAAAATAACCTATAATGCAGGTGTTGGAGATGCCCCGAATGATCAATATATCATTCTTTCAGATCAGGAGACCAACCAGATGGAATGGCTAATGTATACCGCAACTTTTGGAGGAGAGCCTAGCGACCGGTTCAACCTAATTCGCTATAGTGGATGGCAAGAAGTGGGGGGTGTTAAGTTAGCTACGTCTTTGCAATGGCATCGGTTTGCCGATGGCGTGGCCGGAGCCCCTCGCGGTTCGGCCACGGTGTTTGAAAATGTGCGCGTATCGGTAGAGTACCCTTCGATGGATAATTTTAGAATGCCCGAAGGTGCTGTGGTGGCCAAAGACCCGGCCGGAGAATAGTTTTGTAATAACCCCTCTGCCCGGAGGGGTTATTGTTTTATTTGTGTGGAAGGTTGAGGCCCCACAACCAAGAGTGGTGGGAGTTATTTCTGCCAAACTTTCCTGTCAATTTCAGCTTACACTTTTATACCTCCGATAAAAGCATTTTCATTGTCAAACTGACAATGATTTTCTCATTTAGAAAATATTTTCATTTTCGACATCCACTTTCAGTGCCTTTTACGTTTAACGCGCTGATTGGAACACTATTTGTCCGATCGAAACAGAAAAATGAAAAAAAAGAGCAATTCTAAAACCCATTAAATTCAGATGAACAAAACAATCAGAAACCTAGCGCTACTTGCGCTTCTCCTCGTTTTTGTGGCTTCTTGTAAGAGCCAGAAAGCAGTGGTAGATGCCACTCCGGATGAGCCGGAAGTAGAACAACCTGCTCCTAAACCAGATCCTAAGCCGGAACCGGAGCCCGAACCCAAAAAAGATGTAAGAAGTGCTCCGGAACCTTCGCTGGACATGCGCCTCAATAATTACTTTGAAGCCATTGCCAATGCCAGTTCAACCGATGTGGCCAACCGAAATATTCGTGAAGCACTAGGGTTGTTTAACAGTGGCAATGCCCCTGTTCTCATTATTTTTTATCAGGCCAATGGTACTGAAGACTATGACGAGCCAACGGACATTACCAAGTACCTCAATTACATTAAAGACACAGGTAACAATGTGCACAAAGTGAAAGAAGTGGTTCGCGACCCGAGCGGAAAAATCAAAGAATTGGTGTTAGTGAGAAAATAAAATGAAGATGAACAGACGATATAATCAAATATTGGCCGTTGCCTTATTGACAGTGCTTACAGCATTTTCGGCTGTAGCTCAAAATGCAGTAGATCCTAACAGGGAAAAGGCCATCGATTCACTAGCCTTAGAAAAGGTTAGAGATTTGGGTAAGTACATTAAAATTATTGGCAACAAAAACACTCCTTATACCGAAGCTACCCGTGTGATGGACAGGGCAGAAGAGCTCTTTGCTCCGGGCAGTGAAATGGGGGTTTCGTCTTTAGCCAAAGAAGAGATTGAATACTATAAGGTGAGAGAGTACTTCAGACGCCTGATGGCTCTGAACTACGACAAAGTGACCATTGAATGGTACGATATTCACTACATCTCTAAGTTGGAAAGACAACCCGATGGTCGTTATGTAGGGGTGGTAACCATTTACCAGAAGTTTGAAGGTAGAAATGGTGATAAACTCGCCTATAAGGATACCACCAAAAAGGACATTACCATCTATGTGGAGAAAAAAGAGACCCAGATTGCCGGACGAACTATTGAGTTCTGGGATGTAATTTTGGGTGATATTCGAGTATCTGAAACAACCATATGATAAAGCAAGTACTGCTCATTTCGGGCATATTCATTTTCCTGGCCATTCAACCACTATCTGCACAGATTATTACCGATAATCAAAGAGTGGAGGAGCAATTACTGGCAAGTACAAAGCAGCTCAATCAGTTCTTCAGCCGTTTTAATGGTGAAGAAGATACCAGGGGAAGAGAGTTTGAACCGGATGACAGGCAATATCGAAATTCAAGATTAAGAAAAAGATACCTGAGCATTCTCTTCGATGAAGAGAATGCCGGGTTTTCTGAATCTCTCTTTCAGGAGTTTGTAGATAGGGTAACCAGTGATGCTGATCCGGTTTTTTTGAGCTTACGCTCAGACAACTGGTTTGCGGTGGTCAATACCACTTTTGCCTACAAGGGAAAGTCCGTTCCGCTCACACTCTATATGCAAATTCAGCAAGAAGGGCTGGGGTATGAGTGGGTGATTTCCGACCTTTCTTTCGAACCTTACAAGAGCCTGTTTAACAAACAGCGTGGTCAAACTAAGGAGTTTTTACACCCCATGAGTCACGAGCTGGACTTTATGAATCTGCGCAAGGCTATGGTAAAAAACGGAAGCCCTGAGTCCTATACACTCGCAGACTTTAAACCCGATTTTTTAACCCTTTTTCTCTATGAGGTTAAGATGGGTCACCTTGTATTCGAAACTGTAAACAGGGTTAATTTTCATTTCTTTACCGTTGATGGCTGGTATTTCTCACTCAGTAATTTCAACAGGCCGGGCTACAATACCGGTTGGCTCATTTCAGACCTGCTAAAAATTAATGCACAGCAGAAACAAGATCTGTTAAAGTTGTTGTATGACAAGAATTAAGGTTTTTGCTTTACTAGTACTGATGCTGGGCTTTCCTGGTCTTCAGGCACAGGAATTTGGCCCCGGAGCTCAGTCCGATCCTAAGATCGAACAGGCCAAGGGTATGGTCAATACGTTGGCCTATTATTTCAACCTTATTGGAGGCCAGCGAACCTCTCTGGCCGAAAAAGAGACCATAATTAATTCCAGCTACCTTAAACTGTTTGCCAATGAAAAAGTGCAGATAGAAGATGATTTGCAGGAAGACAGGTCTACCGTCATCTACAAAGATGTTCAGGCATACTTGAAAGACATTGACTTCTTTTTTGAAGATGCCCTTTTTGAGTTTGAAATCGATACTGTGCAGCGCCTGCTCAAAGCCGATAGCACCCCTTACTATCGGGTGGAACTCATACGCAACCTAAGCGCTGTTAGTTTATTGGGCGATTCGGTAAATACCACACGCAAACGGTACATAGAACTCAATCTCGACACCAAAGGACAGGAACTAAAAATTGCCAGTATATACACCACCAAAATGAGCAAAGAGAAGCAATTGCGCGAGTGGTGGGCAGGCTTAACTCTTGCCTGGAAAAAGGTTTTTCAAAAGAAATTGGGTGTTTTTTATGATAGCCTCTCCAATGATGAACTCTTTTCGCTGGTTACCATGGATTCACTCGATATAAGTGGTAATGATCTTATTCTGGATATAGAACCCATTTACCAGCTTACCGCACTAAAACACCTGAAGATAAGTAATACCTGGGTGAACGACCTGCGGCCATTGCTGTCCATTAATAAGCTGCAATCGCTCGATGTTTCCAATACCTCAGTTTTCGATCTGCAATACCTCAAATACCACAAAGACATTCGAAAGCTCAATTTGAGCAACTGCCATGTAGAAGATTTCGGTGTACTCAAACAGTTCGAAAAGCTATCAGAGCTCAATCTGAATGGTATAGCCGGGACCAACCTTACATTTTTGGGCGATCTTAAGAATTTGGAGGTTGTCAGACTTCAAGACGCCAAAGGCTTAAATGGATTTGATTTCGGCCGACTCGCGAAGGTGAAGGCTCTTTATTTAAAGAACAGCGATCTCACCGGTCTCAATGGTTTTGAGCGACTTACCCTGTTGGAGGAACTGGATATTTCAGGTACAGAGGTGCAAAGCCTTGATGCGCTGGGTCAACTCAGGCAACTAAAAACCATTCGGTTGGATAATACCGAAATTCACGATATCACTCCTCTCATGGGGTTGCCCCAATTAAAGCGTGTGTACGCCAATGGAACCAGCATGACTAACGAAATGGTGGCTGAATTTACAGCAAAGAGCAAGGCATTACTCATCACCAACGCAGATCAACTCCTTGCCTGGTGGCAAAACATGCCCGTGGGTTTGAAGGCCAGATTACAACCACTTCTCGATACCATGTTTCCATCGGTAGAAGAACTATCGGCTCTCACACGCATTGACTCTTTGAATGCCGAAGATGCCGGTCTTCAAAATCTGGATTTTTTGGAGCGATTTCAATCCTTGCAATACCTTAACCTGAGCGGAAACCGAATCAATCAACTGGATGGAGCGAGGTTATCGAGCCGCCTGGTAGAAATTCAAATGAATAATACCGACCTGAATGCCCTGGTAAACTTGTCCAGGCTACCGCAACTGGAAGTGTTTGAAGCAAGGAACACCGCGCTGAAAGACCTAAAGCCGTTTGTGGAGACTCCAAAAATCAGGTTGATAGATGTAGATGGTGCTCAGGCAGGTACTAAAGAAGTGGCCGAACTATTGGCCCGAAGGCCACAGGTGAATATACGCTTTAAGACCAAAGAGCTAGTGAACTGGTGGTCGTCTATGCCGCAAAGTGTAAAAAAGTCTTTGAGAGATCAGGCTGCTCTGGACGATAAGCCAAATCCGGACGAGTTGCATGCACTAATTGCCAGAGAGCAGCTTGTTTTCCAAAACATAGCGTTGACCGAGAGCTTTCAAGCAAGCCTTGATCATTTCTACCGTTTAAAGTCCCTAACCCTTCAGCAGTCTCGAGTGTCGCAAGTAGCTGATTTGCCGCAGTTGCCTGCATTGCAGGAGTTGGCGCTTTTGCAAATGCCTATTAAAGACTTAACGGGGCTTTCAGCAAAATACCCGCAGCTTAAACGACTCAACATTACCAACACGGCCGTGGAGGACTTACGACCTTTGGAATCGTTGGTTAGTTTGGAGTATATCAATTTTTCCGGAACACCCGTCAAACGATTCAGAGGACTGGAAAAGCTGACTAATCTAAAAGAAATAGACTGCTCCAACACCAAAGTTTTCAAGTTGGATAAACTTACCGCCCTTAAGAAGCTTGAGAAAATTACCTGCTTTAATACCGGGTTGCGTCAAAACGATATTGATAAACTTCTGGAAAGCCTCCCCAATGTGGAAGTAGTGTTCTATTAAGACATCATTCATCGTGCTTGTTTACAGTGAATTACCTGCCAACAGTTGGGCTGCCCATTATTCCGGGCCAACTTTTAAAAAGCCGGAGATGTAGAGGGTTTCTACATTTGATGTGCCTTACACTGCCCTGGCGGCCTGGTTCAGCCGCCAGAGAGAAGGTGCACAAGCGATTATTCAAAGCGTTTAAAAATAGCGGTGGCAATATGCCCGCCAAAGCCAAAGGTGTTGCTCATGGCGTAGCGAATATCGTGAGCCTGCGCCTTGCCTAAGGTCAGATCGAACTTCTTGTCCCAGTCCTCATCTACTTCTTTGGTATTAATGGTCGGAGGAACAGTACCGTCTTCAATTGCCTTAATGCTGGCAATTGCCTCTATGGCTCCCGCTGCTCCAAGCAAATGGCCTGTCATAGATTTAGTGGCCGATAGCTTTAGGTTTGGCTCTGTTCCAAAAACTCTTTCAACGGCTATTAACTCGCTCTGGTCTCCAATAGGGGTGGAGGTGGCGTGAAGGTTAATATAGTCAATGTCATTGGCGGTAATTCCGGCATCTTCCAGTGCTTCATTCATGCCCAGAAAGGCCCCTTCACCCTCAGGGTGTGTGCCGGTGAGGTGATAAGCATCTGCAGCCATTCCGCCTCCTGCCACTTCGGCAATTATGTTGGCTCCGCGAGCGCGGGCATGTTCATACTCCTCCAGAATCAAAGCCCCGGCTCCTTCGCCCATCACAAAACCATCGCGGGTTTTATCGAAAGGCCTGGAAGCTGTGGTTGCTTGCTCGTTGTTGGTACTTAAGGCCCTGGAGGCAGTAAAACCACCGAGTCCGGCTGCGGTTATCGGTGCTTCAGAGCCACCGGTAATTATCATGTTGGCCTTGCCCCAGCGGATGTAGTTAAAAGCATCGATTATGGCGGTAGTGCCTGTGGCGCAGGCCGAAATACAGGTAAAGTTGATGCCCCGCAGCCCATATCTCATAGAAATGACACCTGAAGCAATGTCTGCAATGATTTTAGGAATGAAGAAGGGGTTGAATTTTGGATTCTCTTCACGCTTTACGTAGTCAATCATTTCTTCTGTAAAGGTTTCGATACCACCATTACCCGAGCCCCAGATTACTCCAATCTTATTTCTGTTCAAAGTTTCAAAGTCTATTTTGGCATGTTGCACAGCTTCCTCAACTGCCACCAATGCATAAGATGTAAATCTGTCATACTTGCGCGACTCACTTCGCGGAATATGGTCTTCCAGGTTGAAATTTTTTAGTTCGCAGGCAAAATGCGTTTTAAACTTGCTGGTGTCGAAGCGGGTAATTTCTCCCGCCCCGCTTACCCCTGCTTTCAGGTTGGCCCAGTAATCGTTTAGATTGTTACCGATTGGGGTCAGTGCCCCCATTCCGGTTATTACCACTCTTTTCATTGCTTTAATTCCTTTTCTACTATTGTTTTTAAATGATTTAAGAGGCCATGAAAGCCTCTGGCGTTTTGTGTGCTTTTAGCCAAAAGAATGGATCCCTCAATGCCTGCTATTATCAGATTGGCCACATCGCTCGCCTCTATTTCTGCCTTAAATTCACCGGATTGTTGTCCTTCCAGAATAATTCCTTCCAACTCATACTTCCAGTTTTCAAAAGTTTTTTTAACCCTTTCTTTTAGTAGTGGGTAGCCGTCATCAGCTTCTACTGAGCTATTCATTAGGGCACAACCACCATTGTTATATACTTGCTCAAAACTGTCTTCATAAAATTGAAAGAACCTTTCCACTTTGGTCCAGGCGTTGCCCGTTGAGGCCAGGGCTTTATAAAGTCCCTTCTGAAAGAACTTAAGATTATGTTCAAAGCAGGCCAATGCCAGCTGGTCTTTGTCTTTAAAGTTGCCATATATAGCTCCCTTTGTTAAACCTGTGGCAGTTGTAATATCACTCAGTGAGGTTCCGTATGCTCCCTTTTTGTTAAAGATGGGGGCAACCCGCTCTATTATAAACTGTTTGGTTCGGTCGGCTTTGGACATGTAGTACAAAAATATACCAATCGGTATAAATATTCAAATTTTCAATGAAGATATGCGATTTGCCCCTGAACCACAGTTAGTCAATCATTTCAGTATCTAAGTAATTGGACTACTTAATGAAGCCGCAAGAAGTAAATTTCTGGAGCCTGCCTCCAAACCATATAAATGAGTAGTGCGGTAAATAATAATATGCTTACTTTTCTACATCGATAAACAATTAAGGGTATGAAAATCAGGTTTTTAGGAGTGTTTTTTTTGATGCTGTGCTTCCATCAGAGCTTTTCTCAGCGAGAGTGGGCCAACCCAATTATCAAGGACTATGGGCGCATACTGGACCTCGAAGAGGTAGATGTGCGGCCCGATGCTTCTATGGAGTATAAGATTGTGATAGAGCTTATTCATAAAATGGATAACCCTGAACGTATTAACTTTTCGGCTACAAATGTGGCCAGGCTCATTAATCTTCATGCGGTGGGTGGTGTGTCTAAAGACAAGTTAAAGGTGGCGGTGGTTATTCATGCCGAGGCCACCAACTCAGTAATCAATAATGAGGCATATCGGGATAAATACGATGGAAAAGACAATCCATACATTCCCTTGTATGAGCAGTTGGCGGCCAATGGAGTGGAGGTAATCGTGTGTGGTCAATCGCTCAATCTCTATGGGCACGATAAATCTAAAGTTATTCCTCAGGTAAAGGTGGCCACTTCCGCGTTGACAGCCGTAAGCACCTTTCAGCTGAGGGGGTACGCCTATTTTAAATGGGATTAACCCATGGCAATGGTATAGGCTCGGAGGTATTGGTCTACCAATTGATGCCAATCGAAGGTTTGAGAGAATTCTTCCAGCTTATTGCGTTTTATGGCGCGGTAGTTATAGTTGGTTTTTGAGAACTGAAGCATCATTCGTGTAAGGTCATTTACCACTTCATCTTCCGATTTGTTCTTACGTTGAAGCACAAAAACACCTGTTTCTTCAGAATCGTCATTGATGTTTTGGGTGTAACTACCAAAACCCGAAAGGTCGCTGGTAATGGTAGGTACTCCCCGGGCAATACATTCCAGGGGTGTATAGCCCCAGGGTTCGTAGTAGCTTGGAAAAATACCAAGGTGGCAACCTCTTACAAACTGTGAGTACTCCAAGCCAAACAGTGGGTTGGTAGGGGCAATGAATTCCGGATGAAAAACCACCTTCACCTTATCTAATGGACTGTTGAACAGCTGTTGCTCTCTCAGCCCATTGAGTATAGGGTCTTCCTGATCATTTTCCAGCAAGTGGGTGACAATCAAAGGCCATTGGTCAGTTTTCCACGATTGAATAGCTCTGCGGTACCGTAGGCGCCAGTAGTCCGACACAAATTGATTGAGGTCGGGGAGTTGATAATTATCTTTGGCCGATGCTGCACTTTTTAGAAGGTTGGAGGCAATCTCTTGCTCTACCGATTTGCAGGTGTTTTTAAGTTCTTCTAGCATGGCTTTGGCTTCCAGTACCACAGGGTTAAAAGATTTAACCCTGGCATTGGTAATAAAAAACATCACTATGGTCACATCCACACGCTCTTGTATGAGTCGCTCGTTGAGCTTCTTTAGGGCCTTAATGGTAATGTCGTAACCTTTGTTTTCATATTCATAGCGGCCGCTGGTAAAGAAGAAAAGAGTTTTGTCCAGGTCGAAGGGGGAGGAGTTAAAAAAGTGGCCGATTACAAAGTTTTCAATGTTCTTCTTGTACTTTTCGTGCCGTATTTGCACCCTGTGCAGGTTTTGAAACCGCTGAATGTTAATGCCGTTTGGGGTAATGTGATGGGGTTTTTGCCCCAGAAGTGCCTCACATTCCTGAGCCGTTATCTCGCTCACCGTAGTAAAGCAGTCAGCCTTTTGAGCGCCTTTCTTTTCTAACTGATGAATAGAGGGAATTCCGTAGCGTTTGGCCATAGCCTCATCATCAATCTCGTGCATTATGTCGTAAAAATTTTTGTGTGTTATGGCTAAAACCCTGCCCAAGCGGGTGGCATGTGTTGTAAAAATGGTTTTTACCTTTTGCAGCTCTGTACCTACCTGAAGTAGGGCTGGGCATACCATCCACTCGTGTCCGTGAAAAAGAATTGGGTTCTTTTCCTTTTTTTCCAGAACCTGAAAGAACTGAAATACCATATCGCACCATTGCAGGCATACATCGTAAAGTGAATCATCACTACCCACCGGTATGCCAAACTGGTCGTTCAATTGTTTTTTAATGCTGCCCAGGCGGCTGAAGGCATTTTCTGGATTGAGTAAAACAGTTTTGGGCCTGCCACTCACCAACCAAGTGCCATAACGCACCTCGTAGCCTTTGTTCTCCAACTCGGCCACGGCCTGGCCTATGGGAGAATCTCTTTCTGCAATGGCTTCAAACTCTGCGTCTACCCCATCATTGACCAAGGGTCCCAAAAGACAATAATTCGATCCAAACTTTTCGATTGTAGCCGGAAGCTTGGATCGAATTACTGTGTATATGCCTCCCAATTGGTTGCAAATTTCCCACGAAGCCTCAATAAGTAGTTGGTTGTTGGGTGCCTGAGCCATGCGCTTAAAGTTTGTTTCAATATATGGTATGAGCGTATGCTTATCAAACCTCAACACCACGAAGCACTTATTTTTAACCGTGGTTTAACACAAGACAGCCATTCTTCAATATGCGCTGTAGTTTTCTGGCTATTTTTTGTTAATTGACCTCAAACCCAAAAACACAATGACCAAGATATTTTGCATACTCCTCATTGGCCTTGCGTCCTGCTTCGCTATACAAGCTCAGGAAATGGTGAATCCTGTGATTCAAAGTTTTGGTGCTATTATGAATGCCCCGCATGCCACCGAAAAACCCGATCCAACTATGAAGTACAAAGTGGTAATAGATATTGCCACAGGAAGTTCAAACCCCAAAGAGCCTATGTACTCGCTGGTGAATGTGGCCCGGTTACTCAATTTGCATGCTATGGGAGGGGTGCCCAAAGAAAATATGGAAGTAGTGTTGGCTATACATGCCGGTGCTGTTTGGTCGGTGCTAGACAATGAAGCTTATAAAGCCAAATACGAAGTAGATAACCCCCATTTGCCGCTTTTTAAGGAGCTGCAAGAAGCCGGGGTGAAAATCTTTGTGTGCAGTCAATCCATGATGGGCAGAAACATTGATCATACACGGTTGGCTCCGGGGCTGGAAACAGCCACTTCAATGCTCACCACCATGACCACCTATCAGTTGAAAGGATTTGCGGCACTAAAATTCTAATAATAAACCAAGGAGACACCGGGGTGTGGCCGACTCTTAAAAGCGAGTAATTATGCTGACGCCCGGAAGCCCTTCGGTGCCTATTTTGGGCAAAAGCCTGCAGGCGTCTTCCAAGCTAATTTCGCTGTCAATCATTCGTTCAGGCTTAAGTCGGCCGGAAGCTATTTGTGCCATCATCTCTGGATACGCATGAGCCTGCATACCATGGCTTCCCAGTATTTCCAATTCGTTGGCCACTACTAGTTGCATGGGCAGCCTGGGTTCAAAATCGTTGCCTGCCAGTAACCCCACCTGCACGTGGCGTCCGCGTTTTCTTAAGTTGGCCACCGAATTGTAAGCAGTGTGTTTGCTACCCAAAGCATCAATAGAAAGGTGAGCCCCTCCATGACTTGCTTCTTTTACGGCCTCAACCACCTCCACTTCGCGTGCATTTACCAGTACATCGGCACCCAAGTGCTGAGCCAGAGAAAGTGCTTTTGGCTGAATGTCTATGGCAATTACCTGTGCTCCGGCTGCTTTGGCAATCATAAGGGCCGAAAGGCCAACACCACCACAGCCATGAATAGCTACCCATTCTCCCTGTTTTAACCTTCCCTGATGAACCACAGCCCGATACGAGGTGATGAATCTACAGCCCAGGCTGGCTGCAGTTCGGAACTCCACACTGTCTGGTAGCTTTACCAGATTCACATCGGCATAGTGAATACTCACATACTCCGCAAAACTGCCCCAATGGGTAAATCCCGGCTGAAATTGGTGGTCGCAGACCTGATGATTACCGCTGGTGCATTGTTCGCAGTGGCCACAGCCGCCTACAAAAGGCACGGTTACCCTGTCGCCCACCTTAAAGCGTTTTACACCCTTGCCGGTTTCTACAATGGTACCGGCCAGTTCATGTCCCGGTACATGGGGCAAACGAATGTCTGCATCGTGTCCCATCCACCCATGCCAGTCCGACCGGCATAAGCCGGTAGCATTTACCTGTAGTACTACTCCCCCGGCTACCACCGAAGGATCCGGAACGGTTTCTATAGATATGGGGCCACCAAACGTATCAAAAATTGCAGCTTTCATCAATCCTGAAAATTATTCCATCATTTCACACCTCAATCGTCTACGGTGTTTACATGATCGTTACATTTGAATATAAATCAATAGTTATGAAAAAGTTATTTCTCCTCCTAAGCATTTGCTCAATTGTAGTCTTGAGCTCCTTTACCTCTGAAACTAAACGTTTTGAAGGCGACATAATCTACAGCATTACCTATGTGCAATTACCAGACGATTTGAAAGGCTATGAGTCTATGCTTCCCGGTGAGATCACCATGACCATCTCCGGCAACAAATCAATGTTGCGTCAGGAGGTTATGGGGGGTAGCCAAACTATTATCTCAGATGAAACATCGCGCACGGGAGAAATAATGATGGATATGATGGGGCAAAAATTCCATATCAAGCTAAGCAAAGAAGACATTGAAAAAGAAGAAGAGTCCATGGGTGAATCAACCGTAAAATCGCTTGAAGGCTCAAAAACCATTTTGGGTTATAAGTGTCAAAAAGGCCAGCTTATTAATGGTGGACAAACCATAGACGTTTGGTATACCAAACAAATCGATGCCACTCATAAGGAATTTGAAAAGCTTAATGGTTTTCCTCTGGAGTATGAAACAGAGGAGCAGGGCATGAAAATGCGCATAACAGCCACCAAGGTAGCCGAGCGTAAAGTAGATCCAAAAGAATTTGCCGTTCCCGAGGGATACACCACTTACACCATGGCTGAGTTCGAAAAGCTTATGGGGGGCGGCTATTAATTTTCAACCTTAAACAATTATCTCATGTATACAGGACTTTTACATGCACATTCGGGCCTCCGGTGGGTAGTGCTCATTCTACTCATTGCGGCCATATTCAACGCCTTTGGTAAGAAAAATGGAGGCGTATGGACGGCCAAAGACAAAAAGATTACACTTTTTGCTATGGTGTTTACCCATATCCAACTGGTCTTGGGTATTATACTCTATTTTATGTCGCCTAAGGTGCAGTTTGTTGAAGGGTTTATGCAAAACCCGGTATATCGTTTCTTTGCGGTAGAACACATCACGCTCATGATCATTGCTATAGCCCTCATCACCATTGGCTACAGCAAGGCTAAAAGAGCTGCCACCGATGCAAAGAAATTTGGTGCCGTGGCCACCTTCTATCTTGTGGGCCTTATTTTAATACTTGCTTCAATTCCCTGGCCCTTCCGAAATCTGGGCTCAGGCTGGTTCTGATAAAAGCCCCTGCCGGTAGCAATCTAGCTGCTGGCAGGGATTTACCTTTCCCCTTAGTTTTAGTCTTTATAGTGGCCCTTTCAAGGCGCAACTAGAACATGGCCTGTGTCCAAGGTGTCAGGCATATATCTATTCTGACACATCAGCTACTTGCTTTTTTGGGCGTGCCCCAAGGGTCGGGCTATTCGCTACTACTCCTCACCCGAGTAACTCGGGTTGCGGGGTATCCGCTGCTATCCCTCACGCTATAGCCAAAGCTCAGGAGGTACCCCCCCATAGTTGGGCGATTAAAGAGACTTCCGGCCTCTAGTTGCTGTTTAGAATCAGCTGTCGGTAAAAACGGATGGCGTTGGCGTAGTCTTCCAACAAAATATGTTCGTCAATACCATGAAAGGTATTAATGTTATCCTCGTTGACGTGGTAAGGTACAAAGCGATACACATGTTTGCTGATTAATGAGAAATGCCGGGCATCAGTGGCTCCAATTACCAGGTTTGGTGCAGTGTGGGTATCTTCAAAAATTTGCTTTATGCTTCGGTTAATCCACTCATAGCCTTTACTGTCAGTGGGCGAAACAGGCGATGGGTTGGAGTTGAAACCATAAAATCGGGCCTTTACCCTGTTATCATCAATCACCTCAATAGCATGTTTCAATACTTCCTCAGCCGTTTGACCCGGAATAATTCTAAAGTTTACCAGAGCGCGGGCTGTAGTGGGAATCACATTTTCTTTAATTCCTGCTTCGAAAATGGTTGGAGCAGTGGTGGTTCGCACCAAGGCATTACCGGCATTGCTTGCGTTTTCGTAGGTGGTTACAATCAGTGAACTGAATAGCTTTCGGTTGGCAAATGCCATTTTGTTAATAAAGCCCATCTCTGGCCCAAGTTGTTCTATAAAACCCTGCATGGCATCGGAGATTGAGGCCGGCAGTGGCTCGGCCTTTAGTTTGGCTACCGCTCCGGCTAGCACATCTATAGCTGTTTCTTTAGCCGGTTGAGAGGAGTGGCCGCCCTCCATATCTACTGTAAATTCAATGGTAGTGGAGCCCTTTTCTGCCACACCAATCATGGCTACGTCACGGTCTACTCCCGGCACCAGCCCTTGCGTAATGGCGTAGCCTTCATCCAGTACGTATTCTGCTTCAATCCCCTGATTTTTCAAGAAGCTTGCTATGGTTTTGGCGCCCAGTTCGCCTCCCACCTCTTCATCGTGTCCAAAGGCCAGGTAAAGTGTTCTTTTCGGTTGAAAACCCTCGGCCAGTAAGAGCTCTACAGCTTCCATAATGCCCACCACCGAAAATTTATCGTCAATGGTACCTCGTCCCCATATTTTGCCATCCTTTATTTGCCCTTCAAAAGGTTCTACGGTCCATTTCTCGGGAGAAGCTATCGGTACCACATCAATATGCCCCATTAGTACCATGGGCTTTAATTCTGTATGCGAACCCTCCCATTTGTAAAGGTGGCTAAAGCCATTAAATACCCTATGTTCCAGAAGGCTATCGGCCAAAGGGTAGGTTGTTTTAAGGAATGCATTGAAAAGGCTAAACTGCGAAGAGTCAAATTTGGCCGGGTCTTCGAAGGAGATGGTTTTTAGTCTCAGCGCCTCTTGCAAATGAGCGGTAGCACTAGCCGGAACGTCTATCTTTTCTACCAGGGCAACCTCCAGCTGTTTGGAGCTAAAAGTAAAGGTTTTAAAGAGAATATAGCCTACAAGTGCTACTAATAGCAGAAGTACTGAAACCAGTAGTTTTTTCATACTTAAAGTTAGCCGAAAACCTGTGAAGCTTTAAATAAAACTGAGTTCGATGTACGAAAAGAACGTCATGCCG
>NZ_DBHC01000025.1:0-15736 GCF_002296035.1 Roseivirga sp. UBA838
GTCCTGTTTTCGGGGAAGGCTACAAAAAAGGGAAGGCTACAAAATGATCAAGTATTATCTGAACTAACTAAACGATAACTTCTTCCTTTCTACTCAACACTTTTGCAAAGTGTGTAAGCTTTTATATTTTTTTATATTCAACACCTCTTCACCAACACACAAGGCAAAGACTAACTTTCATGGATGTTCCTACCCCCCTTATTAGGAAATAGTTTCTTATTGAATACAGCGGATAATAACGAAGGCACTCATTATGAAAAACCGAATGATAAAATATTTAACCGTAACAATTGGAGTCATAGTTTCAGGTTGTTCGAATGGGCAAACAACAACCGCAATAAACGGTATTCAAAACACTACAAAAGGAATTACTCAAGAACAATCTGACCTAATATTTAACAACACCAAGACATTTCCAAACAACACACAGTTGTCGATTGCTCTTATCAAAAACGGGGAAGTTGACTTTGTTGGGGTCAAAAGAACTGATGACACCATTAGGCGAATTGAAAATTTTAGGGAGGTCTTTGAAATTGGTTCGATAACCAAGGTGTTTACGGCCACTCTATTATCCGATTTAGTCAACAACCAGACCTTGGAATTAGATGACAACATCCAGGATTATGTCGACTTTAAAATTAAACTGGAAGAAGGAATAACCTTCAAAGAGCTGGCAAATCATACTTCCGGACTACCAAGGCTACCTTCAAATCTAAACCTCATGCTTGCTGACCGAGACAATCCTTACAAAGATTACGATGAGGAGAAGCTGAAAGAATATCTAACCACTGAGATCCAACTGGGTCAAGAGCCCGGTGTTAAGTATGAATACTCCAATCTTGGCGCTGGAATTTTAGGGTTCGAATTGGCCCTCATTACAAATACACCCTATGAATCTCTATTGCAAGAGAAAATCTTCCGGAAATATAAAATGAGCAACTCCACAAGCGAAAGGGAGCGCATAGAATCTAAACTCGTAAAAGGCTTGAAGCCCAACGGCAAAGAAGCTCCAAACTGGGATTTTGGTGCTTTAGCAGGTGCTGGAGCAATATTTTCTACAGCGGAAGACTTATCAAAATTTGCTTTGGCTCAATTCGATAATAAAAACACAGAACTGGCCTTAACCCAAGCGCCCACATATGAAGTTAATGACAACATGCAAATAGGGCTTGGGTGGCACATTCTCCAAAGGAAAAATGGTAGGGAGTTGATTTGGCACAATGGAGGAACAGGAGGCTATACTTCGTCCATGGCTTTAGATTTAGAAAATAGAAATGGAATAATAATACTGTCTAATGTTTCCGCTTTTAATCCGAACATGAGAAATATCGACCAATTGTGTTTTGCGCTGATCGATACTTTGGACAACAAATAATCAACTACCGGCACTAGTCATAGGCGATTGCCCTTCTCTCGCGCGAGAACTATGGGGAGAGTTCACAGGCCTTATACTCGGTTCTCCTGAATGGGAAGGATCATTATAAACCTATAAAAAATGCCCAACCACTTCTGCAGTCGGGCTACTCTATAGTTTGTCTTTAGTTCGGAAAAGAAACACCACCTCTCTGTTCCTTGCCCTACTGGTTTAGTCTAAAATCTAATGCTCTGGCACTTAACCTTACCCCTTCGGCTTTAAAGGCCTCACTTCCACATCTACCACATGGTAGTTAGGGTGAGTTTGCAAAGCACCCAAAACGGTTTGCGCTATATCTTCCGGGCGCATCATATGCTCATTGGCATTGGCAAAAGCAATCTTGTCGAAGAAATGAGTATTGGTGCTTCCCGGATAAATGGTAGTTACCTTAATACCGTGGTTACGTAGTTCTTTAAAAATGGAATGTCCTATACCCGTTACGGCATGCTTGGTGCCCACATAACCCGACATGGTTTCCACTCCATTGGTTCCTGCAATGGAAGAAATGTTCACAATATGCCCTTCTTCCATGGCAATCATATCCGGTACGGCCAGCTTGGTGCAATAGAACAGCCCGTGCACATTTACATCAAACATTGCCTTCCAGTCGTTCACATCCATTTCATGGATCAGGCCCTGTACTCCAAAACCTGCATTGTTTACCAGAACTGAAGCCTTGCCGAGTTTTTCGCGAGTGGCTTTAAACGAAGCCTGCACATTGTCCCAGTCGGCCACATCGGTTTTAAAGAAGTGGTAATTTTCATCTTCTATGCTGTTATTGGTTCGCCCCCATCCGGCTACTACCATCCCGGCATTGAGCAATATTTTCACTGTTTCTAAACCAATGCCTTTACTGACACCGGTTACAATAGCTAGTTTTCCTTTTAATTCCATGCTTATTAAATAAATAGAGCGATAAGAAGGTTCGCAGTTTGGTAGAAAAATTTTGTGCTATACTCAGAAGTCTTCAGAGTTTCCATACAATTTCCATATCCCCGAATTAGAAACAATGATACCACAGAAAATTGTAAGGCCTTTTTGAGTTGTCCAAAGATTTTTCGGAATGAGTCCTTAAGTTGAAACACTTAACACCACAATGCTTATCTTTCCTCTTTATGAGCAATAAAAAACCTATACTAGACAGCCAGGCTTACATTACCCTTGGTTACCTGGCCATAGTGGTAATTGGTATGATGTTCGACTACAAATACTACAGCCACTTTGCCATTAACATTTTTGAATACGCAGACATACTGGATTTTTTGCTGGCCCCGGTTAAAAACCTCGAGCTTATTCTATTTGCTTTGGGCAGCCTCATTCTAGTGCTCATTTTCTTCCGGATAGATCAATTTTGGCAAGATCGATGGCCCAAAACCTACAGGCGATTCAATTTTGGAATGTCTATAGAAGCCCTCAAAAAATACAGGCCGTTTATTATTGCTTTGTCCAGCATAGCCTATCTCAATCTGGCTTCTAAATTCTATGGCGACCGAATGTTTGAGCGTTTTCAATCTTCACCGAAAACCGTAGAAGTTGTTTTTCAATCAGACGAAAGGGTGCTTAAGGGAAACCTGATTGGTAAAAACACCGACTACATACTTATGCAAACAGAGGGAAAGGTGATAAAAGCCATACCGGTTTCGTCCGATGTGCAAGAAATAATCATTCACCGCCCTTAAAACCACTTTTTCTAATCCTCCTTACTCCTGGAGACCATCGGCTCTTGAGCCCCTGTCCTCCACGGCACTTCTCTTCTACCACCCCGTTTTTCACTAGAACTAGTGATTGCAGCGGGCGAATGACTGATATACTTTTGCGTCATTATTAAGAATCAGTCTAAATAAGATGAAAAGAATTTTACAGATAATGACCTTGCTGCTTTTTGCAGCCCCCGCTTTGGCTCAAACAGGCCACCTCAAAGGAAAAGTGCTCGACAACAGCCAGGACCCGCTCATTGGAGTAACCGTTATGGTTGTGGGTACCGAGAAAGGAGCAATAACGGATATTGACGGCTCATTCAATATTTCAGGCCTACCGACCGGTACAGCAGTGGTACGCCTCTCTTTTGTAGGGTTTAAAACGGTGGAAATAACCACAACCATTGAGCCCAACAAAACCACCTTGCTGGAAGACATTACTCTATACGAAGGCAATGAGATACTTCAAGATGTGGTGGTAACCGGCAGTCGGGTAAATGCTTTCTCGAGAGAACAAACAGCCTATGTAGCCAAACTTCCGCTTAAAGACCTGGAAAACACCCAGGTATATAGCACCATAACCAGCGATCTGCTGGAATCGCAAACGGTAACCAGCTTTGAAGACGCTCTAAAAAATGCCACGGGAGTGGACAAACTTTGGACGTCTACAGGAAGAGGGGGCGATGGTGCAGGTTACTACAGCCTGAGAGGTTTCTCTGTACAGCCTCAGTTGGTAAATGGTATGCCCGGCTTAACCAACGGTACCATTAATGCGGCTAACATTGAGCGCATTGAAGTGATCAAAGGCCCTTCGGCTACCTTGTTTGGCAACTCGGTAGGTTCGTATGGTGGTATTATTAATGTGGTAACCAAAAAGCCCTTTGTGGGCCGCGGAGGTAGCGTAAACTATACCACTGGCTCTTTCGGACTCAATCAGCTAACGCTCGATTACAACACAGCTCTTGACAGTGAAGAAAATGTTTATTTCCGAATAAACACTTCATACCTCACCAAAGGCAGCTTTCAGGATGCCGGGTTTCGCGAAACTTTTTTTATAGCCCCCTCACTTTCTTACAGAGTAAACAACCGCTTGAGTTTCAACTTCTATGGGGAAATTACAGAAGCCACACAAACCAACCCCACTATGCTTTTCTTAAACCGTGCTGCCCCAAGTGAGGCTGGTTCTTTGGAAGAGTTGGGCTACAACAACGAGCTGTCGTTTACCAGCAACCACCTAACGCTTTCTAACCCTACGAGCAACTTTAGGGCAGAGGCCAACTACAAACTTTCCGACAATTGGACCTCTCAAACACTGGTATCTACCAGCCATACCACTACAGACGGCTACTATTCATACCTCTACGATTACGGTATTTTAGGTGGCAACACTTTCACCCGCTTTATTAGCAAGCAAAATGCACAAACTAACACCTTCGACATACAACAGAATTTTACCGGTGACTTTCTGTTAGGCGGTATGCGCCACAGAGTGCTAATTGGGCTCGACTACCTGGCTTCCCGCTATGTAGACAACAGCTCAGGGTATGCCTTTTACGGCAATGTGAGACCCAATGGTGAAGCCATTGCCGACAACCCCTTTACTCCTGCTGTAGAAACCGGTAGTTTTCCACTAACCACTGCAGCGGTAGATGCGGCTCTTGCCGCTCAGGGACATGGGTCTACTTCGGTGAAACGCGAGGTGCTTAGCTCTTACATTTCGGATGTGGTAAATATTACCCCTCGATTTTCGGCCATGGCCAGCCTTCGTTTCGACCGGTTTAAAGACAAAGGAAATCTGGAAGGTGTCGGAGGTTACGATCAGTTCACTCTTTCTCCAAAGTTTGGCCTGCTCTACCAGCCGGTAGCCGATAAGCTTTCGATATTTGCCAACTACCAAAACAGCTTTAATAATGTGGCTCCTGCCCTGGTAGGCGACCCTAACAGTGGCCCTCAGTCGCTCAAGGTATTCGACCCGGAGCAGGCCAATCAACTGGAGTTTGGGGTAAAAGCCAATCTTCTAGACTACAGGCTTAATGCCACACTTAGCTATTACGACATTACCGTTAGCGATGTAGTAATGACAGACCCTTCCGACCCGTTCAACCGAATTCAGGAAGGTGAAGTAGTGAGCAGTGGTTTTGAGCTGGAGGTAAATGCCAACCCTATTGATGGTCTAAATCTAAGAGCCACTTTTGCCGACAATGATAGCGAAACCACCAATACAGACAACGCCAACATTGCGGGCAGAAGACCTCTGGGCGCGGGCCCCGAAAAGGTGTATAGCTTCTGGGCAAGTTACAGAACGCACAAAGGTTTGGGTGTTGGAGCCGGTTTCAATGGTGCCAGCGAACGAGCTACCATTAACTATGCCGCTACGGGCAACTTTATACTTCCTGAATACACTATTGCCAATGCATCGGTATTCTACGAGGTATCTAAGTTTAGAATTGCCCTTAAAGTGAATAACCTGTTCAATAAAGAATACTACTCAGGTTGGACCACCATAACACCACAGGAGCCAAGGGCATTCCTGGCCAGCTTTAAGTACTCATTTTAATAGTAATGTCAGCCAGATATGCCGGAGTTTTGCCTTTGGGCTAGCTTCGGCACTATCTGTTTAATTTCTTCTATGATTAGCATTTGTGCATTCGTAATTCTTGCCGGTTGGTACAGCTTTTATTTAGCCTCAAACAGGTTGAGGGCACTTCAGGCAAACACAACCGTATGGCCTCAAAGATACCTGAAACTGACAGGCTGGTGTACATTTCTGGTGGCCTTTAGCCTGCTCATTTGGTGCTACGGATGGGGTGCAGCTATTGCCTATGGTCTTTTGTTGAGCATGCTCATGCTCTCCTTGTTGGTGACCCTATACCCTATGCGTATAATTGGTAAATCTGCTCTGGCTATGCTATTCATTCTCTCGCTAACCCTGGAATTATTTATATAATGCCCGCCAACTCCAAATACCTTTCTTCTCCCGGGCAACGCTTTGCCAAGCTAAGTGCCGGCCTTTTGGGAGGCTACCTGCTCTCCGCCACTCTGCACTATGTGCTGGGCATGTGGCTCGGTAATCCCGCTTATGTAGTGGTCACCTCTATTTACAGTCTTTACCTGGTTTGGATGCTCTTGTTCATAGTTCCTTATTTGTTTACAAACGGCTGGAAGGCCTGGGCCTACTACCTTGGAATAATGCTCGCCTTGCTGTTACTCTCCACTCTATAACCGAAGCCAACACATGACAGATTCAGGCAAACGCAACTACCACGTTTTTTTTCATCTACATACCGTATCGGGCATTGTCATCAGCACCGCTTTGTTCATAATTTTCTTTTGTGGTGCCTTTGCCCTCATAAAAGATGAAATAACCGCTTGGGAGAAAGGCAAAAGGGTTTTTCAGGAAGAAGCCCTCAATATAGACTATGATCGTGCCATAGACAGCATAAAAGTGGCCGACTATGATTTGTATGGGCGCGATTTGAGGATTTTAGTACCCGATGCCAAGCAAGAAATCTACTTTCAGCTTAGCGAGTCGCAAGACAGCACCATTACCTTCAAAGACGATCAGGCATATTACTTTTATGTTGATGCGCACGAGTATACTCTCTCGGCCTACTATGCCTTTTATAGTATTGGTGAACTTATATACCGACTGCACTTTTTCTCTCAAATCCCCTATGTAGGCATATACCTGGCCGGTTTTGTGGCCTTCTTCTTTCTGCTTGCCATTGTCAGCGGTGTTATTATCCACTGGAAAAAAATCGTCTCTAACTTCTATCTTTTCAGGCCACTAGCCAAAGTCAAAACCGTTTGGACCGATGCCCACACGGCTTTGGGTGTCATTGGTCTACCTTTTCAATTTGTGTTTGCCCTCACGAGTTGCTTCTTGTGCATGAGCATTTTTGTACTGGCTCCGGCAAACCTCATGTACAAGGGCAATCAATCTCAAATGATGGAAGAGGTTCGCCCGATGATGAAAGCTTATACCCTGGGAAACCCGGCACAGAGCATTGGCAGCCTGAACGGTCTTATGGAAGAGGTGCAAAATCGTTGGGAAGGTTTCAGGCCAGTACAGGTTTACATCCGCAACTACGGAGCCGATAACATGATTTTTCAGGTAGACGGCATGGTTATGAACCAAAAGAAGTTCGTAGCCCATGGTAGGGCCGTATACGATGTAGCCAGCCGTGAACTCATTGCTCAAAAATTGCCTGATGAGTGGAATTATCTGGAAGGTGTGGAAACAGTTGTTCGTGCCTTACACTTTGGCGATTGGGGTGGGTATACCCTCAAAATAGTATACTTCATTTTGGCACTAATTACCTGCTTTGTCATTATCAGTGGCGTGCTAATATGGCTTACTGCCCGGGAAAAGAAAAGCATCTCTCCGAGTCAACGGTTATTCAACCGGAAAGTAGGCCATGTATTCATTGCCATTTGCATGTCTATATACCCGGTGACAGCCTTCGCCATGATTGTCGCCCGTCTTATTCCGCGCGAAATGGACGCCAGTCGTCAAAGCATTCTTTACCTAGCCTTTTTTGTGATTGGGCTTTTTGTGGTGTTGTTCTTCCGGTTCAAACGCAACAACCACTTTACCACCCGATATTCCCTGCTTGCCGGTGCCGTATTGGGCTTACTAATTCCTCTAGTCAACGGAATGGTTTCGGGCAACTGGTTTTGGACAATGCTGGCCGAAAACCAGATAGAAATAGCCCTGGTAGATATGGTGTGGATATCGCTAAGCGCAACCGCCCTGTTTACCCTAAACAAGCTAAAAAAACCAGAGCCGCTGGTTCCTTCTCACGAGGAGCTACTGGCTATGCAGAAAGAAGAATTTATCAACGAATTGACCGCTCTACCCAAAACTGAAAAAACCATGAAATACAAAATTGCAATACTCTGGCTAGCCAGCGCCATTGGCTTTATACTACATGGTATGTACGGACTTTACGGGGTCTATTACCATGAAAGTCTGATGATGGAAGACGCCACCGGAGAAGTGCCTCTGGCACACCACCTATGGCGGGTTGGACTGGAAGGTATGGCCTTCCTCCTTTCTGTACTGTGTCTGGAACTTCGGGCACGATGGTTCTATTGGACAGCCTTTACCTGGGCCATTTTACACGGCCTCTTCAATGTATATCATCTGGCCACGGCATTGATGTATGAACCATCTAACCTCTCGGAAATACTAGCCCTGGCCGTAATGGTGGTAATTAGTGTATTTCTGATAAAGGCCTTCCGGGAATGGAACAAAGAACTGATAGTGAACCCTAAAGAATAACAGGGTTTCGGGGGCACTTCTTCCCACTGTTTGGTTTTGGCCACAACCAAAGCCCGCTGCTTATGGCCATATGAATTGATGGTAGGTAAAACAACTTGATAAAAAGGTGCCCTGCTATTGATTTAGCTATTACTTTTGCATTGTTTTTATTCAGTCTAAATAAGAATTGAGATTTAGTGTAGCCATATACGACCCACAATACCTTACCCGGCAGGGTATGAAAGCCGTAGTGGAGAAAGTTACACAAGCCCAGGACATACATCTTCTTAAAACCGATCAAAACCTGGAAGATCAGGTATATAGAATTGAACCCCAATTGCTCACCCTGGAATATAAGGGAAGGCACACCATACAACCCCAAACCCTGGAGCGGATAAAACAGCGTTTGCCCGATACTCGTGTATTGATTATATCGGATGATGACGATGCCCTGATGATTAAGCAATACCTTGGTTTGGGTATTGAAGGGTTTCTAACCAAACAATGCTCTACTCATGAACTCACCAAAGCTGTAAACAGCATAATGAGTGGCGGCAAGTTTTACTGCCAACGCATAATAGAAGTCATCACTCAAAAAGACATTCCCAATGCCATGGAACTGTCAGACAGGGAAATGCAGGTTATTCGCTACATAGGCAAGGGACTTTCTTCCGAAAGAATTGCCACAGAACTTAATGTGAGCATTCACACCGTAAACTCTCACCGCAAAAATGTACTCAAAAAACTTGGTCTGAAGTCTCCTACCGAGCTAATCGTATATGCCGTTAAACAGGGCTGGGTGTCCATTTGAGCACGACTATATTCGTATATACCATCGGGTATTAAAAGCCTTTGCACAGGCTATTGTCCTTTCGAAGAAACGGTCTGAAATAAATAAAAACCCTCCGGTCAATGGATCATTAACCGGCTTAAAAACCATTCGCCAGGCTTAGAGGCTAAGCTGTCAGCTTTAAGCTTCAGCCTTTTCCCTTCTCTTTCCTCCCCCCTGACTTGTTGCTTCATCATTTTCCTACACTACTAGAACTAGTGATTTTCTTTTACTAGAAGTAGCGATTTCCCGGCAGGCATGGGTACTATACTTTTGTTACTATTAAGAATCATTCTAAATAATGAATCAAATAGCCCGGATCATCTTACTAGCTGTCATTTGCATTCCTGCCCAAGCCCAGCAATTGGTTTTTATGGATGAAGAAGAGCAGGTGGGCATTCCATATTTAACTGTTATTGTAAGCGAACAGGCGCGTACCTTACACCTATTTACCGATGCCCAGGGAAGGCTAAACTTACCGGCTCTCAATTACCCTGTTCGCCTGCAAACATCGCACATAAACTATCCGGCACTTTCAGACACCTTGCGTTCGGCAACCAATAAAACCTACGGACTCAAAGCTAAAACCAATGCACTGAATGATGTGATTGTTACGGGGCAATTTGCTCCTCAGTCTATGCGAAACTCCGTATTTCGAGTAGCCACTATAACCCGTGAGGAAATTGAAAACCGGGGTGCCATAACTCTGGAACAGGCCTTACAAAATCGACTGAACATGCGTATTTCGCAAGACCTGGCCATTGGTAATGCTACGGTCAGTCTCCAGGGTATTTCCGCGCAAAATGTAAAGATTCTCATTGATGGGGTACCACTGGTGAATCGTAATGGCAATGGCAATGCGGCCGACCTTAGCCAGATTAACCTTCAACAGATTGAACGTCTCGAAATAGTGGAAGGCCCAATGGCCATAAACTACGGAGCTAATGCTTTGGCTGGCGTGGTTAACTTAATTACCAAAAAAGACTTTGAGCGATCTACCGAAGTAAGCGCCTTCGTGCAATCCGAAACTGCTGGCCATGAAGCCGGCCCACGAAATGGTAAGCACGTTCAGTCACTTCAGGTAAATAAAAAACTGAGTAAGAAATGGTCATTGCTAAGCCATATTCAACACAACGATTTTCAGGGATTTACAGGCTCCGCCCCATTGAGAACTCACGAATGGAACCCGAAGAACCAGCTCTTGGGTAGCCTGCTCGTAAAATTTGAGACTCCTAAGAAAAGTATCTATTACAGAGGTGAGGCCCTGAACGAGCTGATTGAAGACTTTGGCCGCCCACAGAATAACTTTCAGCCCAACGGGCAAAATCAGCCTTTCGCCATAGATGAAACATATACCTCACAGCGCCATACCCATCAGTTACAGGCCGAGGGTCGTTCGGATGTTTTCAAACAATACAACCTGTTTCTTTCTTTCTCGGACTTTCAACGCCAAAAATCACGCTTTTCTAAAAACCTTATCAATGGAGAGGAACGATTAACAACCGGAGAGGGAGATCAGGATCTGAGCACTTATCGGGTGTGGGAGTCCGGAGGAAGCACTCAACTTTCAGTAGGTTCAAAAACAGCCATTCAGTTGGGCTATCAACTGTCGCTCGAAAAAGTAGGGGGAGGACGCATAGCGAAGGGGCATCAGGGAATCGAGGAATATTCGGTATACAGCTCTGCGGAGTGGATGATGCATCCAAAACTTGTGCTGCGTCCCGGGGTTCGCTTTACTCATAATAGTAGCTTTGGTCAACAGCTTATACCTGCTCTTCAGGTAAAATATGAGCTTTCTTCACTCAACCAGCTTCGGCTGTCTTATGGCAGGGGCTTTAGGGCTCCCTCGGTACGTGAGCTTTACTTTGAGTTTGTAGACTCCAACCACCGTATATTTGGCAACCCCAATTTAAAACCGGAAACCTCACATCACGTTGGCCTTAATCTGGTGGCCCACTACTCCCTGGGCAAGCAAGCTGTTCAAACGGATATCAACTTGTTTTATAATCAAATTGAAGATCAGATTGGCATTGGCCAACTGCCCAATGACATTACAAGTGCCACCTATATCAATATAAACCAGTTCAAGACACTGGGTATTAATATTCAAAAACAGGCCACATGGCGAGAGCTCGGTGTAGCTCTTGGGGCAGCATACGTTGGGCGCTCCAACCGGCTTCAAAATCTATCGCCTTCTCTGGAACAATACCTCTATTCTCCCGAGCTAAACGCCCATATAAGCTACCATTTCAAAGCCTGGGGTAGCCGGTTGAATCTATATTACAAATACACCGGAAAGCTTCAATCATACTTTGTTGGTAGCGAAAACAACACCATTCAACTTGGCGGCATAGAGGATTATCACTGGCTTGAAGCCACGATAAACCAGCACATTTCTAAAAGATGGCAAATGCTACTGGGTGCAAGAAACATATTTAACATCCGGCAACTCAGTAATTCAGGAGCAGGTGGTGGTGCCCACAGCAGAGGCAGTTCAGTAGCACTCTCCTACGGCCGGTCTTATTTCATAAAAATCAGCTATAACCTACAATTCAAATGATAAAGATAAAACGAACTCCATTTTATGCTGCCCTTTTGGCGGCAGGCCTCTTCAGTTGTACCGAAGATGATGGCCCTGTAACTATTCCCCCTACCGAAAGTGCCGTTATGGATCCGTCCGTAGGAGGCCCCAATCAGCCTAACCAGGTGTTTGTAGACCTTTCTACCGAAACCCAAACCTCAGTAGCCCGCAACCACTGGGATCTGGCCTTCTATACCGGTTCCGAGTTCAGGGTACTATTAAACAATTCCACATCAGCTCTGGCCGATGAGTTGGCCAAAACAGATTTGACAGCAGTAAGTGCAGAAGACACCACCGGATGGGGTGCGCGACTCGATATCGATGCCATATTTGGAACACTTTTCAGGCCTCAACGTCCGGAATGGCTACCTGAAGCAGCCACCTGGATGGACGATCCCTCGGGAGACCTCTCCACAACTGCCATTGCTTCTATTAAATCCAATGCCGATGACAACCCGGTGTATATCATCAACCGAGGTAAAAACCCCGATGGTAGCCAAAGGGGATGGAAGAAAGTAAAGATTACACGAAACGGCAGTGCCTATATACTTCAGCATGCCAACATTGGGGCAGGAAGCTTTGAACAACTGACCATTCAGAAAAATGCCGACAGCGATTTCGTGTACGTAAGTTTTGAGGATGGCATAGTCTCCGTGGCACCCTCCAAAACGGAGTGGGACATGGTATTTACTGTCTTTACCAACCTGCTTCCCATAGACGCCAGCACCCGAATTCCTTATGCTTACAAAGACTATATTCTTACCAATGCCGGAAGAGTGGAAGTGGCTCAGGTGCAAGCGGAAGGAGATGTGACTTATGAGGGCTTCTCGCACGCACAAATCAGCACTGTTTCTTTTAAATCGCAAGTATCGGCCATTGGTAGTGGCTGGAGGGTTGTTGCCCAACCGGGATCTGACCAACAAACAGGAGTAAAGGAAGATGTGTTCTACATCATTAAAGATACGGAGAGCAATTACTACAAACTGCGCTTCACCCGACTTGTAGACCCTGTCTCGGGAGAGCGCGGCCACCCACAGTTTCAGTACCAACTTCTAGTCCCATAGCATTATGAAGCACATTATTCACTATTTGGTTATTGCCATCAGGCTTGCCTTAGGCATACTCTTTATTTATGCTGGTATTCAGAAGTTTAAGCCGGCTGCACCCAAGCCGGAAACAACGCAAGAAACCACCATTAAAGCCCAGGCAACCGAAGTACCGGAGAATGTTGTAAAAATCAGAGCTTACATTGGAGGGCTCAAGCAAACAGGCTTTTTCTGGCCCATGCTGGGTGTAGCCGAAATTACCTGTGGTCTGCTACTCATTAGCCAGGTATTGGCACTTCTGGGAGCGGTAATGCTCATTCCTCTGACACTAAACATCTTCCTTTTTGAAGTATTCCTTGGGGGAGGCAATGTTGGAGAGATAATTACTCACGGACTCTATTTTGTCGGCAACATTCTACTTCTCGTTCACGGTTATCCACGCCTAAAAGTGGCCTTTCTAACTACAGACAATCAATTCCAAAAAATTATACAAGTATGAAAAAGTTAAGCATCATTGCCCTTTGCCTTCTTAGCGGCTCATTGTGGGCACAAAGCAAAAAGCAGAAAGACAGAGAAGCGATTAAAAGCATGTGCGGTTGCTATGAGGTTCGCTTCAACTTTGCCGAAACTTTTAGCCCTTTGCCGGACTACGAGTTTCATGACAACTATAGCTCGGGAGCGCTCGAGTGGGTAGAACTGGTAGAGGATGAAAAGGATAAAATCTCCATGCAGCACCTCCTAATTGTAGGAAACGGTCAAATCGTAAAGCACTGGAGACAAGACTGGATCTACGAAAACACCCAACTATACAGCTTTATGGGCAATAGCACCTGGCAACGACAAGTGCTAGATAAAAAAGCAGTGAAGGGCCAGTGGACTCAGAAAGTATTTCAGGTAGATGATAGCCCTCGTTACGAAGGAACTGCCACCTGGATTCACCAGGACGGAAGACACTACTGGGAAGCCAGCAGCTACTCACCATTGCCCCGAAGAGAGTTCAGCAAAAGAAACGACTATAACGTGATGTTGAGAGTAAACCGGCATGAATTGACCGGCAATGGATGGATACATGAGCAAGACAACGACAAAATTTTAAGGTCTGCAGAAGGCGACAAGCTTTTAGCGCAGGAGAAAGGATGGAATACTTACCAAAAGGTTGCTGATGAAAAGTGTATAGCTGCCCGGCAATGGTGGGCTAAAAACCAACTCTACTGGAAAGAAGTGCGTGCCGTGTGGGAAGAGGTATATGCTGAAAACTCTGTTCTCACAATTGCCACCAGGCAAAACGATGGACTGCTCTTTGAAAAGATTTTTGCGCTTGGCGATCAGGTAATGGAGCAAGACACATATAATATTCAAGAAATCAGAGCCCAAGTCAAAAGCCTGATATCTTCTCACAAAAGTGAGGGCCAATAGCGAATCATTGGTTTACTTGAGAGGGTGAAGGAGTCATTGATTCTTTCACCCTGATCTTTTATCCTCATATGTCTGTCAGTTTGGGTGAACAAGTTCACAACTCTTGAATTTAAAGAGAAAAACTACCGGATTATCTTCCGGTTTAAATTCCTTCATTCGGTCTACAAAATGATAATACTTCGTTTCCTCCTGTTTAGGATAGAGGCCATTTTCAATGTAGTCCAAAAATGATGAGGGATTCACGACAGATATGAAATAGTCATCCAAAACACCCTTCACAGGACCTTGTGCATAACAATGTAAAACAGAGCTAGTAAGTTTATTATGTATAACCGTTCCCTGTTTTAGGTTGGCAAACTTGGTAATAAATGTTTTGTTGTAAACGTAACTAAAAGTCAAATAGTCATTGGCTTTATAGAAATACGACAAATACCAAACATAGCCCTCAAAGGAGTCAAAAGAGTCATGAACTACTGACTTGGGGATATTCCTATCACCAAAATCAAATTCATATTTCAATTCTACTTCATTCCCATCAACCTTGTAAACTTTATTATCATAATGACCTATGTAGAACAGCTCCTCATTGCTTCGGGTCAAGTAGTTATCTTTTATTCGCCTGGTCTCCCTACCCTCATAAGGGAAATATCTATTTATTAAAGTTCCAGATTCATTTGTAGTGAAAAGATTATATTCCTGATCCTCCATTAACTCATTATAATTATTGAAAATGGCGAATGAAGTAGAGTCGGATGGGTTATATGCCAGAAATCTCGCGAAAGGATAAAATCGGTTTTCCTTTATGAAATTTCCATCTAAATCATAATAAAACAGCTTACTTTTAAATTGATCGAAAATGATCAGTTGCTCCTGCCTTATATCCAAATCTATGTCGGCAATCTTAAAATATTGGCCCGGTCCTTCCCCTTTATCACTGATAACATTAAGAACATCCCCATTAAGATTATAGATAAAAACTGATTGACTCTGTTCATCAAACACAAAAATTCTATCACTTATTCCTAGAATTTTGGAAACCTGACCAATTAGTACTTCATTGGACAAAGGAATCATTATAACCGTATCAAGCAATTCCTCTATATCAATAAAATCTTCATATTCTGGGTCATCCATATTAAAAGTTATCACCCCATCGGTTTGTATTGACCCATTCCGCACATCATCATTATTAGATGAACAGGACAGCAAAATCAGAAGAGCAAAAAGAGCGATACCATTTCTCATGAGCACAATTAAAACTCGTCTATTTTTTCATCAATTTATTCAATTTATAACCTTATTATAAAAATTAAAACAGAGCCACTCATTTAGATCGCATTTATTAGATCCAGTATACTAGCCACAAGCTGTGTCCTCACAGGGTCTTTTAACAACCATTTGTGAAGACACAAATGGAGGCAAGGTTCAGAAGTACACTTCTTGCGACATAAGTATGTAACCCTAAATAACCTGAGTTCGATGTAAGTAAG
>NZ_DBHC01000045.1:0-12814 GCF_002296035.1 Roseivirga sp. UBA838
CCTGTTTTTCCGGCATGACGTTCTTTTCTTACATCGAACTCAGGTTATTAAGGTCGCATAGAAATAAATAGACCACCTGGGCAACAAGCGGTGTCTTCATAGTGCTTTATAGGAGCCATTTGTGAAGACACAAGTGGTGGCGAAATGTCGAAACATACGCCCTGCGACTTAAGTAAGTAACCCTAAAAAATTAGTATCCCAAGGTTTTAAGCATCGACTCCTCTTTTTGCTCTTCAGCAAACACACGAGTAACAATATTGCCGTTTTCATCATGGTCTACCAACACGTGCTTGGGCGCAGGAATGAGGCAATGCTGAATGCCTCCATAGCCGCCCAGCGACTCTTGATACGCTCCCGTGTGGAAAAAGCCAACGTATAGGTTTTCATCTTCTTCAATAAGAGGCATAAATACCTCAGAGGTATGGGCTTCTGAATTGTAGTAGTCCATACTGTCGCAGGTCAGGCCGCCCATATTCACTTTGTGGAAGGGGTGATCCCATTTGTTGATCGCCAGTAAAATATACTTTTGATTGAGGCCCCAGGCATCGGGCAAATGAGTGATAAATGAGCCGTCAATCATGTACCAAAGCTCCTTATCGTTTTGTAATTTTTGATCGAGTACGGAATAGATATGAGCACCACTTTCGCCCACCGTAAAGCTTCCGAATTCAGTGACTATATTTGGCACTGGCACATTACTTTTGTTGCAGATCCACTGAATATTCTCTACAATCTGCTCGACCATATATTCGTAGTCATACTCAAAGGCCAGAGAGGTTTTTATGGGGAATCCGCCACCAATATCTACCGTATCCAGTGTAGGGCAAATCTTCTTTAATTCGCAGTATTTGTACATAAACCGGCTTAGCTCACTCCAGTAGTAGGCCGTATCTTTAATGCCCGTATTAATAAAGAAATGGAGCATTTTTAGTGTGGCCTGCGAGCCTTCTATTTGTTCTCTGTACAAGTCTTTAATATCGCTGTAGCGAATTCCCAAACGGGAGGTGTAAAACTCAAAGTTAGGTTCCTCATCGGCTGCCACCCGAATCCCCACTTTAAAGTCGCCCTTAATGTTCTCCTTGTAAAAATCTAGTTCATTAAGGTTGTCCAGAATAGGTACACAGTTTTTAAAGCCATCGTTAATGAGTTCGCTAATATATTGGGTGTACAACGGACGCTTGAAACCATTGCAAATCACCAATATATCCTTATCGATTTTTCCCTTCTTGTGAAGGCTCCTGACAATGGGAATATCAAAGGCTGAGGAAGTTTCAATTTGGCAACCATTCTTAATGGTTTCGTCCAACACAAAGCTAAAGTGCGAAGATTTGGTACAGTAGCAGTACGTATAGGTACCCTGATACTTATTTTTCTTTATAGCTTTTTCGAACCACTTTTTGGCCAGTTGAATGTTCTGAGAAATTTTAGGCAGATAGGTAATTCTCAGAGGAGTGCCATGTTCTCTAATAATCTCTTTGAGAGGTATGTCATGAAACTCCAGATACTTGCCGTTTACTTTAAATTCTTTGGTAGGAAAATCAAAGGTCTGGTCAATTAGATCGTAGTAACTCTTCATTGATAAAACTCTGTGTAAAGACGAAGCACAAATATTGCAACAAATTACGAGATGCAAAGATGTGCGAAATTAAAAAAGCACTAAGATTTTCTCAGGCGTTAAAATACAAGGTCAAAGTTAACCGAAATGCACAGAAATTAGCATTTTTGCATAAAACTGAATACTATAGCATTATGTCCAATTCACCCATTTCAGCATTTATAGAAAAACACTACCGCCACTTCAATGCCGCAGCTCTGGTAGATGCCGCCAAAGGCTATCAACTGCACTTGGCCGAAGGAGGCAAAATGATGGTTACACTGGCAGGAGCCATGAGTACCGCTGAACTAGGGCTAAGTCTGGCTGAAATGATCAGGCAAGACAAAATAGATATTATATCCTGCACAGGGGCCAACCTGGAAGAAGATATTATGAACCTGGTGGCTCACTCGCACTACAAAAGAGTGCCCAATTACAGAGACTTGACCCCTCAGGAAGAATGGGATCTTTTAGAACAAGGCCTGAACCGGGTAACCGATACCTGCATACCGGAAGAAGAGGCCTTCAGAAGGCTTCAGAAGCATATTCACTACCAGTGGAAGAAAGCTGAAGATGCCGGAGAGCGCTACTTCCCACATGAATACATGTATAAAATGTTGTTGTCGGGCGATTTGGAGCAATACTATGAGATAGACCCAAAAAACAGTTGGATGCTGGCTGCAGCCGAAAAAAACCTACCCATTGTTGTGCCCGGTTGGGAGGACTCTACCATGGGGAACATCTTTGCTTCTTACTGTATAAAAGGAGAACTAAAGGCTTCTACCATAAAATCAGGTATCGAATATATGGTGTGGTTGGCCGACTGGTATAAAAACAACTCAGAAGGTAAAGGAGTAGGCTTTTTCCAGATTGGTGGAGGAATTGCCGGTGACTTCCCCATATGTGTTGTGCCAATGATGTATCAAGATTTGGAGATGCACGATATACCTTTCTGGAGCTATTTCTGCCAAATTTCAGATTCAACCACCAGTTATGGTTCTTACTCCGGTGCCGTGCCTAACGAAAAAATCACCTGGGGTAAGCTCGATATCGATACCCCCAAGTTTGTGGTAGAGTCAGATGCCACCATTGTGGCTCCACTTATGTTTGCCTACATATTGGGTTGGTAACTTTCATAAAACCATGAGAAAGATAAGGCTAGTCGAAGTTCGTTCCGAAATTGCCGCAGGCACTCGCGGAGCGAGCATGGGCATTGATGCCATGAAAATCGCGAGTATCAAGCGGCACTCCGATTTTTTTATGCGCTTTGAACCGGTGAGCATACAAGATGAAAACCGTTTGCTTTTTCGCGAACCACAGTATGCTTTTGCCAAGTATGCCGAAGGAGTATATACCATGGTAAACCGGGTATGCCAGAACATTGCCGACCTAAGAACTGAGGGGCTATTTCCTATTGTGTTGGCCGGAGATCACTCTACGGCAGCAGGCACTATTTGTGGCATTAAAAAAGCACACCCCGAAAAGAGACTTGGAGTTATTTGGATAGACGCCCATGCCGATTTTCATTCGCCATATACCACACCATCGGGCAATATGCATGGCATGCCCCTGGCAATGGTTACTGCTACCGACAATGAGGAGTGCGAGAGCAATGATGTGGAAGAAGAGACTGAAGCTATTTGGGAGCGGATAAAGCAAATAGGAGCCAACGGGCCCAAAATAAGCCCTTCTGATATTGTATATATAGGCGTACGAGATACGGAAAAAGCCGAAGACCACCTGATTGAAAAATTTGGCATAAAGAACTTTACGACCGAAGAGCTAAACGACAAAGGAGTGGTTACCGTGGCCAAAGAGGCTCTTCAACTCCTCAAAGATTGTGATCAAATCTACATTTCTTTCGATGTAGACAGTCTGGATACATCCGTTTCTACCGGCACAGGAACCCCCGTGCCCAATGGGCTCACCAAAGAGCAGGCTTTTGAGCTAAATCAGGAGTTGATTAAAGATAAAAGGGTTTGTTGTTGGGAAATTGTAGAGGTGAACCCAACTTTGGACACTGAAAACAAAATGGCCGAAATAGCATTCGAGATTTTAGAGGCCACAACCGATTCGCTGATAGAGAATTTCTAACTAATGGAGCAAGCAATTAAGCAGGGTATAGCTGAGGCACTCGAAACACTGTATTCACACCAACTGGCGACTGAAGATATAGCTCTTCAGCCGACCCGTAAAGAGTTTGAAGGTACCTACACCTACATCACCTTTCCGCTGAGCAGAGTGTCTCGAAAAGGACCGGAAGAAACTGGAAATGAAATTGGAGAATACCTGGTAAAGCATTGCAAGGCAGTTTCTGCCTACAATACCGTTAAAGGGTTTCTGAATATATCTGTTTCTGAGAGCTCTCAGGTACAGCAATTTGCAGCCATGTTCAATGGCCAAAGCCCTACAGATTCGCCTGTCTTCCACATGGCTCCAACAGGTAAAACTGTGGTTGTAGAGTACTCTTCGCCTAATACCAACAAGCCTTTACACTTAGGGCATTTGCGCAATAACTTTTTGGGTAACTCGGTGGCGCGTATACTGGAAGCAGCCGGAAATAAGGTGGCTAAAGTACAGATTATCAACGATCGTGGAATCCACATCTGTAAGTCTATGCTCGCCTGGCAAAAGTTTGGCAATGGCGAGACCCCTGAATCCTCAGGTATAAAAGGTGATCACTTAGTGGGCAAATACTACGTGGAGTTCGATAAAGCCTATAAAGCTGAAGTGGCTGAGTTGGTAGCCGGTGGAATGGACAAGGAGCAGGCAGAGAAGGAAGCCCCTATATTGCTCGAGGCTCAGGAAATGCTACGTAAGTGGGAAGAGAAAGACCCGGAGGTCTATGCCCTGTGGGAAACCATGAACGGATGGGTGTATAGCGGGTTCAATGCCACTTATGAGCGAATGGGAGTAGATTTTGACAAACTCTACTACGAGAGCGATACCTACCTTATTGGCCGCGACAGAGTGATGGAAGGGCTGGAGAAGGGAGTCTTCTTTAAAAAAGAAGACGGCTCAGTATGGGTAGACCTTACTGATGAAGGGCTTGATGAAAAACTGTTGCTTAGAAAAGACGGTACTTCCGTATACATGACCCAGGATATTGGTACCGCATTAATGCGATTTGACGATTTTCCGGGACTAAGCCAGCTCATATACACAGTGGGTAATGAGCAAGAATATCACTTCAAAGTACTCTTCCTTATTCTCAAAAAACTTGGTTATGAATGGGCCGATGCCTGTTACCATTTGTCTTACGGTATGGTAGACTTACCAACCGGCAAAATGAAGTCGAGAGAAGGCACCGTTGTAGATGCCGATGACCTGATTCAGGAAATGGTAGATACGGCAAAGGCTCGTACAGAAGAACTCGGTAAAATAGATGGCTTTACAGAAGAGCAAGCGGCCGAGCTGTATGAGAAACTAGGGCTTGGTGCCGTAAAATACTATCTAATGAAGGTAGACCCGCGCAAGCGCATGCTCTTTAACCCGGAAGAGTCCATTGAGTTTCAGGGCAATACCGGACCCTTCATCCAATACACCTATGCACGAATTAGTGCCATTCTGCGTAAGGCCTCTCAACTGGGGGTGTCCATGCAGAATATAGACTACGATGGGGTCAAAGAAATTCACCAAACAGAGAAAGACCTGATCTTTACCATAGGGCAGTTTAAGGAAAAATTACAACAGGCGGCCGATGCATATTCTCCGGCCGTAATGGCTCAGTATGCCTATGATATGGCCAAAGACTATAACCGCTTCTATACCGAACTCTCCATTTTCAATGAAGACGATGAAACTCTAATGCAGTTTAGGGTAGCTCTTTCTGCACTTACCGCAGAAACAATAAAAAGAAGCATGGGGTTATTGGGTATTGAAGTGCCTGAAAGAATGTAGTGTAGGAGGGAAGGTCCTGAGCTGCAAAGGATAGGCTTCAGTATCATAAAGACTACCACTATGAAGTACCTGAGTATAATATGGATCGTTTTACTGCTCCTAAAACCAACTGATATGACGTTTTACGACTTTGAACTAAAAGGAATAGATGGTAAAAAGGTTGACCTGAATGCATATAAGGGCAAGAAGGTTCTGGTGGTCAATGTAGCCTCGCGCTGTGGTTATACGCCCCAATATGAAGACCTGCAACAGTTGCATGAGCAATTTGGAAATAAGCTGGTGGTACTGGGCTTTCCGGCCAATGATTTTGGCGGACAGGAACCGGGCAGCAACGAAGACATAGTGGAGTTTTGCCAGACCAACTATGGGGTTAGCTTCCAACTATTTGAGAAGATTTCGGTAACCGGTAAAGACCGGCACCCACTCTATGAGTGGCTGGAAAAGCAAAGTGGTAAAGCACCCAACTGGAATTTCTGCAAATACCTGATTAGTGAAAAAGGTGAAGTACTGGCCTTTTACCCATCGGCTGTAAATCCACTTGACGAACAAATTACTTCTAAGCTGTAGGCATGAAAAAATGGCTCCAGGCATTCAGGCTTAGAACACTTCCTTTGGCGCTGGCATCCATAGGTATGGGAGCATTTTTAGCAGCCGCCTCTGGGCATTTCAATGCGTTAATATTTAGCCTTTGTGCGCTCACCACCATTCTGCTACAAATACTTTCTAATCTGGCTAACGACTATGGAGATACCGTACATGGTGCGGATGGAGCCGAAAGAACGGGGCCCAGTAGAGCGGTGCAAAGTGGCCTGATTAGTCAGAGGGCTATGCTACGGGCTATCATCGTTTTTTCTGTGTTGTCTTTGGCCAGTGGAGTGGCATTGGTCTATGTGGCTTTTGGAAGTTTCGGAGAGTTTTTCTGGTATTTTATGGGTCTTGGAGGCCTGTGTATTTTGGCGGCTATCACCTATACGGCTGGTAAAAGGCCCTATGGCTACGCAGGTCTGGGCGACATTAGCGTACTCATATTCTTTGGCTTTGTAGCGGTACTTGGGAGTGCCTTTTTGTACGAACAGCGCATTAACTGGAACTATATTCTGCCCGCACTAAGCGTAGGATTCTTTTCTGTAGCTGTGCTCAACGTCAACAATATTCGCGATATTGATTCGGACCGAAAGGCCGGTAAAAAGTCTGTTCCGGTACGCCTGGGGCGCAAAGCAGCAGTAACTTATCATAAGCTACTGCTAGGGCTTGGCTTGGTGTTTTCTCTGGTTTATGTGGCCACATATTTTGCTGCACCGCAGCAATTGTTGTTTGTGTTGGTGGCCCCTCTGTTGCTTATGAATGCCAGAGCAGTCAGTACCAAAACAGCATCCGAGCAACTAGATCCCTATCTGAAACAGATGGCTTTGAGTACTTTACTCTTTGTGCTACTGTTTGGCTTGGGGCAGCTGCTGTAAAGACAGTTGGTTTAAGTTTTGGTAATCCGGCCTCTCCTCGTTAATTTTAGGTGTTTCCACAGCGTATATGAGCACCAGAAAATCTTCCCAAATAGACCTTCAATGCCAGTTTTGTCAATCAAGAGGAGAGTCTCATTTTTCTGAATTGCCCGAAGACGATCTGGAAGTACTCTCTTCTCACAAGTCTTGTGTGGCCTATAAGAAGGGCCAAACCCTGTTCTATGAAGGAACACGGCCTATGGGCATTTTCTGCATTAATCATGGCAAGGTGAAGGTGTTTAAAATGGGTTCGAATGGGAAAGAGCAAATTCTGTTTATTGCTAAACCCGGAGACTTTCTGGGCTACCGCTCCTTGTTGAGCGAGGAATTTTACGGAGCCAGTGCTACTGTATTGGAGCAGGCAGCTATTTGTTTTATTCCCAAGAGCGATTTCTTCACCATCTTAAACCGCAACCCCGCATTCTTTCAAAAGCTTATGAAAGCAGTGTGTAAGGAATTGGGAGTAATGGAAGAAAAAATGGCTCAGTTGGCTCAGAAATCCGTTCGAGAACGTCTGGCAGCGACCATCATTATGCTCAAAGAAACCTATGGAATGGAAGGAGATGGAAGCGATGTGATAGACATTGCCCTTTCCAGAGAAGATTTGGCGAACATAGTGGGTACTGCCACAGAAACAGTAATTCGCTTACTTTCAGAATTTAAGTCTGATGGGCTCATTGCTCTCAAGGGTAAGAAAATTGAAGTGATTGACGCACAACGCCTTATTCATGAGGCCGATTTTTATGCTTAAGGAGCCACTACTTTAAGTCCCCTCTTCATTGTTGCCTTTACAGCAGCCAATCGCTTTGCTCTACTTATAAAAGCTATTTTCCGTGGTTCCCGGTACCTTCCGGTGGCTTGACGCATAAACATGACATTAATCATGTTTTCATCTGATGGCCGTCAATCCCGATGCTTCATAGCCCATTTACCTTTGATTACCCATTGAATTTAAGGCTAGTGAAGCATACCATTCTCATAGTGACCCTTCATTCGAACCGATTAATCCCTCTTTTGGAGGTTATGGAGGATATGCTCCACAAGTCTTATAAGAAATATATAAAGGCGTTTACTCTGGAGTTTGCCCACAAACCGGGGCAATTGGTAACAAGCGGTAAACCGGAGGCTGAAGGTATTGACTGGCTGGTGAACAGGGTAGAAGAAGACCTGAAGGTGGAAAAGTACGGAGCTCAATTGGGCCATGAGGTAGAGGTTTTTCATAGTGCGGCCAATGATTTTAGAATTGTTAGCCAAAGCACCGTAGCCGATTTGCTAGTGGTGGAGGTACAAGGGTATGCACAATATGCAAACGAATCGGGCCTTTGGCCACTGATTAAATCGGTGAGTTGTCCCGTGCTACTGTTGCCGCAATCAGTCAATGTGCAATGTCATGTGGCCGTACATGCCGCAGGCCAGTGTTCGGTACATATGATGAAGAGCTTTATAAAGCTATTCGGGACTCACTATCGTGAGCTGCCGCTTTCTTTGTTAATGACCGAGCCAGATAGTACTCTTCAGATGGAAAGCGAGCGGGTATTTATCAACTACCTGCAAATGTATTTTCAGAACCTGGGTGCTCAGCATGTGTATGACGACATAGCCAATAGCCTTTTCGACTATGTAAGTCGCGAGTGTAACAGCCCCTTATTGCTGGTAGACCAACAGGTAGGCAAAGTACTGATTGACCAGCCGGAAGCTAATCGGGTACTGATTGATCATCCCATTTTTATTTACAAAGACTAACCCATGGAAGCTATAGAAGTGAGGCAACAAACCAAGTGCTACCATTGTGGCGATGATTGCGGAGCAGAAACAATATCGGCCCAAGGTAAAAACTTCTGTTGTACCGGGTGTAAGACCGTATTTGAAATTCTGTCTGAAAACGAGCTTTGCGACTATTACACTTTGCAGGCCAGTCCGGGCATAAAGCAAAAGGATAAGACCGCCTTATTTGATTTTCTGGATAATGATGAGATTGTGCGTGGACTTCTGCAATATGCCGATGAAACTCATGCCAGGGTTAGTCTGGCCATACCCAATATTCATTGTAGTAGCTGTATATGGTTGTTGGAACACCTGAGTAGACTTAGTTCTGGTGTTGTCGATGCCAAGGTAAATTTTAGTGAAAGGCGGCTTACGGTCCATTTCCACCATCAGGAGTTGAGCCTCAGGCAACTGGCCGAGCTGCTCGATCGCATTGGTTATACCCCGGTATTCAATCTGGAAAAACAAGAGGATCAACAGAACCTCTATCAAAAGTTCGACAAACAATTGCTCATAAAAATGGGCATAGCTGGCTTTTGTTTTGGAAACGTAATGCTTTTGAGTTTTCCCGATTACCTGGGAATTTCTGAACTGGAAAAAGACTACCAGGTTTTCTTTCGCTGGCTCAATGTGCTGCTGTCATTACCTGTGATTTTTTATAGTGGATGGGACTATTTTACTTCTGCTGTTAAATCGCTCAGGCAACGATATGCCAATATTGACGTACCCATTGCACTGGGGCTGGCTGTGCTTTTTCTCAGAAGCTTTTATGAAGTAGCCTCCGCTACTGGGCCCGGCTATTTCGACTCGCTGGTGGGCCTTGTGTTTTTCCTGCTCATAGGCAAGTGGTTTCAAAACAGAACCTATCAGGCACTTTCGTTCGACAGGGATTATAAAAGCTATTTTCCGCTGGCTGTGTTAAAAAGAGAGGAGGAGGGCTACCGGCCTGTGGTGGTTAATTATCTAGTAAAAGGAGATGAGATGCTCATTAGAAATGGTGAGCTCATTCCGGCCGATTCAGTACTTATTGATGAGGAAGCTTTTATAGACTACAGTTTTGTAACCGGAGAGGCAGAGCCTATACAAAAAGGCAAGGGCCAATACATATATGCGGGAGGCCGAATTGTTGGTAAGCAAGCACGTTTTATTATTCAGAAACCCGTTTCGCAAAGCTATTTAACCTCGCTTTGGAATGAAGAAGGCTACCTGCAACGGGGGCAGCGCGTTAAGCTGGTAGATCGGGTAAGTCAGTATTTTACTCTGGTCATAGTAGCCATAGCCCTTGTGGCGGCTGTTTTCTGGCAGTTCAATGATGCAACCAAAACCTGGTTGGTACTTACATCGGTGCTTATTATTGCATGCCCTTGTGCTTTGGCTCTTTCTACCCCCTTCACCCATGGTAGTTTGTTGCGCATGTTGGGCAAGCATCATTTGTTTTTAAAGAATGCCGATGTAATTGAAGACCTGCAGCAGGTAGATACCATCATCTTTGATAAGACAGGTACCATTACTGACCCGAAAGTAAAGCACATCACCTTTGAGGGAGAAGAGTTAAGTGATGCCGAACAGGCCCTTGTGGCCGCGGCAGTTTCTAGCAGTACTCACCCGCTTAGTCGTTACGTCAAGGATTTTCTGAGGGCTCAACCTTCTGTTTATCAGATTGAGTCATTTAAGGAAGAGACCGGTAAGGGGATTGTTGCCGTAGTTAGCGGAGTGGAGTTAAGGTTGGGTTCAGCCCATTTTGTTGGGCTGGCCCACCGCAATTTACCACAACATTCGGAGGTACACCTGAGCATTGGTGGCCGGTATAGGGGAGTGTTCAACGTTAAAAATACTTATCGCTCCGGGCTTCGGACCGTAGTAGAAGACTTATCTGCAAAGTATAGACTTTTGGTGCTTTCGGGCGACAACGATCAGGAGAAGAAGGCATTGGAAAAAGTATTTCCACCATCTGCTTCAATGTATTTCGAACAAAGACCGGACGAAAAGCTGCGTAAGGTAAAGCAGCTTCAGCAAGAAGGAGCCTTTGTAATGATGTTTGGCGATGGACTGAACGATGCAGGAGCCTTAAAGCAAAGTGAGGTGGGAGTGGCCATTACGGAAGACGTTTCTTCTTTTAATCCTGCATGCGAAGCCATTATGGATGCCGATGCTTTTTCCAAACTTAGTAAACTTCTTGAGCTTGTTTTGGTGGGAAAACGGGTGGTAAAGGCTAGTATGGGCATTTCTCTTTTCTATAATTTGGGAGGAATAACCTTTGCCGTAATGGGTTTACTTACCCCACTGGTAGCGGCTATTCTAATGCCTCTCAGTAGTATTTCGGTGGTAGTTTTTACCACTTCAATGATCAGAATGTACGCTAAACAAAAAAGATTATAATATGTCGGTCATTCTTATTCTCATCATTACCTCTATAGTGGTAGCAACGGTCTTTCTCGGGGCATTTTTTTGGGCAGTAAAATCCGGGCAGTACGATGACACCTATTCGCCCTCCGTGAGAATGTTGTTTGACGAAAAGAAAAAAAGTAAAGGCAATGAATGATTTGAGTCTGTTGAGAAAGTATGATGTGCCCGTGCCCCGCTACACGAGTTATCCTACCGTACCCGATTGGAATACCGAAGTATTTCAAATAGAAGACTACAGAGAACGGCTGTTACAGGCATTTGCTAGTTACAAGGAAGATGGGCTGTCGCTCTACATTCATTTGCCCTTTTGCGAAAGCTTATGCACTTATTGCGGATGCAATACCCGCATTACTGTAAACCATGCTGTAGAAAAGCCTTATATAGAGGGACTTCTTAAGGAGTGGAGTATGTATCTCCATATTCTGCCGGATCGGCCCATTCTTAAAGAGCTTCATTTGGGTGGAGGCACTCCCACCTTCTTTTCTCCAGAGCATCTAAAGCTACTTTTGGAGGCACTACTGAAAACAGTGGTGCTGCATCCCGATTTCGAGTTTAGTTTTGAAGGGCATCCGGCCAATACAACTTATGCCCATTTAAAAGTGCTTAGAGAACTTGGGTTTAGTAGGGTGAGTTTCGGAATTCAAGATTTTGACCCCAAGGTACAGTTGGCTATTAATCGCTTGCAGTCTTTTGAGCAGGTGTGTGATGTAACCCGTTGGTCCAGAGAGCTGGGCTATGGTTCGGTAAACTTCGACCTTATCTATGGTCTGCCCTTCCAGACCCGGAAAAGTATTGAACATACTATAGAAAAGGTAGCTGAGCTAATGCCTGATAGAATTGCTTTCTACTCCTACGCCCATGTGCCCTGGAAGCGTCCGGGGCAACGAGCCTATTCTGAAAAGGATTTACCATCGGCTTATGAGAAACAACAACTCAACCAATTCGGACACAGGCAATTGTTGGCTCTGGGCTATGAGTTAGTAGGGATGGATCACTTTGCTTTGCCAGAAGATGAGTTGCTAAAAGCCATGAAGAATGGTAGGCTACATAGAAACTTTATGGGGTATACTACCAATCCCGGCAAACTACTTATGGGGTTGGGGGTGTCTTCTATTTCAGATATACATTTGGCCTATGCACAGAATGTAAAGAGCGTGGAGGGATACCTTAGCCAACTGAATGCGGGTAAACTTCCGTTGTTCAAAGGACATTTAATGACGAGCGATGATCTCAACATTAAATCGAAAATACTTCAGGTAGCTTGTCAGAAGAGTTTTAAAGAAGATGCCCTTCCGAAACAGTCTAAAAAATTGTTGGATGAGCTGATGGCAGATGGTTTACTGGTCAGTAAAGGGGAGGGTTATGAAATTAGCCAAAGCGGCAATCAGTTTTTGCGCAACGTGTGCGCACTTTTCGACCCACATTATCATTCAACTACCAAAAAAGAAAGGGTATTTAGCCAGTCTGTCTGACCAAACACCCCTAGTGTATTTATTCTAACTTTTAAATGCGGAAAATCCATGTAAACGCGGGCAAATGGATGGTTCATTTGGCCCGTGCATCATGGGTACAAACAACCTATCTTAATCGGAGTTCGATGTAAGGAAGTAGTAAAATGTCCCCCCCTTAGGACGTCATTGCGGAATTTTCC
>NZ_DBHC01000028.1:0-57784 GCF_002296035.1 Roseivirga sp. UBA838
AAGGCCTGTTTTTCCGGCATGACGCTTTTTTCGTACATCGAACTCAGGTTAATTTACGATATATACAAGAGCCCTGCGACACAGCTCTAGCCAGACGACAGAGACGTATACACACATTTCAAATAATGGAATAGATCAAGTGATATCACCGCTCGATATATTAAACCTAAAAGATGATGCTATTGACTTATAGCAGCTGTATTTGGTGGCTATAAGTCATAAATCTTATATTATAGAAAAATAAAAGTCATATTTATGACTGATACATAACGTTATATTCAATTAGTGCTTATTGACAGGGCACTGCCTTAAACCAAAAAAATATGAAACACATTGCAATTTTCCTCATTTGTATATTTCCTTTAGCATCATTTGCCCAAGAGTTTGAAGATCCAATTACAACTACTGACTGGAATCTACTTTGGAAGAGTGCCTTCATACAAAGTAACGGAGCTGCCAATGCTCCTGAAGGTTCAGGTTGGTTCTGGGGGATAAACATGAACCACAGTAGTAACAATTCTAATTATAGGTACAATGGTCAGATAGCAATTAAGAATAACAATACCGTTCCAACTCTATACTTTAGAAGCACAGGTGTAAGTGGGATTGGAACTTGGACTAAAGTATTACATAATACTGGAACCCAGCAAATAAATGGGAATCTTCATATCAATGCACCTGCTGTTGGAAACACTCTTAACAATTATGAATTAGGAGCCAAAATCGATATCGGCCGTCAGAAACTTGAATTTGTTTCGATTAGAACCGCTAACGAATCAGATTGGAAAAACACAACACTCAAACTTCAGGCAAAAATTGATGTAACAAAACATCAGTCCATTGATTTTGTTAACGATAGTGCTTGGCACGAGCACATTGATATCCTAACAGGCAATCAAGTTTTTAATACAAGATTTACTTACGATGGAAAAGTTGGAATCGGCACAAAGAATCCAGATTCTGAATTGACTGTGAACGGAAATATTCACGCCAAAGAGGTTAAAGTAGATTTGAACATACCCGCTCCTGATTATGTTTTTGAACCTGACTATAAACTACGAACTCTCAAGGAAACGAAGGAATACATAATGGAAAACAAACACCTTCCTGAAATTCCATCCGCTACTGAAATTGGTGAGAACGGAATTGATCTTGGTGATATGAATATGCGACTTTTGAAGAAGATCGAGGAACTTACTCTTTATCAAATTGAACTTATGGAACGACTAGAGCAACTCGAATCAAGAAACGCTGAAATTGACGAACTCAAGGAGAAAATCAAGTCCCTAGAAAACAAATAACATGAATATAACAGGCCCTAAAATCCGTAGGCTTACTGAGGCATTTGCGAGATGTATCTGGCATAGATATCTCGGAGCATTTTGAAAGTGTAAACCTACGGATTTTAGTTGGTCGCTGTGTGTAATGAGGATGAAGTTAATTGAACTTGAAATACCAATGAATATTGATCCCGGTGGAACTATGCCAGAGATCAACGCGGACGAACATAATCTGAAAGTCTCTTTCTATTTATTGGACTCTGAGATAAAGGAACATTAAATTTCAATTCTGTCCTTCAATTTACTTTTGGATATCCAAATGAAGAGGCCATTTCGGGACACAGATATCCGGAATACGGCCTAACTCCTATAAAATTTGTAGAAGTGAGTGAATCAGAAATTATTGAAAAAATTAAGTCGGTTAATAGAGTTCACCCATACCATAAAGATGAACTCTTTGCTGAATATCGACATTTTGTATTTCCTTTTCATGACACAACATTAGAAGTTGTAGCAAAACCTTTCGAATTCGAATAATTAATGATGAACTTCGATTTCGAATTTTTCATTCCGACAATGCCGGATGAAGCCTTACCAGTTAGGTAGCCTTACTTAAAAATCAAACAGTTTAAAAAAGAACAAATTAGTACCGTTAAACTGTCAAAATGAAAAAAGTTAAAATTTACAGAGAGCCAGATCATCAAGGCTCTAAAAGAGAATGAACAAGGTCGAAAGACCGAGGACATTTGCCGAGAAATGGGTATTCACAAGGGTACATTTTACAATTGGAGAAAGAAGTATTCAGGTATGGGCCAGCCAATCGAAGCGATTAAAAGAGCTTGAAGACGAGAACGCGCGACTGAAAAAGATGTACGCTGAGCTGAGCCTGGATAACGTGATGCTTAAAGACGTGCTATCAAAAAAGTGGTAAGCCCTGCTGTCAAGCGGCAAATGTGTGAGCATCTGATCCAGACCTACCAACAGAGCATAAGAAGGGTCTGTATGGTGCTGTGTTTCGCTCGATCCATGTGGTACTATAAGAGTACGCGTGATGATCGTCCGGTTATCGATAAGCTCACAGAACTAGCTGAACAACTGCCTACCCGTGGGTTTGATACCTACTACGGCAGGATCCGTCAGCAGGGCTATGAGTGGAGCCGCAGCAAGGTATTGCGAGTCTACAGGCTCATGAATCTGAAGATGATAAGGAAGCATAAGAAACGCCTTCCTAATCGCTTTAAGGAGCGTTTAAACGTTCCGAGCATGCCAAACCACACATGGAGCATGGACTTCATGGGTGATGCACTCTCAGATGACCGTAAGATCAGGGCGCTGAATGTCGCCAATGATTACAATCGTGAAGCATTAACCATTTTCTGACATGAACACGAATACGGTAGTGTTCATTCGAATAAAAGAAAAACGCGATTCCAAGGTATTCGAATATTTTAGGAATGTGTTCATTTCTTTGAAGAAAATTAGAAATCCAGTCAAGTTGGCAGTTCTTATCAGAACTGTAAAAATGTTTTTTCCTTACTTTAGTTCTTTAGTTTCAGTGTATAAACAACCCATCGAACTAAGTCTCTATGTATCTGATATTTGATACCGAAACCACCGGTTTACCTCAAAACTATAACGCTCCTCTCACTGATTTTGAGAACTGGCCACGACTGGTTCAGATTGCCTGGCAATTGCACGACATGCGTGGAAACCTGATCAGGAATAGAAACCTGATTATTAAACCTGATGGCTTTACCATACCCTACAACTCCGTTCAGATACACGGCATAACCACCGAAAGAGCACTGGAAGAAGGGCTCGACATTAAAGAAGTGCTGGCCATGTTCGAGGAAGACATTAAAGAAGCCAGCTTCGGTATAGGACACAACATAGAGTTCGACTATAACATAGTAGGTTCTGAATTTCTGAGAGCCGGTTTAACTAATGCCCTGGAGCCTCTGGAGCCTCTGGACACCAAACTAGTCTCTACCGATTTTTGCGCAATTCCCGGAGGTCGTGGTGGCCAATACAAGTGGCCTACCCTTACCGAACTGCATCAGAAGCTCTTTGGCAAAGGGTTTGACGATGCACACGATGCTGCATATGATGTGGATGCTACTGCCCGCTGCTTCTTTGGCTTGCTCAAAGAGGGAGTAGTGCCTCCTGCACAGGGAATTAAACTACATGAAATTATCTACGAAGCTCCTCAGCTAGACGAAGCCAACTTTGCCAAAAAAGAAGAACTGGAAAGTCTTGATTCCGGGCGGCTCAAAGTAGATAAAGAAGGCCTGAATGAACTTAAAGAGGTCCCCTTTTCTCACCTCCATGTGCACTCACAGTTCTCTATTCTCCAGGCCGTATCAGACATTCACAGCCTGGTCAATGCAGTAAAGGAAATGGGCATGCCAGCCGTGGCCCTTACCGATCATGGCAATATGATGGGAGCCTTTCAATTTGTTAGTGCCGCATTGGCCGCAGAAATTAAACCCATAGTTGGTTGCGAGTTCAACATCTGTGCCGACCGTTCCAACAAAAGCGTTCAGGACAATGGCTTTCAAACCGTTGTACTGGCTAAAAACCGAAATGGCTATCACAACCTGGTAAAACTATCTTCTATAGCTTTTACTGAAGGTTTCTATTATGTTCCAAGGATTGACAAAAACGATTTACTCCAATACAAAGACGATCTCATTGTTCTCACTGGTGGACTTTGGGGTGAAGTACCATACAAAATCCTGAATGTGGGTGAGACTCAAGCCGAAGAGGCTTTTGTATGGTGGAAAGATCATTTTGGAGAAGATTTTTATGCCGAGATAAATCGCCACGGTATTCCTGAAGAAGATCACGTAAACCAAATTCTTCTGGAGCTATGTGCAAAGCATCAGGTGAAATATGTCGCTGCCAATAATACTTACTATACCGTAAAAGACCAGGCTTCTGCCCACGATGTCTTGCTCTGTGTAAAAGATGCTGAGTCTGTAAACAAACCCAAAAAATACATTGGCAAACGCGGTAGAGAATTCAGGTATGGCTTCCCGAACGATGAGTTCTACATAAAGTCTCCCGAGGAGATGAAGAAGCTCTTTTCGGATATACCCGAAGCCATAGCCAATACCAATGAGATTGTAGAAAAGGTTGAAGCGTACGAACTCGCCCGAGACGTGCTTCTTCCCAAATTCGAAATCCCGGCAGAATTTCAACATGAAGAGGATGCCCTAGACGGAGGAAAGCGCGGTGAAAATGCTTACCTAAGACACCTCACCTATGAAGGTGCAAAAAAACGCTATGGAGAAATTACCGAGGAAATCAAGGAGCGTCTCGACTTCGAACTAGCCACCATCGAAAGAACGGGATATCCGGGTTACTTCCTTATTGTTCAAGACTTTACCAATAAAGCCAAAGAACTGGGCGTTTCTGTTGGCCCCGGGCGGGGTTCGGCTGCAGGTTCGGCCGTAGCCTATTGTATTGGCATTACCAACGTAGACCCTATTAAGTATGACCTCCTTTTTGAGCGTTTTCTAAACCCCGACAGGGTTTCACTGCCCGATATTGACATTGACTTTGACGATGAAGGACGCCAACGCGTAATAGATTACGTTATAGACAAGTATGGTAAAAACCAGGTAGCCCAAATAATTACTTATGGTACCATGGCTGCCAAATCTTCCATTAGAGATACAGCCAGAGTTTTGGAACTTCCGCTGCCTGATGCCGACCGCATTGCCAAACTCGTACCCGATATAAAACTTCAGAAACTGTTTAGCCTTAGCGAGCGAGAACTCAAAGAAAAGCTAAGGTCGGAGCAAATTCTGTTGGCTCAGGAACTTAAAAAAGTAGCTCAAGGCAATAATCTGGAGGCCAAAACGGTCAATCAGGCTTTAGTTATTGAAGGTTCTGTAAGAAACACCGGTATTCATGCCTGCGGTGTAATCATTACACCAGACGACATCACCAAGTTTGCCCCGGTGGCAACGGCCAAAGACTCTGACATGTGGTGTACCCAGTTCGACAACTCCGTGGTAGAAAGTGCCGGGCTGCTAAAAATGGACTTTTTGGGGCTTAAAACCCTAACCCTGATCAAAGACGCTGTTAAAAACGTAAAAGAAAGGCATGGCGTAGATTTGGTGCCTGACGAATTTCCGTTAGATGACAAAAAAACGTATGAACTCTTTCAGCGAGGAGAAACAGTAGGCATATTCCAGTACGAATCGGCCGGAATGCAAAAGTATATGAAGGAACTCAAACCTACCGAGTTTGCAGACCTCATAGCCATGAACGCACTCTACAGACCCGGCCCGTTGGAGTACATCCCCTCATTTATCCGTAGAAAGCATGGCGATGAACCCATAACTTATGACCTGCCAGATATGGAAGAATACCTGGCAGAAACCTATGGTATTACAGTTTACCAAGAACAGGTTATGTTGCTTTCGCAAAAACTTGCAGGATTTACCAAAGGTGAGGCCGATGTTTTACGAAAGGCCATGGGTAAAAAACAAAGGGCGGTTCTTGACAAAATGAAGCCCAAGTTTGTAGAACAAGCCAAAGCCAAGGGTCATCCGGAAGATAAGCTGGAGAAAATATGGAGAGACTGGGAAGCTTTTGCCTCCTATGCCTTCAACAAATCGCACTCCACCTGTTATGCCTATGTGGCTTTTCAAACAGCTTATTTAAAGGCTCATTACCCTGCTGAATACATGGCCTCAGTACTCAGCAACAACATGAACGACATCAAGCAGGTAACCTTCTTTATGGAAGAGTGCCAGCGTATGGGAGTGCCCGTACTTGGGCCAGATGTCAATGAATCGAATTACAAATTCACTGTAAATGCTAAGGGTGAAATTCGTTTTGGAATGGGTGCCATTAAGGGAGTTGGTGAGGCCGCCATTGAGTCGATTGTTCAGGAGCGCAAAGAAAATGGCCCTTACAAAAGCATTTTCGACTTTGCCGAACGAGTAAACCTGCGCGCTGTTAATAAAAAGAACTTTGAAGCCTTGGCCCAGGCCGGAGGCTTTGACTGTTTTGAAGAATACCACAGACGACAGTATCTGGAAGCTCCTGATGGTGAGCAATCGCTAATAGAAAAGGTAATACGCTACGCCAACGCCATGCAGGCCGAAAAAAACGCGGCCCAAGTGTCGCTCTTTGGAGGCGAAAGTGCAGTAGCCACTCCTCTACCCCGGGTTCCGGAAATTGAGCCTTTCTCCCAAATGCAAAAGCTCAAACTGGAGAAGGAAGTAATAGGCTTCTATGTATCAGGGCACCCACTAGATCAGTTCGAAATTGAGCTCGATTCGTTTTGTAAACCCATTTCTGACATTAATAAATACCCCAATCAGGACATTGCCATCGGTGGCATTGTAAACTCTGTAAGAAATGGCCAGACCAAGAATGGGAAACCCTTTGGAGTGGTGAGTATAGAAGACTATAATGGTTCTACGGAGCTGTTTCTTATGGGCGAAAAATACATTAGCAATGCTCCCTATTTACGTCCCGGAGAGTTTCTATACATACGCGGAAGGGTTGAACTCAATTGGCGCAAGAAAAAGGAAATTCAGGAAAACCCGGCCATTAACCCTACTCCTGACGATTGGGAGCTTCAAACACAGAGTATCTCACTACTCAGTGAGTTGAGGGAAAAAAACACCAAGGGTGTTTATGTGAAATTAAATGCCCGACTGGTTGATCAGGAGCTTATTGAAACCATTATGGAACTCACCAGGCAAAATGAGGGCGATCGGATGCTTAAGGTTGAGCTCATAGACAAAGAGGAAAATATAAGCGTTGAGCTAATCTCCAGAAAGGTTAAAATCGATGCGAATCAAACGCTCATAAAAGCCTTAAAAACACATTGCGAAGGAGCTAGCCTCATCACAGTATAAGGCCGGTTAATTATTTTCGGGTTTGCGTTAGGAACTTTTTATTTACTTTTGATGTAAAATCCGTGTATCAACAGCAAATAATAAAACGAATCATAAATGGGAAAAGCAGTAGAACTTAACGAGTCGAACTTCGAAGAAGTAGTTTTAAAATCGGACAAGCCGGTTTTAGTTGATTTTTGGGCAGAATGGTGTGGTCCATGCCGAATGGTGGGACCAGTAGTAGAGGAAATTGCAGGAGAGTATGCCGATAAAGCTGTTGTAGCTAAACTCGATGTAGATGCTAACCAGGAACTTTCTATCAAATACGGAATTAGATCTATTCCCGCTCTTTTATTCTTTAAAAACGGCCAGGTAGTTGACAACGTGATTGGAGCCGTTCCAAAAAGCGTATTGACCGGTAAATTAGAAGCCCAAATAGGCACTGAAGTATAAACTTACCGATACCGGATTTAATACAGAGTTTAAATAAACTAAATATAAAGAGGCTGTCTCAAAAGCTCTAAAACTCGTCATTCTGAACTTGTCTACCGAAAGGCAGTAAGTTTCGGGTAACGCTCGCCAAGCTTATGAGACAGCCTCTTTTTGCATTATCAGTAATAAACTGTTTTGCTAAGGCCTACTTACTAAATTGCCAAGAAATATGGCGTTGAGGAACAGTTTATTTGTGCCATACCACATTCCCCTAAAATTGGGATTATCTACAAAAAGGATAACATTACCTCTGCCTATACCATTCACCAGAAGAGAAGCTGTTCCTCCTAGTTTTTCAAGATTGGTTTTATGCACATAGCCACTTAAGAGAGGGTTTTCTGTATACCTCACCACGGTGCTAAAGGGGTTGGCACTTGGAGCCATAAAAATACTATGGTTTCTATATACCGGGAGCTCTCTGCTGGTGTACCCGAAAGCTAAAGGATGGGTAATATCTACATCAGCCATATACATTGAACCGCCAATAGCATTTGAACCTCTAAAATCTCTGGCGGTGGCATAATCCATTCGTTCGGGTGTTTCTCTCTTTGGGCCTTCTGCAAATTTTTCGTTTACCAAACCGGAGGCCACTGCCCAACTGGTGGCACTTCTCAACGTAATGAGCGTGCCCCCTTCTCTTACCCATTGCTTTATCCGATTTATGGTGTTTTCACCCAGCGAAGAGTAGTTGCCTGAAACCAGTACCAACGTGTTGTATTGGCTCCAATCAATACGTCCAACATTATCTGTCCATACCTTTGTAATGGGTAAGCCCACCTTGGAGTCCAATAAATGCCACACCTCTCCGGCTTCATAACTACTTGTTCCCGGCCCAATGAGCATAAGAACCTGGGGCTTTTGAATAGTTTCGAAACTTCCACTGCCTAAATCAATACCGGATGCACTGTAACCGGAAGATACCGCATAGGCCTTAACGCCCGCAATTTCAGTGGCCTCCTCTATGTAGGCGTGCACCAGATTGCTATTGGCTTCCTGTCTTGCTACAGGAATCATGAGTGTACCGTATCCAAATTCGCGTACACCTTCATGCGTTTCAATGCTGAACGGTTTAAAGGCAGAGTTCACATATAGCCCTTTGTCTAAAAGGTAGTTTAGCGCCTTAGGAGCATAATATTCGTTCCACTCTATGAGGTATGCATATTCCGCCCTGGGCACACTGGCATATTCTCCCTGCAAATCGCTTCGTTTTAAAACCGCTCCCCTCAGTTCATTTCTTCCATTATACTGTTCATAAGGCATATTGTACGCCAAGGCGGTTGTCCAAGCCGAAGCATCGTAAAAAATGCTATCGTAAAAAGTAGTTACCTTTTCAAACATGGTCCTTACCATTCTATACTGCCCTTGAGCATTGGGTACATAAAATGCCTTCCCCCTCTTGAATGTTTTATCACCTAGCGAAATATCTTCGTTCAAGGCAATGGTTTTGATTTTATGCCTCAACAAAAGATCTACAAAAGCCTGGTTTCGTCCGTCATCATAAGGGTCTCCAAAAACCCAGCCTCCACCGGCTTGTTCTCCCTCTTTTTGAGCAGAGTCAAAGTAGTTTTCCATATGAGCCAAAAGCGTAGCTTTTTCTGCCACGGAAGCACGAACCGTAGCCAAACTTGAGGTAAGGTGGTTTTTGATAGTAAAAGCAAAAGCCACTTTACCCATGCGCGAGTCTTGCAAGTGCCCTCGAGAACTGGCCTGTTCAAAAACCAAACCGAGAGCGCCATGTATATCGGGGTAAGTAGACCCATAACCAGGGTAGCTATTATCGTACTGCTCTTTGGTGAAATACAAAGAGCCTATCTCGTCAAGAGCCTCATGAAAATACCCAGCAAAAAGGTTGTTCAGCCCGTCATAATTATCTCTTGGTACTACAGGGTTTTCCGAACCGAAAGGTTTTGTTGGCTCAAAGAAGTAAGTAGAGTTGGTGCCCATTTCATGAAAGTCGGTTACCACATTGGGGTACCATTTATGATAAAAATCTATGCGTGCCTGACTCTCTACATGAGCTAAAGGAAGCCAGTCTCTATTTAAGTCGTACCAGTAGTGGTTGGTGCGGCCTCCGGGCCAAGCTTCATTATGTTCAGCATCTACAGGATCAGAAACCAGGGGGTTCCCCTGATAGGCATTGGCCCAGGTGCTGTGCCTGTCTCTGCCATCAGGGTTAAAAGCCGGGTCAATTAAGAGAACGGCTTCGTCCAGAGCTTGCCGTACCTCGGCATGCAATCCGGCCACATAGTAATAGGCCGTAAGCAAGGCGGCCTCTGAGCTACTCGGCTCATTGCCATGTACGTTGTAACCCAACATTACAATAGATTTCTGATCCGAAAAATCAGTAATGGTTTTGGTAGGATCTACCAGTTCAAGGTGCTTTCTTCTAATATTTTCTAAATTATTGAGGTTGGCTGAACTGCTCACTGTAAGTACCACGAGCTGCCTATGCTCATAGGTCTCACCTATGGTATCCAATCGAGCCCGGGGCGATCTTCTGGCCAGTTCACGCAGGTAGCCTACAATGGCATCGTGCCTTGTGTGCAAAGTACCAATAGGATATCCAAGGTACTCCTCAGGAGTCGGAATACTCTTGTCGAACCTGGCATTTGGGGGAAAGAAATAATCACTTTGGGCCTTGGCCGAAAAGCCTAAACCAAAAAGTAAAACAACAATAAAGAAACCTCTGTATTTCATAGCATTTGGTTGTGAATAGGTAAGAATGGTGAGAACTAACCGAAAACAGTCGTTTATCACTCGTCAACTTTGATTGTTTCGGGTTGATTTCTGACGCTTAAGTTAAACAAATCGGGTCGATGATAATGGCCAATTGGGTCAAAGTCTAGTTTTGCTTCTGTAACTCGGCCTAAATTAATTTCAGCGGTTAGTATTCCTTCTTTGTCCCATAGTGGCCCGGCTATCAATTCACCTAAAGGCCCCACAATCACCGAACCTCCCCGGCATAAACTATCGGGTTGTTTTTTCATTTCATCAGTAGCCTGTAAGTCTTCAGGGTAATTGCTTTTGATCACATATTGATTGCCCGCTAAAACATAACACCGGCCTTCCAACGCAATGTGCCGCATGGTATGTTGCCAACTGTCTCGAGCATCGGCCGTAGGAGCCAAGTAGAGCTGAACTCCTTTTTGATACATGGCCATTCGAGCCAAAGGCATATAGTTTTCCCAACATATTAAGCCACCTATTTTGCCCAGCGGAGTGTCTAAGGTCGTCAGTGTAGAGCCATCGTCCTCACCCCATATTACACGTTCCTGCCCGGTAGGCTTAATTTTACGGTGTTTACCCAAGAATTTTCCGGCAGGCGAAAAATAGAACATGCTACAATAGAGAGTTCCCGAAGTAGTGTCTTTTTCATTTACCCCAATTGCCAGATAAGCCTGAGCTTCTTTGGCAATTCTAGCCAATCGCTGACAAGCCGGGTCACCTTCCGCAACGGAGGAGTTCCAGTATCTTTGCCAAAGCTCTCGGCCTTCAGGTGTTCTACTCCCCACTACAGTGCCAAAACTCAAACCTCTTGGATAGGCCGAAACAAATGCTTCAGGAAACAAAATTAAACGTGCCCCTTGCCTGGCACAGTTATTCGCCCATTCTGCCACCTTGTGTAATGTGGCCTCCAAATCGAAAATGACCGGAGACGCCTGAACTATAGCCACCTTATACGCCTTCATGGAGGTCAAATTATCGAATATTGATCTGTTTTTGATCAAAAGCCGAGAAAATGAAAAGCAAAACAGATTTACTTAGTCAGATCACATGACAGTAGACAGACAACTTGAGCCGCAGGCTTTGCCTTCAGAACGCCTTATCAGTTCCATTGGTGAAAGCATAAATGGTAGAAAAATATCGACACATACACCAAGCGACTGAAGTAAGTAGCCCTAAGCCAAAGAACCCTTTGCAAAAGAGGCTCTCCACTATTCAGAAGTTGTGCCGCACTCTCTGGCTATTGTTCTACCTCTTATAAAAACTAATTGGTGGCTTTAATGCATTAGCGGTACTTTCCTGATTCAACAAGTCTTTAACTATGAGAATATTTCGTAACCTGACCTTATCGCTACTGGTTTTGGGACTATCCATCGCAGTCTATGCCCAAGATACCGAAGGTGATACTACTCAAACCGAAAAGAAGAAAAAAAACAAGAACCTGCCTCTCGAGCCCGGCAGAAGCTTTGAATTTGACCTGAATGAAGGCTCATGGATGGCCCTTGACGTGAGCCCTGATGGCCAAACTATTGTGTTCGATTTTCTGGGAGACTTATATACCTTACCCATAGCCGGTGGTACAGCGAGCCAGTTGACCAGCGGCATGCAGTTTGACACTCAGCCGCGTTTCAGCCCCGATGGCAAGAAAATTATTTATATCTCTGATGAGTCAGGTGGAGAAAATGTATGGACCATTGAACTCGATTCAAAAAATAAGCAACAAATCACCAAAGGCAATCATAATAGCTATCAGTCTCCTGAATGGACACCGGACGGCAAATACATGATTGCCTCAAAACAATCGAGGGGTGCACACAAAATTTGGCTATATCATGTCGATGGAGGGTCGGGTACTGCCTTGGTAGACGAACCCAATAGCCTCCGTATGATTGAAGGCGCTTTTAGTGCTGACCCTCGCCATGTGTGGTTTTCGCAGCGCCAGGGCACTTCGACCTACAACGCTCCCATGCCGCAGTATCAGATTGGACGATATGACCGCAAAACCGGAGAGATGATTACTGAAACTTCTCGATACGGATCGGCTTTTAGACCAACTCCCAGTGCCGATGGCCAGTGGTTGGTTTATGCCACAAGGCATGATGACCAGACAGGCCTCATTCTTCGCAAAATTGCAACAGGAGAAGAAGAATGGCTAGCCTACCCCATTCAGCACGATGATCAGGAATCGCGAGCCACTGGCGATGTCTTGCCGGGGTTTTCCTGGACGCCAGACCAACAACACATTGTGATTTCGTATGGTGGAAAAATCTGGAAAATCAACATACTGAATAAAACAGTCCGTGAAATCCCTTTCAGAGTTCAATCGAGTATTGACATTGGCCCGCTGGTTGAATTCGACTACCCCATCTCTGACGAGCCGGAGTTTACGGTAACGCAAATACGCGACATAGCTCCATCACCCGATGGTAAAACGTTGGCCTTCACAGCGCTGAATGAGGTTTATTTAATGGATTTACCAAATGGAACTCCCAGAAAGCTCGTTGAATTGAATGAAACTCAAGCGGAGCCGGCCTGGTCTCCCAATGGTGAATGGATTGCTTTTGTTACCTGGCAACCGGATGGGGGCAAAATCTACAAAGTGAGGCCCAATGGTAGAAATCTCACTCAACTCAATAAAGAAGATGGGGTGTTTCAGAACCCGGTTTGGAACAATGACGGAACCCGCATTGTAGCTATAAAAGGACAATCGGAAGATTTTAGAAATGCCTTGCAACGCACAGCCTTTAGAGGCACGAGCGACCTAATATGGGTAGATGCCAACGGTTCGGCCAATAACTTTATTGCTTATACCAATGGTCGGGAAAATCCCCACTTCGTTAAAAACTCCAACCGTATATATTTATCGGGCTTTAGAGGGCTATCATCCATTCGCTGGGATGGTACCGATGAACAGTTCCATGTGCGTATAACGGGAAAATCGCCTGCCGGTGGCGGTGGCGGAGCCAGAGCATCGTGGATTAAAATGGCACCTGAAGGAGATCAGGCCCTGGCCGCTGTGGTAAACGACTTGTTTGTGGTTACTGTACCGCAAGTTGGCAGCGAAGCTCCTACTATTTCGGTGGCTAACCCCAAAAATGCTGCTTTCCCGGCAAAACAGTTGACCGATATTGGAGGTCAGTTTCCGGCCTGGTCGTGGGATGCTCAAAAAGTACATTGGGCTATTGGAAATGCGCATGTAACCTGGGATTTTAAGGCTGAAAAGGCTTTTAATGAATCGGCAAGCAGCACCAAAGGAGAAGAGCAAGAAGATAAGAAAGAAGCAGCCAAAGAGTATGAACCCACGGAGCATCGGGTGATAGTCAAGGCCCAAAGAGACATTCCTGAGGGCTCATTATTACTCAGAAATGCCCGTGTTATTACCATGAATGGTGACCAAGTTCTTGAAAACACCGATATTCTAATTGAGAACAATCGCATTAAGCAAGTCGGTAAAAACATTCAAGCCAACCGAAAAACAAAAGTGATGGACATGTCCGGCAAAACAATTGTTCCGGGCTTTGTAGACACTCATTCTCATTTCAGACACCCGGTCAACATTCACAGAGGTGAGTTCTGGCCCTATCTGGCCAACTTATCATTTGGAGTAACCACCACCAGAGACCCTCAAACGGCCACCACCGATGTTCTCACTTATGGCGATTTAGTGGTTGCGGGTAAGCTCATTGGGCCTAGAATCTATTCAACGGGCCCGGGAATTTTCAGCAGCGAGAATGTTAGCAGTCTTGAGCATGCCAGAAAGGTAATGAAACGCTACAGTGCCTATTACGACACTAAAACCATCAAAATGTATGGCACCGGTAACCGACAACAGCGTCAGTGGATTATTCAGGCTGCCAGAGAACAAAATATAATGCCTACCACGGAAGGTGGACTTAATTTTAGGAATAATCTTACCCAGATGATAGACGGGTATCCAGGACAGGAGCATTCGCTGCCCGTATTTCCGTTGTACAAGGATGTAGTTGGTTTAGTGGCCTTTACCAAATCGGCCTATACCCCTACCTTATTGGTTGCTTATGGTGGCCCTTGGGCAGAAAACTACTTCTATGCTCTGGAGAGACCGCATGACGACCCCAAGCTAAACCGCTTTATGCCACACCACAACCTGGATAGCCGATCGAGAAGAAGGAACGCAGGTTGGTTTATGGAAGAGGAGCATGTTTTTGAGGAGCAATCGGCTGTGGCCAATGCCATTGTGCAGGAAGGCGGACGCGTAGGCATAGGTTCTCACGGTCAGCTACAGGGCTTGGGCTATCATTGGGAATTATGGTCTGTTCAGTCAGGAGGCATGCTTGAGTTAGACGCTTTAAGAGCAGCAACTATACTTGGGGCTGAAGCCATAGGCTTGGACAATGATTTGGGTAGTATTGAGATAGGCAAGCTGGCCGATCTTGTGATTCTAAACAGCAATCCGTTGGATGATATCAGAAACTCCAAAGACATTGGTTATGTGATGATTAATGGGCGCCTCTACGAAGATGACACGCTTAACCAGGTTTATCCTCTAAACAAGCCACTTCCAAAACTTTGGTGGCAGGATTTTGCTCCTACTGGAGTTCCCGGTATCAGAAAATAACAGATTTCGACCAATAGTTTGGTCAAAATACCGATTATAGAATAATACGAATGTGATTGTCTCTAATTCAGTACTTTAAGAGACAATCACATTTTTTTTTAGAGACATCCTCTCTTTCTTTCAACACCACAATCGAACTAATCACAGTATAGAATAAGCAAGCCGCGAGGCTTTGGAATGTTGCTTTGGTCCTTGTTGTCCTCTGCCTTAGGGTAGCACTCTATCGGCTCCGTCAATAAGGTGTATTCTACTTATTATTTTTTTTGGTTAGATTTAACTACCTCAAAACCTGTGAATTATGTTTAATCAGACTGTTAAACAATTCACACACATAGTACTGGCAAGCCAGGTAATTATTTTTTGTGCACTCTATTACTATTCGTTCGAAGGCACACCTAAACTCAAAAAGTTATTACCTAAAGAGGTAAGGCATTTTGAGTTTGAGAAACCGCGAACCGATGTTCTATCGGCTAATCCGAAACTCGTGCTTTTAAAAGAAGAGAGTTTCCGTTGGGTTTACGGGCTGGAGCTTCAAGACTCTAAGATCAGCACAGTAGTTCTCTATTTTGGTAAAAGTTCAAATGAGCCTCTTTATGAAATAATAGTAAACTACAAAGACGCTGCCGACATGGAGATTGACGCAAATGCCCTTCTGGGCAAACCTAACTACAAAGGCAATGAGTGGAAGTTTTATGGTAAAGCCTCTGCTCCCTTGCATGCCTGGGTTTATAGAAACAAAATTGTCTATGCCATGCCCCTGCCCGGCACTGAATGGTATGAGAATGGTAAGAGTACTTTGTAGCCTATAGAGCTATAACGGTAGCCCCAAACAGTAAAAGACGATATAGGGTAACTACCGGATAAAAAGACACCATAATGATTAAAACTTTAGTCAGAAAAAGGTAAGTCTTGGTGCCTCTCCATGGCCTTAATTCAAAGGCCAGATAAACCCCTGAAGTGATCAAAGCAAGTAAGGAATACTGGAGGTCTGACCTTAGTAAATCGAGATCCGTCCATATTTCCAACTGGCTGTTAATGCCGGGCAAGAGTAGCAACATAATAAGTAGATAAAAGGACAAAAACTGCAAAGCCAGATTGAATCCATCCGTTAAATAAAGCCCTTGTTGCTTTAAACACAAAAAAATTATAACCCCTAGCATAAGTGCCAGCGCAATAATTATGAGCTTACTTATTTCTGAAGTTTTGGCGTTATAGGCTTTTTCAAACTCCTCAATGCTTAATGATTCGTTTGCCGCATGATTATGTACAACTGTCCTAGCCCACGCACTGTAAGGCATGGCCGTAACTTGGTTGTTCAGAGTTGTTTGAAATGTGTCATAGGTGGGCAACAAAAAATACATTAGGTTGACTATCAGGAAAATATTAAGTGGCTTGATATACTTCACCCGAGCCCCTCTGGCGTAGTCGCTAGCATATTTACCGGGTTTAAACAACAGTAGCTTGATTGACCTAATAAGCCTTCCTTCTAACTGCCAAACATTCGAAAGCAAATCCTTTACCCATACCCCTAAGGCCTTGTCGCTCTGTACAAGTACTTTTTCTCCGCACACATGGCAATATTTACCCATCAGCGGTTGCCCGCAAGATTGACAGCATGCCGTGCTAACTTCTTTCATTGGATTTTTAGGAATGTATAAAACCGAGCTTAAAAGGTTTAATATAAACCCTTGCCTGCTTTATTCCAACCAATGGTTTCAGGTGCTACAAGCCGTTTAGGCTTGTAAGCCAAGACTAGGTAAATGGGGTTAGCCCCGGGCACTACTTTCCAAACTTGCCTTTCAATGCGGCCAATTTAGCAGCCATATCTGTTTCCGGAATGTTCTGCTTCCTCCCCGATGATCTTTTCTTTGCCCCACCGCCTTTTGCCGCGCCATCGCCTTTCATCGAGAGGGATATTCGTTTTCTGGCTACATCTACCTCTGTTACAGTAACCATTACTTTTTGCTGTACAGCTACCACATCGGCCGGATTGCTCACATATTGGTCGGCCAATTGGCTGATATGCACCAGACCATCCTGATGGACACCAACATCTACAAAGGCTCCAAAGTTGGTTACGTTGGTCACTATTCCGGGAATTCTCATCCCTACCTTTAGGTCTTCGATATGGTTCACGCCATCGGCAAAACTGAATACCTCGAACTGCTCTCTCGGGTCCCGGCCCGGTTTGGCGAGCTCAGCCATAATGTCTTTTAAAGTAGGCAGCCCCACGGTATCAGATACATACTTTTTGAGGTCTACCTTCTGCCTAAGCGATGCCTCTTTAATAAGGTCTGTTAGCTCACAATTTAAATCGCGGGCCATTTGGCTCACTATGGTGTAAGCCTCGGGGTGCACTGCACTATCGTCCAGCGGGTTTGCGGCTCCTTTTATGCGCAAGAAACCTGCCGCTTGTTCAAAGGCCTTTTCTCCAAGACGCTGCACATTTTTTATGGCTTCACGATTCTTAAATGGCCCATTCTGGTTTCTATACTCCACAATATTCCTGGCCAGTTGAGGCCCTAGACCGGCCACATAGGTTAGCAGTTGTTCTGAGGCGGTGTTTACCTCTACTCCCACAGCATTTACACAGCTCATCACCACATCATCGAGCGATTTCTTTAAGGCAGTCTGGTCTACATCGTGCTGGTATTGACCTACACCTATTGATTTAGGATCAATCTTTACCAATTCTGCCAACGGATCCATTAGCCTTCGTCCGATAGACACTGCCCCCCTCACTGTTACATCATGATCGGGGAACTCATTTCTGGCAATTTCAGACGCGGAGTAAATGGAGGCACCGCTTTCATTTACCATAACCTGCAACACATGTTTTGGTAGTCCCAACGACTTCACGAAGTCTTCTGTCTCGCGCGAGGCGGTTCCGTTGCCTATGGCAATGGCTTCAATGGCAAACTGGTCAACAAGGTGTTTGATTACCGCTCCCGATTCGGCCACCCTTTTTTGTGGTTCATTGGGGAAAATGGCTTCATAATGTAAGAGCTTGCCTTGAGCATCCAGACAAACCACCTTACAGCCAGTTCTGAATCCCGGATCTATAGCCAAAACTCTTTTGCTTCCTAATGGCGCGGCCATCAACAACTTATGAAGGTTTTTTGCAAATACCTCAATGGCTTCCTCATCGGCCTTTTTCTTAGAAAGCATGCGCATTTCTGTTTCCATAGAGGGGCTCAGTAGTCTTTTGTAGCAGTCTTTTATAGCCAGCCTCACTTGCTCTGCTGCGCTATTATTGGCCTCAATAAATTGTTTTTCGAGTATGGTTATAGCCTCTTCTTCAGGCGGTAAAATATCTAACATTAAAAAGAGTTCAGCCTCGCCCCTTCTCATGGCTAAAACTCTGTGAGATGGCGCCTCTTTAAGAGGCTCTTCCCACTCAAAGTAATCTTTATACTTTTGGCCTTCTTCCTCTTTTCCGGTATACACTCTGGATCTGATAATGGCATTTTGCTGAAAATACTTTCTCATCTTTTCGCGAGCCTCAGCATTTTCATTGATGGTCTCGGCAATAATGTCTCTGGCTCCCTGCAGGGCTTCATCAATATCTTTTACGCCTTTCTCTTCATTGACATAGGCCGCTGCTTCAGTTTCCACATCTACGGGCTGCTGCTTGAGCAACAAGTTAGCCAATGGCTCCAGACCTTTTTCGCGGGCCATAGAGGCTCTGGTCTTACGCTTAGGCTTATAGGGTAAATAAATATCTTCCAGCGCTGCCATGGTTTGGGCAGCCCTGATCTTCTCCTCTAACTCAGGTGTAAGCTTACCCTGTTCTTCCACCGATTTCAGGATGGCATCCCTTCTTTTATCAAGATCTTTTAACTGCTGCAACCGATCCCTAACTGCTGAAATCTGCACTTCATCTAAACTGCCGGTAACCTCTTTTCTATATCGGGCGATGAAGGGCACCGTACCACCTTCTTCCAAAAGCTTTATGGTAGCTTCAACCTGTCTGGGCGTTATGTTTAATTCTTGAGCAATGAGTGGAGCGTAAGCCATAGATTTAATTTTAGCGGGCACAAAACTAAAGAAAGATGAATCTTTGAAAATAATTTACTTCAATCTTTTAACACAAAGTTATACCGTGCCACATGCCTTATGTTGATCGATTGTCTCGCTTTAAAAAGCTATTAGAAGGGTATTTAATTGATCATCAGCCCCTAAAGAACAACTGTTAAAAAATATTTGACTGCAAAGCCTACTTGCTAGGAACTTTTCATCAGTGGTCTTTTCTTTACATACTAAGGCGATTGGCCGCGTGTCCAGGCCATTAGTCTCTACCCTTTAGAATTGGCACCAAAAAGTAAGAATCATTATGGCTAAGTTTTACGATGTGCTATCGCCCGAACTTATTGAATTTATTAAAAACCAGAAGGTCTTTTTTACCGGTACAGCAGCCCCAAATGGCAGGGTCAATGTATCACCCAAAGGCATGGACTCTTTCAGGGTTTTAGGCCCAAATAAAGTGGCTTGGCTTAACCTAACCGGTAGTGGTAACGAAACGGCTGCTCACCTAAAACAGCTCAATCGAATTACCATTATGTTTTGCGCTTTTGAAGGCAAACCATTGATTTTAAGGCTTTTTGGGAGTGCAAAAACCATTCACCCACAAAATGATGAATGGGCAGAATATCTTGAACTGTTTCCTGAGCCCTTTGGAGCACGCAATATCTTTGTGGTTACGCTCGACTCCGTACAAACCTCATGCGGCTTTGGGGTTCCCCTTATGGAATATAAAGATGACCGAAAGGTTTTAACCGACTGGGCCGAACGTAAGGGAGAAGAGGGAATTAAGGACTACTGGAAAGAAAAAAATCAAGTAAGTATTGATGGTTTTCCTACGGGACTATTTGATTAAGCTTTTTACTTTCTCCATAACCGCATCTTCTTCTCGCATTAGCTGCTGGAGGGTGTAAGATACACTATTATGAGGTATAACTCCCCTGCCATGATATGGATGACCGGAATTGGCAGTGGTGTACATCCACATGGGGAGGTTTACCCGGAGGCCACTATGAGGTAGTATCAAAGTTCGGGTAGAACCGCTCGTATTGCCATCGTACCCTCCTCCTGACTCTTCTCCTACCAGGGTGGCCCACTCGTTATGATGCAGAACTGCGGCTACATCGGCACAGGTGGAGAAACTCCAACCATCAATGAGCACATATACTTTTCCTCTAAACCTTTGGGCTTCAGGCTTCCACTCGTCCAATCCTTTATGGGAAGTCATTAGCCTTCGCCCCTTTTCCCGAACAATGTTTCCATAGCCACTATAAGATTCTGTTACTTCAATTCTTTCGAAATACCGAAAAGGGTTTCTGGCCAAATAAGCCACTAAGGCGGCTCCGTAATTATCGTCTCCACCTCCATTACCACGAAGGTCTATAACCAAGGTCTGTGCTTCTTTTTGCTTTAACTCCCTGAAGCTCTCAGCCAGGAATCGTTCATAATTTAAACCGGCATCGCTTAAGGCTCTACTGGAAAACGTGTTGATCTTCATGTAGCTGTAGGAAGCCTCATGCCTAAGCACCAACTGAGGCGGCTGCTGAAAGGGCCTTCGCATGGCGCGTATTTTAGTGTAGCTAACACCGGGCAATACAATAGTTTTGAGACCTGTATTGGAGCTGACCTCTACCTGAAAGGAAGTTGTACCCCTAGACACAAACAGTTGGTAGAAATAAGGAAAGAACTGCTCAGTAAGCCTCAATCGACCTGTTGTGATGTAGCCATCGGCCGATTGGTGCTCAAATATGCGCCTTACTATTTCATCCATCTTAAGCCCATTAACAGACACCAACTCATCACCGGATTTCAGTTGGTCACCCGTGAGTGAGGCATTAAAAACAAACCACTTACCGTTTACTGCCCTTATTTCTAATGGAATAAAAAGTTGGTTCTCCAAAAATGTGCGCTGATCCATTTCGGGCAACAGCACCTGGGTATGCCCGCAGCGAAGTTTATTTACCAAAAAGCTTACGGAGGCAAAAAAACCGATTTGGTCTGTCTCCTGAATTTGATCCAGCGCAGTTTGAAAGTACCAATCGATGGAGTCTTTACCGGTGTATCGATACATTCCCGGGTGATAGGCTTCCAGCTCTTTCTTTAGATAAAGCAGATCTTCGGCAGCCTGTTTTTGACTAAGGTCTTGCGCCTGTCCCACAACAGGGGCAAACACACTAAAAATAAAAAGGTAAAGCCTGTGCATAGAGATTCAAACCTAAGGGATTGTGCTTGCGAACACCAGTGGTTAATGTAATTCGCAACAATAGACAGGCATAAAAAAAACTGTCTTCAAAACGAGCCTGCTTTACGAAAGCTCCTTTGAAGACAGTCTTCTCTAAGAGTTTTTAGAGCCTTAGATGGAAATACCCATAAAGCTCATGAATGCAATACCCATTAGACCGGTAATGAACATTGTTACGCCCAATCCTTTAAGGCCATCGGGTACATTAGAATATTTTAGTTTTTCTCTGATAGCCGCCAAAGCTACAATGGCTAGGAAGAAACCAATACCTGAACCAAAGCCAAATACGGTAGCCTCACCAATAGAATAATCTCTTTGTGCCATAAAGAGCGAAGAACCCAGAATAGCACAGTTCACTGCAATAAGTGGCAAGAAGATACCTAACGAACCATATAGCGATGGAGAAAATTTCTCAATAGTCATTTCAACCAACTGCACCATTGCCGCAATAATGGCAATGAACATTATGAAACGAAGAAAAGACAGGTCGATAGTAGCGAAATCAGCCCCTAACCAGGCTAACGCTCCTTCTTTCAATACAAACTCATTGAGCAGCCAGTTCATGGGTACTGTCATACCCAAAACGAATACTACGGCAAGTCCTAAACCAAAGGCTGTCGATACCTTTTTAGACACTGCCAGGAAAGAACACATACCTAAGAAGTAGGCAAATACCATGTTCTCAATGAAGATCGACTTAATACCTAAATTCAATAAATCCATGATTGCTTACTTTTTAGTGTTCTACGTAACCTGTTTTAGATCGCTGTATCCATATGATGAAACCAAGCACAATAAAGGCTCCTACAGGAGAAACCATGAGTCCGTTGGTCGCAAAGTTTTCCATACCAATGGCTTCAAAAACAGGATATCCGAATACTTTACCGGAACCCCAGATTTCTCTAAAGAAAGCCACGGTAAGAATAATCCATGAGTAGCCTAAACCCGAACCAAGACCGTCCAACACAGAATCGTATGGCTTGTTTCCAAGTGCAAAGGCTTCCAGCCTACCCATTACAATACAGTTGGTAATGATTAGACCAATGAAAACCGAAAGGGTTTTGTACATATCGAATGCATAGGCTTTGAGTACCTCATTTACCAAAGTAACGAGGGTGGCTACTACTGCCAACTGCACAATAATACGTACCCTGCCGGGGATTGCATTCCTCATTAAAGAGATAATGAGGTTAGAAAATATCAATACAAATATTACCGAGAGAGCCATTACCAGCGTAGGCTTCATTTGAGTGGTAACCGCAAGGGCCGAACAAATACCCAATACCTGTACGGTAATTGGGTTATCGTCACTCAGTGGATCGGTAACGAATTTCTTTCTTCTCTTCGATAGTAAGGCTTCTTTTTCTTTTACTACCGGGGCTTCTAACGTTTCAGTACTCATTTATAATTACTGTTTAGTTATTGTCAATATTCATGGTCATTGCCTGGTTCCGAACATTCTTATCGAAATAGTTCTGATAGTAGCCCAGGTAGTTCTCCAGCATGGCGTTCACACCATTGGCAGTGAGGGTAGCACCGGCCATACCGTCTACCCTATTTGGTCCAAGAGCAGACTCAGGTGTTTTTTCACCTTTCACCATTTCTACAGAAACAAACTCTCCCTGATCGTTATAGAGTTGTTTGCCCTGATAGCGCTGCTGAACATCGTCTGAAGTAATTCTGGCTCCTAAGCCGGGGGTTTCACCACGGTGGTCGAAACTTACACCCTGAATAGTTTCCAGATCTGGCGCCAAGGCGACAAATCCCCAGATAGCATCCCAAAGTCCGGCTCCATACGTTGGAATAATGTAGGCTTCCTTACCTTCGGCACTGTACTTAAATACCGGGAAGAGTCTTTCTTCTACTGGCTTTTTGTAGTTTTTCTCAATGTCTACATTTTCGGCAACAACGGGCTCTCCTTTGGCATTGGTAGTTACCACATTGCCCTGATAGTCGGCCACTTCGGAAGAAATTACTTCGCTGTATCTAGTCAGAATCTGTTCTTTGGTCATTTCGGCCAAGGCCGCTTTCTCCGCAGGAATAGCTCCCAAAATTTGTTTTTTGGTATCTAAATCAACGGCTTCTTTTTGAATGGGGCCTAACACCTGAGAAACCCCTGAAAGCAATCCTCCCAACACTATTGTGAGAATGAGAGAGAATATAATTACGTAAGCATTAGACTGTCGCACGGGCCAACCTCCTTTTCTTGTTTGCTTGTACTACATAGAAATCGATGAGTGGGGCGAACACGTTCATAAACAGTACGGCAAGCATAATACCTTCCGGATAGGCCGGGTTCACCACTCTAATTATTACAGTAAGCACTCCAATGAGCACTCCATAAATCCATTTTCCTGTTTCCGTTTGAGAAGCAGACACCGGGTCTGTAGCCATGAAAACAGCACCGAAAGCTAAACCACCCATAACAAGGTGATATTCTGCTGGTAATTCCATAAATGTATTTGCTCCTACCAAATTGAAGATGGTACCCATAGCAAAAGCTCCGGCAAACACACTTACAATAATTTTCCAGCTACCCACACCGGTAGCAATGAGTATCAATGCTCCCAACAGGGCCATTAGTGTAGAAGTTTCACCAATCGATCCGGGAATTCCACCAATAAGCATGTTTTGGAAGCTAAAGAAGTCGCCTCCGAAAGGCGCAGCCAGTACACTATTGGTATCGGCTAAACCCGAGATTACACTGGTATCAGTGGTAGAAGACTCATAAGCAACTGCTAGTGCTGTTGCGCCAGAATAGCCGTTTACGGGCGTTTTATCGGCCAATTGAGTCCACACTTCACCGGAAATTTGAGACGGATAGGCAAAGTACAAGAAGGCTCTGGCTGTCATAGCCACGTTGAGTATGTTCATACCCGTTCCTCCAAAAATTTCCTTACCTACCAAAACTCCAAAAACTGTCGCCAAGGCTACTTGCCACAAAGGAATGGTCGGAGGAACTATTAAAGGAATGAGCATCCCTGTTACAAGGAATCCTTCGTTGATGGGGTGTTTTCTTATTACGGCAAAAATGGCTTCAACTATACCACCTGCGGCATAGGAAACCAAAACGATTGGCAGTACCCAGCGGGCACCAAACAACAGGTTGTCTACCGAGAAGAATGAAGTGGTCTCTCCCACTGCAATGTGATGCTGATAGCCCACATTGAATATTCCCCAGATCAGACAGGGTATCATGGCGATAACCACTGTCATCATCATTCTCTTCAAATCTACTGCATCTCTCACCTGAACGCCTTTCTTACCGGCTGTAATGGGTGGAGAAAACAGGAACGTTTCACCAGCTTCGAACAGGTAGTAGAATTTCTCCAACTTACCACCCTTCTCGAACATAGGTTTCTGCTTTTCTAATATTTTGTGTAAAAACTTCATTCCTATTAACCGTTTTGCATCAATTCAAGCCCATCTCTAACAATTTGTTGAACATCATGTTTAGAGACATCCACATATTCACACAAGGCCAAATCTTCTTCAATCACTTCATAGATTCCAAGGGCCTCCATGTTATCGTAATCTTCAGCTAAAATAGCCTTCAGTAGATACACTGGGTAAATATCCATTGGGGTCACTTTCTCGAATACCCCGGTCTCAACAAATGCTCTTACCTCACCATTGGTGTTGGTATCCAGTACATATTCTTTATTTTTTCCATTCAGGAATGAGAACAAGCCCCATGCTCTGTGGAAACTCAGTACTTCTTTCTTAGGCTTTAGCCAACCGAGGAACTCTGAATGGTCTCCTTCTGGCAATACAGAAAGCAAGTTGCTGTAAAAGCCCAGATAACCGTCTTTTTCTACTCGCTCACCGGTTAGTACGTTGCCGCTAATGAAGCGTACATGGTCTTGTTTGAGGTTGCCCTCAACCATTTTATTTACACAGGCTCCCGTATAGGTTTTGTAGTATTGCGGGTCTTTAACTTCTGAACCGGCAACTGCCACCAAACGAGAAGCATCGTATATTCCTTTGCTGAAAAGCTTTCCTATTTGAGCCACACCATAAGGTGAAATGGTCCAAACAATATCTCCCTTAGCTATTGGGTCTATGTGGTGAATCTGAACACCCACATTGCCCGCAGGGTGAGGCCCGCTAAATTTGTTGTGTTGAATACCTTCTACATTGGCAAATACCGAAGACACCTCGCCATTTAGATCGTGATTGAGATGAATAGGACCTTCCGTAAATTTCTTCAACACTTCAATACCGGTTTTGAAAGCCTCTTCATCACCCTTTAGGGTAAATGCAATGTCGGCTGCCAATGGGTGGGTATCGAAGGCAGAAATAAAGATGGACTTAGGGGTATCTTCTTCTTTGGCGATAATGCCATAAGGTCTTTGAATGATGTTGGCCCAAACTCCTCCTTTAGTCATCTGAGCGGTAGCCTCTTCTCTGGAGAGACTCTTGAGCTCAGAAACATTGTAGGTTTTGAATTGCTCATATTCAACTTCCTTGTCGGCCAAAATCTTAATCTCAAGTAGTTTTCTCTTGGCTCCCCTCTTCACTTCGACTACTTCACCACTTACGGGAGAGCAAATCATCACGTTTTCCTGCATTTTGTCATACAAAACAGGAGTTCCGGCCTTCACGTTGTCACCCTCAGCTACTAAAAGCTTGGGTCTCTTCATTCCTACAAAGTCAGTGGGTTTGATAGCAAACGTTTCCGAAGGGGGAGTATTCGCGATTTTCTTTTGCGCCTTCCCGGCAAGGTTGATGTCAAAGCCTTTTTTAAGCTTTACAATTTTAGACATACTGTATTGAGTTGCGAATCACTAAGGTTGATCAAAATCGAGGCAAAAATAACACTTTTGCTCTCAAATGAAAGGCTAGGCCTTCCTTTTCGGTGCGCAAGTTAAGTTCAAAAAACTTGCTATTGAAATGCTAGGTGAAATATTATATTTCTACGGTTTTAGTGAAATGATTTTCAATGTGTTGTGCCACATTTTGCATGAGCCACATAGGAGTTGAGGTGGCTCCGCAAATGCCCACATGGTCTGAAGGGCGAATCCAGCTAAAATCGACTTCGTCCTCATTTTCTACAAAGTAGCTTCTTTCATTCTGCTGTTTACATACCGTGTAAAGGGCTTTGCCATTGGAGCTCTTTTTGCCACTCACAAACACAATAACATCTACTTCTTCTGCAAACTTTTGTAGTTGAGGCTCTCGGTTAGACACCTGGCGGCAAATACTGTCGTTGGCCGAAAAGTCAATTTCTTCCAACTCACCTTTGGCCGCTTTTATGCGCTCCTCAATCAGTTCGCGAATGTGATAAAAGCCTTTTGTGCTTTTGGTAGTTTGGGAAAAAAGGGTAACCGGACGGTTAAAGTCAATCTTTTCCAAATCGGCCTCTTCCATGATTATTATGGCTTCGTTGTTGGTTTGACCCGACAGGCCAATGACCTCTGCATGACCCAGCTTGCCATATATTACAATCTGGCCGTTTACTCTTTTCATTTTGTCATAGGCCAGTTTTACTCTGTTTTGAAGCTTTAGCACCACAGGGCAAGAGGCATCCACCAGTTCTATATTGTTTTTTAGCGCCAATTGGTAGGTTTCTGGCGGCTCTCCATGCGCCCGAATGAGCACTTTGGAGTCTTTAATGTCTTTCAGGTCTTCCCGATCGATAATCTTGAGCCCTTTTTCATTGAGGCGTTTTACCTCCATACTGTTGTGTACAATGTCGCCAAGACAATAGAGCGAACCTTCTTTCATTTCGTCTTCGGCCATCTGAATGGCAAACTCCACTCCAAAACAATACCCTGAATTCTGATCTATGGTAACTTGCATACACTTATTCTATTCTGCCTCAATGCGTTGCTTGGCCAAATCTAACACTTTTTGAACTTGCTCTTCAAATTTCAAATGAGAAGTATCTATCTCTACAGCGTCTTTTACCTTTATTAAAGGACTCTCGCTCCGGGTAGAATCTATCTGGTCTCTTTTTTCCAGGTTTTCCATAATCTCAGCGAGGTCTGCCTTCTCCCCTTTTTCAGCCAGCTCCATTTGCCTTCTCCTGGCTCTCACTTCGGTAGTGGCGGTCATATAAACCTTTAGTTCCGCGTCAGGAAAAACGACAGAACCAATATCGCGCCCGTCCATTACCACTCCTTTGTCTTTACCCATGGCCTGCTGTTGAGCAACCATTGCTTTTCTTACGGCCTTAATGGCAGCCACCTGACTTACCTGGCCTGCCACCCTCATTGAACGTATCGCTGTTTCAACGTTCTGTTCATTCAAAAAGGTTTCGTTTTTCTGTGTTTCAGAATCAAAACGAAAATCTATCCGAATATTGGCCAATGCCTCTTCAACCGCATCAGGGTTATTAATATCCACTTGTTTGTCTAACATATATAAGGTTACAGCCCTGTACATGGCTCCGGTGTCTATGAATTTATAGCCCAGTGCCTTGGCTACGGCTTTGGCCGTGCTGCTCTTTCCACAGCCCGAGAGTCCGTCTATGGCAATATTAATCTTGGTCATTTCAGAAGTTTGCGCAAAGGTAGGATTCAAAGGCTTATCTTCCATTTTTTAATAAAGAAACCCACAAGCCAGGCACTAAGCCTCCTATACTTAGCCTAAACTATAGCTACTTTTCGCTGTAAGGCTCTCCACCGGCTGGAATTCCATGGGGCAATTCTTTAACATTGTAGCATGAAAATATCAGGCCATATTGTCGATGTCAGAAACCGGAGGATATTTGATGGTGAAATCCGTATGGAGGGCAACAAAATAGTTTCAATACAAGAAACCAACCAGGTTGCCGACCAATACATACTACCCGGATTTGTCGATGCTCATGTGCACGTGGAGAGCTCCATGCTTGTACCCTCTGAATTTGCACGGTTGGCAGTGGTACATGGCACAGTAGCCACGGTTTCCGACCCGCACGAAATAGGCAACGTGCTCGGAGTTAAGGGTGTGGAATACATGATTGAAAACGGACGTAAGGTAAATTTCAAGTTTTACTTTGGGGCTCCATCATGCGTACCAGCAACTACTTTTGAAACAGCCGGGGCCGAAATTAGTGCTGCAGAAGTTGACTATTTGTTGCAAAAGCCTGAGGTAAAGTATCTGGCAGAAATGATGAACTGGCCGGGAGTATTGTATGGCGATGAGACGGTACGGCAGAAAATAGAAAGTGCTCAAAAAGCCGGAAAACCTATAGATGGCCATGCACCGGGCCTTAGAGGAGAACAAGCTGAAAAGTATGTGAAGGCGGGAATGAGTACTGACCACGAGTGTTTTACTGCCGATGAAGCCCGAGATAAATTAAAGCATGGTATGAAAATAGCCATTCGCGAAGGCTCTGCGGCCAAAAACTTTGATGCCCTTGTGGAGCTGTTTGGTGAAGCTCCAGAAATGCTCATGTTCTGCTCTGACGATAAACACCCTGATAACCTTGTGGAAGGGCACATTGATCAACTGGTAAAACGTACACTCGCCAAAGGCTTCAATTTGTTCGATGTATTAACTGCAGCCTGTATTACCCCTGTAGACCACTACTCCTTAGACGTGGGCACCCTGCAAACAGGCGATTTGGCTGACTTTATTGTAGTTAACAACTTACAGGAGTTTAATGTATTGGCCACTTATATTAATGGCAAAGCTGTTGCCGAAAGAGGCAAAACCCTTATTCCGAGAGTTGACAACGAAATAATTAATCGCTTCGATTGTGCCCCTGTATCAGCGAAGCAAATAGCTCTTAAAGCTACCGGCCGGGAAGTACAGGTAATTGAGGCCATGGATGGGCAGCTCATTACAAACAGCCTATGGCTTCCCTGCCCAATCAATGCTGAGGGAATGGCTGTTTCGGATCCCCGGAAAGACATTCTTAAAATGGTGGTGGTAAATCGGTATCATAAGGCCCGGCCGGCAATAGCCTTTATTAAAAACTTTCAGCTAAAAGAAGGTGCCATTGCCTCTTGTGTGGGGCACGATTCCCACAACATTATAGCTGTTGGCACCAACGATGAGGATTTGGCAAGAGCAATCAACCTCATTATTGAATCGCAGGGTGGAGTAAGTGCCGTGGGTTCTGACAACGAAATGGTTTTACCATTGCCTGTAGCAGGAATCATGTCGGCCGAAGACGGGTATGTGGTCGCTCAAAAATATACGGCTATTGATGCCATGGCCAAGAAGCTCGGTAGCAAACTCAATTCTCCGTTCATGACCCTCTCCTTTATGGCCTTACTTGTGATTCCCAAACTTAAACTTAGCGACAAAGGCCTGTTCGATGGGGAAAGCTTCTCGTTTACCAACTTGTTTAGAAATTGAACTAATAAGTTAGTTTGATTTAAGGATTTATTCCACTACCTTCTAGGTTCAATAAACCTTAAACAAAATGAGAGTACTTACTTTCCTGCTTCTCACCGTGTTCACGGTGGGTTTAACCTATGCTCAAGACACTCCTTCTAAGCATGCGATTAATGAAAAATTAGTGCTGGCCGGAGACAACATGCACTTTGGTTATTATGAGAAGGCTCTGCCATCTATTCACTGGCTGCTTCAGAATGCTCCCAAGGCATCTTCCAGTGTCTACAGCATGGCATTCAAAGCGCTGGAAGAAACAGCCGGTAAAGTGGAAGACACAACCAAGAAAAATGTACTTCTCGATTCGCTAATTATTGCCTTCCGCCTAAAAGAAAAGCACTTTGGCCTGACAGATATTGAAAAGAACAAACTGGCCTTTCGGTACTTCGATTATTTTCTGAACAACAAGGAAAAAGTAGCAGAAGCCTACCCTCTTTTCCATGAACTCTTTGAAAGTCCCGATGAGGTAATAAACAACAACCTGGTAGCTTTTATGTATATAACCAACAAATACCATGAGCTGGTAAAGCCTTTGTCAACGGCAGAAATATTGGCCAACTATGAACTGGCCAGCAGGCAAATTGCCTCAAGGTACTTCTCAAAAAACCTCAAGCTGTACGAAACCTACAGCAAATATGCCGATGATCAGGTTTTTAAAACACTGAATGTCAATGAACATTGTCAGGCAATTAAGCAAATAGCTACCCACATGACTGCCCCGGACAGCGTGTATTTAGCCAAGAAAATTGTATCGCTCACCCTCGATTCTAAATGTGGAAAATCGGAACATTACCTAAAAGCCCTCAATATACTTTCCAGAAGCGAGCCAAGTCCGGGACTTCATAAAATACTGGCTCAATACGCTGCAGCAGAAGGGAATTACGCCCTAGCCACAACCCACTATGTGAAAGCCATTGAGCTGGAACCTGTAGCCGATAAGCGCGCAGCGATATATCTGAGTCTGGCCGAAATATATTTTTTAAACAATGATAAAACCAAGGCAAGAGCCAGTGCCTTGGAGGCTGTGGCAGCAGACCCCGGCCAAACCTCTGTGGCCTACTCGTTCATTGGCAATCTTTATCTTTCCAGCTATAACGATTGTGCCGAACGCCATGATCGGGTTCAGGACAAGGCCGTTTACCTGGTAGCCTATGACGCTTTCGAAAAAGCAGGTGACAAGAAGGGTATGGAAGAAGCTGCTAAAAGATTCCCAACGCGGGAAGAAGCTTTCGAAAATAACTTGTTCGATGGAGACCAAATTGACGTAGACTGCTGGATACAGCTAAGCACTAAATTGAGAACAAGAGTAAGCAATTGACCGTTATATTTGAGCTAAAAACAACAATTTGATAATCCATGCATTTATTCATACTTTCTAAGACCTGTTAGTTTCGCGTGGCCTTAGCTTTTTGGCTAAATGTTTGATTAAATGATTGGTTAGAAAACTCATTGTTATGAAAAGGATATTCTTTGTACTACTTACCTTATGTATTGCTCAAGTGGGAATGAGCCAGGAAAGTCAGCTAAAATTGCCTGATGATCCGGTACTTGCCGAAGAAGCAAAAAGAAGATTTGCTCTATCGGTTGATGCCATGTCTATCGATAGGTATAGACAAGCGGCCAATTCGCTTAGCTGGCTCATGAAAAATGCCCCTGATTTGTACGATGGTCTGTACATAAACGCATATAAAGCTTACGAAAACCTGGCAGAAGCCGAAACGGACGAGACCAAACAGAATGTGTTGCTCGACTCGATGTTTATTGCCTTCAACTTAAAAGAGAAATACTTTGGTCTAAGCGACCTGGAAGTAAACAATAAGGCCTATCGCTACTATAAATACTGGAAATCGAATCGTGAAAAAATAGGTGAAGCACTAGAGGCATACCACGAAGCCTACAAAAAACCAGAAGAGGTTATTAACAACAACATTGTTTCTTACATGGATGTGGTGAGACGCTACAAGGCCTATGGCAACTCCATTTCGAACGATCAGGTTTTGGATGTTTATGGCAAAGTGCTGGATGTTATTGACCGCAAAGAACAACAAGGTGAAGATTCTGACAAACTAGACCGGTACCGTGCGGCTGTAAATGGTTTGCTCACACAGATTATTGGTGATGACCTCAATTGTGACTTCATTAATACCAATCTGGCCCCTCCCCTGAATAACAATACCAACGACCTAAAGCTGGCCAAAAAGATTTTCGGATTGCTACTCAATCAGGGCTGTACCGAAAGTACATACTTCCTGAAATCGGCCGAGATTATTCAAAAACTGGAACCTACTGAAGGAATGGCCAAAGTAATTGCTCAAAGAGCCTATTCCACTAAAGAATATGATAAGGCAGTAAAATTCTATCAGCAAGCTGTGAGCTTGTCTAAAGACCCTGAGAAAAAGGCAGATCTTTTACTGGGGCTCACTTCGGTATACATAGCCCAGGGCAACAAGCAAGAGGCCCGAAAAATAGCCTTCCAGGCTGCAGAAACACACAAGTCTTATGAAGCCCAGGCACTTACTTTGGTAGCTAATATGTACATGAATAGCTTCAACGAATGTGCTAAGCAACAAAGCCAAATCGATGATAGAGCCATTTATATGGCAGCATACGATTTATACCAGAAAGCGGGTAATAAGGAAGGAATGGCCCAGGCCAGAGCACAGTTTCCCACAGTTTCTGATGTATTCACAGCCAACAAAAATGAGGGAGATCCTATTAAAGTGGGCTGCTGGATTAATGTTTCAACCACCATTAAAACAAGACCTACAAACTAATGGACACAGAGAAGTTACTGAAAGAAATCAGAGAGAAAATAGATGAGCTGGTAGAAAAGGCCAAAGAGGCCGGAGCCGAGGCTCGCGAAGAAATGGAAGATGTGATAGAAGACCTGAAGAAACAACGCGATAAGCTGGAAGACAAGCTACAGGACTTTAAAACCAAAAATGGGCCTAAGTTCGAAGAGGCTAAATTCCACTTAAGAAAAGCGGCTGAAGAACTGGAGCAGGCCGTAAAGAAAATGTTTAGGAAAGGCCCAGGTGCCACTGAAGTATAGAACCTAAAGGAGAAGTTTTGAGTACTATCAAAGACCAAACCGGTTTCTTTGACAGAACTTCTCCTTTTTTCTTATGCGACCAGGAGAAAGAAACTTTCTCCAAAGCCATTCAAACTATCTTGGTCGGAGAATCACTACAATTTCTTTTCCTTTTAGTCTTATTTGGGGGCCGTTGTTTCTTAGCTGCTCACCCCTAACCACAGTTACTTCATAACGCTCTTCATCGAACACCATACTCAGGGCATCATCAGGCTGGCTTATAGTTAGCTCTTCTCCATTATCCAAACGCTTGTACGCCACCGAAAGCAAATGCTCCCCTACCTTTAGGTTGTTTATAGCGGCCTCATTCCAGGTCGAAGGCATTAAAGGGCTAATCATTACTTCCGAGCGATGAGCCATAGGGTTTATTCCAAAAAACTGACGTACAATAGGGAAAGCGTAGGAATAAATATTCCAGGCCTGAACAATCATCCCAAAATCGGGACTCACTTCATACATAGACCCCGGCAGGGCATAGCTAAATGAGTTGGTCATTCGCTGCAAGTAATCCAATGCTTCATCCGGTCTGCCATAATTATTTTCTGCAATAGCCTGAACTCCGGTCGGTAAAGTCATAACAGCACCGGTATAGCTAAAAATCTTCATCTTCTTGGCAAAGCCACCATCATCTGTTCCGGCCGATTCGTCCCTGTCGATGCCTGTTACGAATACGCCAAACGGATTCACATATTTACTACCTGTTTTCAGGGCCCTGAGGGCATACTGCTCTTTGGCCACCCCCACCTCCATGGGTGTGTTTACCACCCAGTTGTGGTATAACACAAAGCCTTGTTTTTTATTTGGAGCATAGCTCCTTATTTTCTTTTGAGTATTCTTAAGTTCCAAAACAGCCCAGGGCTTATTCAGAGTATCGGCCCTTACGATGGCTCCATCAATTAAATGCAAGGCCTCTTTAGCCGTGCCAATAAAATCGGCATAGGAGTCAAACTCTTCAACCCAGAAATCGGTATTAATTGTATTTGCCAGTTGCTCGGCCTTAGCACTAAAGTCGGCAGCCCGCTCTTCTTCACCCAATACCCGGGCCATCTGAGCAGCATCAATGAAGGCTTTATAGGTATACGCTGCCACATCGATCATCTCAGACTCCAGTCCATGAATTTCCATCATGCCATAACCATCGGCCAACAAATTACCATCTTCATCATGCTCTTTTAAGAGCCAATCTAAACCGGCTATAGCCGTAGCATAGTGCTTTTTAAGAAAATCCATATCGCCTGTCCACTTGAACACCTCCCATATAAGGCTGGTATATTGAGGAGTTTCGTTGAGATTGCCGGGATTAAAGACCGCACCATTGGTAGACATTTCATGGATAATTTTACCACTACCCTTATTAATAGCGTTTGATACACTGTCGATAAGGGCAATGGTCTTTTCAGAGACATCTTGCATGCCTATGGCTACCGCCCCTTGCAGGGCATATTCACTATCGGCTCCAAAGTACCACGGATAGTCAGGAATTCCGGCAGTAATGCCTCTTCCAAGGCCTTCTACATCGCGCACCAGCCAGTCTGTATTATATTTTACCCAGCGAAAGGCTTGCTCAAGGCGTTGGTCAGGAATATGCAACTCGGCCGTTTGGGCAATGGTTTGGTACCTTTTGGCCTTAGTTTGTAGCATATCTATGGCCTCTTCCCTCACCCGACTGAGTGTGTTCAAAGCTTTTTCTCTGGATTGATGGGAGCCCGCAATTACGAAAGCAATGGTCTCCGTTTTTCCGGGTTTCACCTTCAACGCATACGTCAGCGAAGCATTTACTCCTTTTCCTTTTCGCTCATAATCGCAAGGCACCATACCCACAGAGTTGCCGGCTGAAGGCGTATTGGAGGCAAAAGCCACATACCATTCGTTATCGGCATCTTTGCCCACTATTCCATCTATTGCTTTTTCATATTGGGCTTTGTCCTGTCCATCATTCATCTGGGTTCGTTCGCCCAGCCAAACAGGCCTCAAATCGACCATACCAGAGAAGGTCAGGTCGACAGTTTTTGTTTCACCACCCAGGTTTTTCAACTTGAGCTCCACATATACAGCCTCTTCACCGTCAGGCACAAACTGAGTTCGCTCGGCCTCCAGGCCCAACTGGTTGAGTTTATAGAAGTGCTTATTGGCAAAAGGGTAATTTCTGAACTTTTCAGCCTCTTCCAGGCAAACGCTCTGCCCATTGCTATTGAGTGAGATGCTAAAGCCATCCATTAACTTTATGGGGTGATCCCAAATACCCCCCATTTCACCAGTCACATGCCAGCCAAGGTCCGGAAAAGTTCCGTCCTGATGCCCCACCATGTATAACCGGTCTCCTGCCGTTACATAAGGCGAGGCCAGGTATTCAGTAGTGCCATCAATGTATTCTGTGGAAGAAAGGAGTTCATCGAAAATCGAGTTCTGAGAAGTAGGGCTACAGCCCATAGCGACCAAAACTCCCAGCGCGAATAGAGAGGTCTTTTTCATACAATCGGAATGAAGAACTCCTAAACTAAGAGAAAGCCACGAACCATGCAAAGAACAAAATTGGCAGAGCTGTTTGTGGAAGACAGGCCTGAGGAATTTGTTTCCCTCAGGCCTGCCTAGAAAAGAACTATGGTTTTCTAGTTTACAGTACTTGCCCGAAAGGTAAGCTGCTACTTCTTTAAAAGGCTATCGAGCAGGTCTTCCGGGCGGTAGTATTGAAAGGTGCGATCGTCTGACATGGCTACAAAGAGCCCTTTTTTAAACATATCGTTCAATGGCAAGCTGGTTATTTCAGAACCATCACTCTCTTTAGTCGATAGCCTGACCACCTTTAACAACTGGTGTGAATGAGGGTCTTGTGCTTCTCCTTCTCTGGGAAAAATTCTGAAGCTATTAGCTTGCTGATCGGAAACCAGAATAAAGCCCCGTCCATTTTCTGTAGTATAGATTGAAATTCCCTCGTGGTCATCTGCAAAGCCTTCAGTACCAAAAAGAGCAAGCTCTTCATTACCTTTCTCAGGATCGGCATAATACTTTCGAATGCCCACATTTTCATCGGAATAATAGACATACCCCAGTTCATGGTCTACTACAATAGCTTCAATTTCCTTTACCCCGCTAAACTTGCCAAACTTTCTTACCAACCGGGCCTGCAGTTGGCCCAGCGAGTCTGCCTCTAACGCGTATTGCCACAAATAGCCTTGGCTTGGCCCGGTTTTTCGCCCCATAATTACAAAGGTCTTCTTATCGGCAGGGCGTTGATACAGGGCAATGCCCATAAGGTCTCGATGTTCCGGAGCCGTTTCTCCCTCAAACATAGGAAAACCTCCTCCATCAATTGGCTTCATATCCGGGACAGAGTATACCCGAAGCATGGAAGTGAGTCTTTCACCGGTTACGGCAAAGTCTACTGTGTCTTTGCCTAGTACCAAATCATAACCAACGTCTACATTGTTAGGGCGCTTTAGTCCTCTCACCACTTTTTCCGGAAAAATTCTCCCCTGCAAATCGAAGACATACAAGGCCCCATCTTCGTGTTTATCCGTGCCAATAACAAGGCTTTTGGAAGGATCCTGGCGGTTAATCCAAATGGCCGGATCGTCAGAGTCATGCTTTACTGCTTCGGTAACCAGTATAGGTTTTATAGTTGGCTGTTGGTTGTTGCAAGCCATGGCCATAAGCCAAACCAAAGGGATTAGTAGATCAATTTTCTTTATCATAGCAAAAATGAAGGTAGCCTTAAGGCCACCTTCTTTAAATCTGTTAATAGTAAACTAACTAGTCGTTGAACAAATCGAATTTTAAGCCGGCATTGAACCTAACGTTGTAGTATTCTACCTGCATGGTGCGGCTGCTCACTCCCTGATAATAGCGCAATGGCTGATTGGTGAGGTTATTCACCTCAAAGAAAAACCTCCATTGTGGTGTAAAGGCGTAAGAACCATTCAGGTCTATAAAGGTCTGTTTGTCGTAAAAACGATCTTCAAAGGCATCGCCTCCCAATTCATCTATATAATCGCTGGCATAATTGAGCGAGGCTCTGAGCACCAGTTTGGGCGTTTCGTAGCTCAATGATGCATTGAACATATTGTTGGCTGTTCCCGGCAACTCAGTATCTTCTTCTTCTCGGCCCTGAATACCGGTGGTTGAAGATTGCGTATAGGTGTAATTGAGGTAAAGCCCAAGGCCTTTCCATAGTTGTCGCTGCACAGCCACTTCCACTCCATATATTTCAGCCGTACCTCCGTTTTCGAAGGTGGTATATTCCAAATCATTGCCAAACTCAGGGTCGTTGTAGCCTTCAATAACCCGCTCATAAATAAAGTGGTCTACATCTTTGTAAAACACACTGCCCGAAATGATACCAATGTTTTCAAAGTAGTTTTCGAACATCAGATCGAAGTTCATAGAGGTTGTGGCTTCCAGGGCAGGGTTACCACGTACCAGCTCCTGATCGTCCGGGCTAAACTCTGCATAGGGCACTAAATCGAAATAATTGGGTCGGGCAATAGTGTTTGTCCAGGCAAAGCGTAAAATAGAATAATCGCTAAAGTTATAATTGAGGTGTAGTCCGGGCATAAAATTGCCATAGTTCTGATCGTCTGAAGTTCCGGTGACCACATCGTTATCTACATCGAAAATATTACCGGTATAATCAATGGATGTGGCTTCATAGCGTAGACCTACTATGCCTGAGAGTTTTTCATTGAATTGTATATCGGCCATGGCGTATGTGGCATAAATATTCTCCGTTGCACTATAGTTGCTGGCCGCATACTCGCCTAACTCATCGGTTTCGTCAAAAAGGGCAGGATTCTTAAGGTCTAATCCTCCTAAGAATCCCGGAGTAGCAAAGCGACCTACTTTGTACTTGCTACCGGCCAGATAGTTAGGGTTGGTGTAGCTGCTGTTGGGTACATTGCCCAACCTTGCGCCAAAGGCATCTTCATCGACAGGTTCGTATGAGAAGAAAGAGTTGTCTCTTAGTTTGTTTTTGGTTCTTACTCTTCCTCCAAATTTAAGGAGTGCCTTGCTGGTCAATGGCTTCTGAAAGTCTACTCTTGCATTGAAATCCTCATCTTCTGTGTAGTCATGGTTTTCAGAAATCTCATTTAAGCCAATGTTCAGGTTGTCGGCAGGGTTAATGAGGTTGGCCAAAGGGAAACCCGGGTCGCGTAGGTCTACAAACACATTCTGGTTACTCTGGCGATACGAGATATATCGCTCGTTGGGGCGATCTTCAGATGCTTTGGCATAGGTAGCAGACCAGGTCATTTTCAGGCTGTTAAACAAGTGTTCTCCTTTTAGGGTAATATTTCTGTTGCGCTGATCCTCCAGCCTTCTCTTTCTAACTCTATCACTGTCAAGGCCGCCTTTGGTTTGGTATTCTACCCTAGCCGGCAAATTCCAGGTGCGCGTGCCTGTAGAAATGGCATCGCCATCATCAAAAGCATCATCAATCTGTGACACGCGCATTCTAAACCTATTTTCCCAATCGTCTCGCCAGTTATATACTCCGGATAGATAGAGTTTGTGATTGGCATTGATTTCGTAGTCGAGAGCGAGGTTAAAGCTTCTTCGTACCCGCTGCACCTGGTATTCTCTAATGTCGAATTCTTCGATAAGTGCTTCGCCATTGTCTCCTTCATACCACACGGCCTCCACATTGTCTGAGCCAAAGTCATGATTATTGTAGCTGGCCGAAAAGACCGCTCCAAGTTTGCCGTTGGCAAAACGATCGGAAGCAATGAGTGTACCGGTCCATATGGGCTTTTCGGACAGGAAGTTATACCCTGAGGCAAGGGTGCCGGACAGCCTTCTTCCTGCAGGAGCCGAGCGGGTTACAAGATTCACAGAACCACCAATGGCATCGGCATCCATATCGGGCAAAACGGCTTTATTTACCTGAATGGTTTGAATCAGATCGGCCGGAATAAGATCTAGTTGAATATTCCTATTATCTCCTTCTGCCGAGGGGATTCGTTCACCATTGAGCGTTACTGAATTGAGCTGCGGAGCCAAGCCTCTCACAATAATGTTTCTGGCTTCTCCCTGATCGTTCTGGATGGTAATACCCGGTATTCGTTTTAGGGCATCGCCAATGTTAGCATCGGGGAACCTACCTATCTGGTCGGCAGCTACCACATTGGTAATGTTAGCGTTGGTTCGTTGTTGGTTGAGCGCTTTGGCCTGCCCTTTCAAACGATCGCCCACTATTATCACTTCGCCCCCTGTGGTGTATCCGGGCTCCATAGAAAAGTTTTGTGTGGTAGTGGTGTTGTCTAAAACGGTTATTTGCTGCTCTATCTTTTTGTAGCCTACAAAAGTAACGGTGATGTTGTGCTCACCGGCCGGCACTTCAACTATAGTATAGTAGCCGTTGGCATCGGTTGGCATTCCTTTCTCTAAACCCGGCAACAGCACAGTTGCCCCAGGCAAAGGCAGGCCTAGCTCATCCAACACCCTGCCTTTAACTACCCCTTGGCTAAACGCAGGGGTGGCTATAAGGCCAATGATTGCAATGGTTAGTAATAGTCTTTTCATAGTTGTTTTTGTTCGTGAAATTGAATGGGTCAAATATGAAAATGACCTAATAAGGCTTGATGAACCGGAGGTTAAGCAAGTGATAAATTGCTACTCAAAAACGTTAACAAAACATATACAGAGAACCATTACCTACTGAAAATCAAAAACTTATAAACACATAAAATGTTAACAAGCTTTACTTAATACTCGGCTAGAAATTCTTTGAGTTTGAGACCATGCCTCAGATGAAGCTTCTTCTTTAGCCTATATCGAGCTACTCTGAGACTATCGGTATTTATTCCCAGCAGGGTTGAAATATCTTTTGAGCTTATACCCATGCGGATTAGTGAGCACAGCCTAATATCAGAATCGGTGAGTTCTGGGTACTGGCTTCGAATGCGGAGGGTAAAGTCATCGTGTACCTGATTGAAGGTGTCTTGAAAGTGTTCCCACTCCGTATCGAACCGAAAGCCCTTATCGATGCTGTTACTTAGCCCTTCCAGCACTTCGGCTTTCATTTTAGACTCTTTTTCCAGCTGATCGATTTGCTCCCGGATATCTTTGAGCAGCCTGTTTTTTTGAATAATGTGCAATGTCTTAGCCGTAAGGTCCTGGCTTCGGGCTTCCAATTCCAAATAGAACTGTTCCTCTTTGAGTCGTTTATTTTCCAGTTGTGCCTGAAGGGCCTGCTGCTCCAGCTCAATATTGCGTATTCGCTCATCGCTCAATGCTTTTTGAGCCTTTAGAGCCTCAGTAGCCTGGTTTCTCCGTTTTCTTTCTTGTATGGCCACGAGTGCTGTAAAAAACACCAGTCCTAAACCACCTATTACGAGTGAATTTTTCGCCTGCCGATCAATTCTCTTCCCAGCCTCCAGGCGGGCTATGGCTTGCTCTTTTTCTTGTGTTTCATAGAGGGTTTGAAAATTGGCTATTTGGCCGGCAATCTGTGAGTTGAAGAGCTCTTGCGAAAACTCATAGGCACTGTCGTAATAACTAAGTGCCAGACTCAACTGCCCGTTCGACCGGTAAACTTTGGCCATGTCGTGATAGGCACTGAGAACTTCGTAGTTGAGTTGCAGCGAATCGGCCAAGTGCAGCGCTAGGTTGGTATAGGCAACAGCTTCGGCCACTTTGCCTCGCTTTCTAAAGGTATCTCCCAGATTATTGAGAGTATTCACCAAAGCAGGCAAGTTATTACACAGGGAGTCGTAATGAGCCGATAGTAAGAAGTATTCGAATGCATTATCGAACTGCCCCAGGTCTTCATAAACACTACCTATATTATCATAAATAATGGCTTTTCCTCTGGGGTCGTCTAAAGCCTCGTAGAGCCGCAATGCTTTGTATTGATAGTAAAAAGCAGAATCGGCCTGGGCAGTTTTTTCAAAATAATGCCCAATAACGCCATAGGTTTCTGCCATTCCTGTAGAATCGGCCAGCTGTTCAAAAATGCTACGAGCCCTCTTATACTCTTTAATCGCTTCGGCCCATAAGTTATGAAACTGATAAGCCGCGCCTAGAGAAAGCAGGGTTTGGCCTGTTTCGGGTTTCATTTCTAGCTGACTAAACTTGGCGAGTGCATCGGTGAGGTAGGCAATAGCATTGTCATAAGCCCCTTGTAGATAGAAGACCTGCCCTATGGTGCGTTGCGCTTGTGCCTGCTGGTGAAGGTTGCCTGATTCAAGCGCTTCATCCAATGCACGTTTGGCATAGTAAAAGGCAGAATCCGGATCGGTAGAGGTATAAAAATTGCCCAGACCATTCAATGACCTAAGCTGCACGGAGAGTGTATTGGCCGAATTGGAGGAGGTAGAAATAAGTACATTATTGCTCCTAATCTGCGCCCAAATCAACGCAGATTGCCCAAGAATAATTAATCCTAGTACAGCCTTCCGAAACACTCAGGTAAGCTACAGCCCGAATGTTAGCTTAAGGGTTAGGCAATTTAAAGTTTGTGTGAAGTTTAAAATGCAAGGTTTAGTCTAGTTTAATAAATCTGGCTGTTTTCGTCTCTTTCTTTTCTCTAACCCTCAAGGTATAAATACCTGGCTTAAGGTTTTCTATCCTCAGCGATTCTTGGAAAATAGCACTGCTCTTATGAGTCTCAACTTGCTTCACTATCCTACCTTCCACATTCACTATATCAAGCGTCACATTGCCGATATAGCCTCCTTCATAAGTAATATTTATGATCTCGCTAGTCGGGTTAGGTGAGATATTCATCTTTACTTGACTAGAACCTTCATTAAGTCCTGTAACCAAATCGAAAGGAAGAGTGTAGGAGAAAGCGGAAGCAAGACCATTCGCATCGATTGCCTGAATAGAGGCAGACATGACTCTACCCGAAATATCTCTCTTTATAAAAAGCTGATTGTCCTTGGTAAAAAGAAGATCGTTCTTTGTCTTATTCAGTTGATTATTGTCATACCTTGGATTAAGAATTGTGCCGTCATCTTCATACTTTAAGTGAACATGATATCGCATATTCTCTTTGGGAGTGAGGTCATCAACCGCATCATCCCAAGTAATTAGTACACCGCTGGTTACATTATATGCCCAAAGATTATTGGGTTTGGCTGGTGGGTTATTTGTTCTTCCCCAACCCGTAGAGGCACTGGAAAGGTAATAATCTAGCCTTTTACCTCTTTTCATAAAAATATCTACAGAACCATCGCCATTGAAATCCTCGACAATAGACGCGGTAGCCATGCCATATTTAACATAATTCACAAATTCACCCCTACGCATTCTCTCAAAACTACCATCGCCTGAATTGACATAGAAGAAGGGGTAGTAAGACATCAATATCACATCCAGATCACCATCATGATCAATATCTGCTACATTAAGATGGTTTATCTCCAAAGTAATGCCTTGAAAGTCTGACCTTAAACTAAACTGACCATCCTCCTGAGTAAAGTAGACGATACTCGGGTTTGAGCTTAAATCACCTACATACATTAAGTCCAAATAGCCATTACGATCAAAATCGCTCCACACAGATTGGAAATGACTCTCATAGTATCTCAAAGTTGGTGCTCCCACCAGAGGCACTGCTTCAGACAACTTAAAGTTCCCCTTGCCATCATTATACAAAAGCACTGGCTCACGTAATAAATGACCAAACAAATCTTTATCCCCATCATTATCCAGGTCGACAAAAGCTTCACCGCCAATACTGAACCCTTCAAGCATAAGTCTTTCTTTAAAAAAGTCACCTTCATTGCTTAAGAAGACCGTGCTTTCTTTAAAACCTGTTTGGTTCGTAACGTTACATACCACATCTATATCACCATCGTGATCGAAGTCTACCCAAATTGGAGCACCTCTTATTCCAAAGCCACTTGCCATTGACAATATGAGGTTCTTTATCTCAAAACGAAAATTCCCCTTATTTAAAAAGACACTCAGTTTCGGTCCCTCTTCAGTATTTCCAAAGTGCGCTACATCCAGCAATCCATCTCCATCAAAATCGATGGTTGTGAGAAGACCTGCTACAGGTCCTTTTTGGTCTACCTGAGCACGCGAACTAACCCAATTTCCGTCTACATATTTTAAGATATTCAGCTCATTGCCTTCATCTCCAGACAGGTAAACAATTTCCATTGTACCATCATTATCAAAATCTCCCCTTTTAAAGTCATTAAAGGGAGATCCATCGAGAACATTGGTTTCTGTATAAAGTAAGGGATAGGTTTTAAAAGTAACTATTGTTGCCGCCTCTTCGAACGCACAATGATAGGGTACCACCTTAAACGAGTACTCGGTATCGGCCAATAAGTTTTCCAAAAGGTATGATGTAGAGTTGGCAGGGATTTCGTTCGAAAAGAGTGTCTCTCCATTTAATTCAAATGGATAAATCCTATAGGATTGTTCAGAAACTGAACGATCAGTCCACTCCAGAAGTACTTTGGTATCTGAAATATGAGTATATCTCACAATTGGTGCAACAGGTGCAGTACCATTCATTTCGAATGTTGCAGTATAATCTAGTTCCGATGCTCTGAACCCATTGTCAATAGCTTGTACAGATACAGTATACACACCATTGGGAATACAGTTGATTGTGGTTTCAAGAGTAGAAACAAAATTCCTCCTCTCTGTAGTTAGTCGCAATCCATTTGCTGTAGACCAAGGAGCAATTAGATAATTTCCTTCTGAGTCTTTGATAGATATTTCGTAGTGCAGCTTATTACTTTCCGATTCATTGTCTTCGGCACTCTCCCACTGTATTCTTACGGTATTTAAAGCATGATTAGGGCTTAGCGTTAAATTCTTCACTTTACTGGGCGAACTATTGAGCTTTGTCATATCCAACTCGTCCAGATAGTTATCCAACCAATTCATTGTAGTATATCTAAGGCTGGAATGATACTGAGAAACCAAGATGTCGAGGTCGCCATCATTATCTTTGTCGGCCAGAGCCAAGAGGTCTACTCCGTAATCTGGTAGCCTCTGAAAAGTATAGCTATTCGAATCTTTTTCACTGTAGGCTATAATGGTTCTTTTTCCTACAATAGAAGTTCCATTCAGTACGTATTCGTTATACACAATATCACTTAAACCATCATTATTAAAATCGGCCACCAAAGGGTTACCTACAAGATTCTCTGTTAAGACAAGTTGTTCTTTCAATTGCCCATCTGCCATGGTGCAAACCGCCAAGCTAAATTGCGATTCGTTAGTTCCCTGAACCAAGATTTGAAATTCGTTTCCTGAATTAAAGTCGCCACTTATAACGTCTAAAATACCTCCCTCTCCTATTTTAAAATACGTACTCTCATCATAACCACTATTCGTATTTGTGAGCAATACCAATCGATCATAGTAGACGAACAGTAAATCCTTTTTACCATCTCGGTTAACATCAATCAACTCAACATTCTCTGCTGGTTTATTCAATTGTTGGGTAGTGGCCATTACCTTTTGAATGAAAATGGGTTCTGATTGAGGTTTGAGAATATCATAATAAAGCCATTTCCATTCAGATACTTTCGGAGTCGGATATTCCAGCTTTAAATCATTATTTATATCAAAGAATCCAATACCGTTGGAGCCGGGAAAGCCAATAGATTCTGCCTCCATAAGCTCAAGGTTAAAGTCTCCTTTGTTCAAGAATAGCTCAAGTGAACCCTGAAGCTGAGCCAAATCCATAAGCCCATCGTTATTGTAGTCTGTTACAACCACAACAACCTCTTCTCTTAGCGAATTTCTTGTGATTTGATGCTCGAGATAACTGCCATCTGACTTCTGCTCGTATATGGAAAACACTACGTGTCCATTCTTAAGTAGGGCAGAAATAAAAATATCGACTCGGCCGTCATTGTTAAAATCGGCCAAATTCGCTGCAAACAGGTCTTCAATGTTACCAATAACCTCAATAGGCAACAAATTAAAATCGAGCTTAGAAGTTGTTACAGAAAGCTCTACATATGGTGCTTCAAAACCACAGCTATAGCCCTCAATTTTATAGTCATATTCCAGGTTAGACTCCAAGTTACTATCTGTAAAAACGAGAGTCTCAGCATCCACTGAAGCAAGCGGCAGTAAAGGGTATGCATTTTCAGAAGAAAGCTTTCTAAAAATCCTATACTGCGTAACATGCTGTCCTCCGAGCCATTGAATTGAAACAGAATTACTTGAAGCTTCTATTACCTGAGGACTTGAAGGAGCTGTAGGAGCATTTCTGTCGATTGTAAAGGTACCAAAGTCAGAAAATGGGGAAACCAAACGAGTCTGATCTACTGCCTGTACCTTCCACTTGTATTGACCATTTGGCATACAGGTTAAAGGAAGACTCAGGGAAGATGTCTGCCCTCTGGTGTTGGTTTTCAAATCATTATCAGAAGACATTGAATGAAATACTACCGTTCCATCCATCTGCTCAACCACTACATTGTATAAAAGAGCAGCTTGTTCTGACTCATTGTCTGATGCCTTAGTCCAGCTAAGCTTGACACCCGTTTCAGAAACCTCTGCCGTAGTCTGAACGGGGGGTGTCGGTCTTTGATTAACAAGACTGGAGCCTTCTACTAACTGGTTTCTCGAAATAACAATTCCGGTGTTTTCTACACTGGGGTAAGTAAAAAACACCACATCCAAATCTCCATCATTATCAAAGTCCAACCAATCTGTTTTGGCCACACTGTTGTCAATAAATAAGGTGGTTGACTCATCGAACACACCATTATTATTGATCAGTACTTTATTAATGAGTTGCTCATTCTCAAATAAGTTCAATAACAGAATATCTAAATCACCATCTAAGTCGTAGTCTTCGATTTTTAATTCATTTGGCACGTTGACCAGAGTTATTTGCATGTCGACCAACTGCGAAATTTCCCCACCCATCCACTTTAAGAAGTTAAGTGTGGCTTTGTTATCTATGTAATCCACATAAACAATCTCGGGCAGTCCATCGGCATCAATATCTGCGGTATTAAAATGCATACCACTGACTATCTCGTTTTGAAAGTTGTTTGGCTCCAACGAACCAGACTTATTTATAAATACCGTATTAAATTCCTTGCCAGATGGCCTAAAGAGTACTAAGTCTTTAAAACCATCCGCATTGAGGTCTGCTTCAACCCAGTTGCTCTGTTCGTAGAGGTGAATATCTGTTGCTATATCACTAGTTGGTATATAGCGTTTAACATCATTGGCCTGTACAAGTGTGTAAAGAGTCCCTCCCCGATCAATTAATTCGATCACACCGTCATTTTCAATATCTACCGCATTTACACCTCTTAGAACAACATTTTCTTCCAGCCCATTAATTCTGGAAAACACAAGCCCTCCCTGATTTAAATAAACTGCCGCATTGTTTCCGATATCTGTTTCCTGAGTGAAAACAACATCTATTAGATTATCACCATCGATATGAACAAAAACAGCCTCACCAATCGGGGCATTGGGAAAAACATTATCTAGACGTTCAAAGGTGTTCCCGTTGTACTTCAGTACTACAGAAAGACTTTCTCCATCCTCCAATCCACTAACAATAATTTCTTTGAATCCATCATTGTCTAAATCGGCATGATTTATAGCTATTATACTTAGCGATGGCACTAGTAATTCATAAAACTTTTGGTATTGCTGTGAAAGGAGATTTACAGTAGTGATTGAAAGCCAACCAAACACAAAAATACACTTGCGCATATAGGTAATTTTGTGCGAATATTGATAGAAAGAACAAGATTTAAAAGAGTTTTTTTTAGGCTAAAACAAAAAAAAATCTCCATTTCGAAACCGGTTAACTATCCTGAATATCAATAGATAAAAACTCCTCTATAACTCAATATTCCTAAGCTTACGCTTCGCCTTCCAGTAGCCCCAAAGTAATTTGGGGCTTATGCCTTTTTTCCGCGAGAAGCTTCAAGCATATCCCACATTTCCTGAGGTATTTTTTCCAGATGACTAAACTCTCCGGCTCCCATTAACCATTCACCTCCATCAATAGTAACTACCTCTCCATTGACAAATGAAGAAAAATCAGACATGAGGTATGCTGCAAGATTGGCAAGTTCCTGGTGTTCCCCCACTCTGCCTACGGGCACAAGCTTGGCCGGATCGAATTTCTTCACCAAATCTCCTGGAAGTAATCGACTCCAGGCCCCTTCTGTAGGAAATGGCCCTGGTGCAATGGCATTCATACGAATGTTGTATTTAGCCCATTCCACCGCCAGTGAACGTGTCATAGCCAAAACGCCCGCTTTGGCACAAGCCGATGGCACCACATAGCCCGATCCTGTCCAGGCATAAGTGGTTACAATATTTAGCACTGTTCCTGCTTGTTTCTTATCAATCCATCGTTTCCCAAGGGCAAGGGTAAAGTTGGTCGTACCTTTTAAAACAATGTCTATAATGGTATTAAATGCCCGGTGCGACAAGCGCTCCGTAGGGCTCACAAAATTACCTGCCGCATTGTTTAAGAGTCCGTGAATAGCCCCAAAATGATCCTCAGTTTGTTTAAGAACAGCTTCTACCTGGTCATATTCCCTTACATCGCAAGCAATAGGTAGTACCTTGCCACCTGTTTCTTCCTCAAGTGCTGCGGCTGTTTTTTCGAGCACTTCCATCTTACGGCTGGTAATTACAAGGTTTGCCCCAAGCTCTAAAAAGTACTTACCCATAGACCTCCCAAGGCCTGTGCCTCCACCGGTTACAATTATGGCTTTACCTTTTAGTGCATCGTCTTTTAACATTCCATCTGTTCTCATGAGTAACTCTTACGTTTTTAGGTTCGTTGTTAAGTTATCGAATAATTCTCTGCATGCATAACATTTTGAACACCCAAAACTAAATTTCAAATTGGCTGTCATTTCATTAAATCTCGAACGAAATGAGCATATTTGCCTATAAGTCAAAAAACCTATGAGCCGTCTAAAAACTCACCTTATTCTCCTTGTTGCAGCCACCACAGTTTTAAGTTCTTGCGTGGCCAAAAAAGAATTCGATGCCCTCTTTAATGAAAAAACAGGCCTCGAAAATGAAAATGCCAACCTGAAAGAGCAGTTGGAAATTGCTGAAGAAAAGATAAGCAGGCTGGAAGTGCAGGTGGAAGAGTACAAAGGCAAAACTGCCGCCTTGCAAAGCGACCTTGAACTACTTACCAAAGAATACAATACCGTAAAAGCCGATTACGACAGAGTAAAACAACTTTATGACAACCTGCTAAGCAACAGCAGTCAATTAAATTCAGATCTGGCCCAACAGCAACAACGGCTACTGGCCATTGAAGATGACCTCGAAATTGAACGAAAGAAAAACCAGGAACTGGCCGAGGACCTGGCCAAAAGAGAAGCGCGTGTGGCCGAATTGGAAAAACTAATTGCAGATAAAGAAAAGGCCGTTGAGCAACTGAAAAAGCGAGTTACAGATGCACTATTGAACTTTGATGAAGGCGAACTAACGGTTGAGGTAAAAAATGGCAAAGTGTACGTTTCCTTGGCTGAAAAGCTGCTTTTTGGTTCTGGAAGCACCAAGGTTGATGCCAAAGGGATTGAAGCACTTAAACAATTGGCCAATGCGCTCAAAGGAAATAACGAGATCAACATTATGGTAGAAGGCCACACCGATAATGTACCTATCTCACGTACATCTCAGTATATGAATGATAACTGGGACCTGAGTGTGATGCGTGCCACATCCATTGTCAGAATCCTTGTAAACAATGGAGTAAACCCTGAGACGATTACAGCCTCTGGCCGGGGCGAATACTCCCCTATTGCCATTAATAACACTCCAGAAAACAAAGCTTTGAACAGACGCACTGAGATAATACTCACTCCAAAGCTAGATGCCCTGTTTCAAATTTTAGAGACCTATTAAACAATTGGTCTGAAATAACGATTGTATCTCCATGAATGGCACCAACGAATATTCCGAATACAGCAAAGAGGAGCTTAACGCTAAATTGAACAAGTTCAAAAGGCTTCAGAAAGCTATTACCATTGCTGCAATTTTAGCAGCGGTGGTAATAGTCATAGTTTCTTATTTAAGGAATGCTCCACAAGGATACAAAATGGCTCCTATTTTTCTCATTGTAGGAATAGGTTACCCTTACCTGGCATTTGGAGGTGTCAAAACCAAAATTCAGCTTGAACTGGAGAACCGCTCAAAAAGCTGAGGCTCTTTCCATCAGGAAAGCACAAATAAGTGCTCCATAAGTGCCCAGAGCATAACCTAAAACAGCCAATAAAACCCCCACTGGTGCTAATGCAGGGCTAAAAGCAGAAGCTACAACTGGTGCAGAAGCCGCTCCTCCCACATTGGCCTGGCTTCCCACAGCCACAAAGAAGAATGGTGCTTTAATCAACTTGGCTACCACCACCATAATGAGTACATGAAAGAGCATCCAGGTAATGCCTATGGAGAATAGTCCCAAGTTATCAAACACCTCACGGATGTTCATTTTCATACCAATGGTGGCTACCAAAATGAAAATAAATACGCTACCCAACCGCGAGGCACCCGCTCCCTCATATTTCCGCAAGCGAGTAAATGATAACCCAACACCTACTGTGGTAGCAATTACCACAATCCAGAAGAAACCTGAAGCTAGTGACTCTAACGAAAAACGCTTGAGCCATTCCATACGAGCAGCCAGCATTGGCGAAATCAAATCAGATCCCCAATGAGCAAGAGCAGTTCCTCCAAATGCAATTGCCAGAATCATATAAGTATCGGCCAGGGTGGGAATCTTAGCTATACCGGCCTGATATTCTTCCACCCTTCTCTTTAAATCATCTATAGCACTGGTATCAGACTTAAGCCAAGCGTCTACCTTTTTACTAATATTGGCTCCATAAAGCAGAAAACCGGTCCAGATGTTAGCACAAATCACATCAACCACAATCATGGTAGCGAAAAGGTCTTCGCCAACTTTAAAAATTTCCTTCATAGAGGCTTGGTTAGCACCTCCACCAATCCAGCTACCGGCCACTGTAGAAAGTCCGCGCCAAACCTCCTGACCCTCACCTACATCCAGCACACCGGGCGCAATAGAAGAAATAAGTAATATAGCCAAGGGCCCGCCCAAGACAATACCTACTGTTGCAGCTAAAAACATTATAATAGCCTTAGGCCCAAGGTTCATTATCCCTTTGAGGTCTATGCTCAAACAAAGTAAAACCAACGAAGCCGGCAATAAATAGCGCGAAGCCACATAGTATAAGTTAGACTGTTCTCCGTCTATAAGCCCCAGCGGCCAGTTGAGTAGTGCGGGCAAAAAATAACAGAGCAAAATACTGGGCACTATGGTGTAGAATTTCTTCCAAAAGGGCTTTCCCGAACTTGAAGTATAGAATACACAGGCTACCACCATTATGAGTAGTCCAAGAACAATGGCATCGTTGGTAAACACCGGCATGGCTGTTTTTTTGGTTAGGCTCCAAGTATAGGAATTTTTCATTAGTTGAACCGCTGTTTTTATGGTCAAAACCTCAAGGCTCCTGTTCTGAAGCACCGTTCATCCTTCATTTAAGATTTTTATAAGGTTCGCACCCAAATACTCTTTAGAATCCCATATATTCGGATTTTAAATTTTTATCAATGGCTAATAGAGGAGGATTTTCAAGCAGACTTGGATTTATTGCTGCCGCAGCAGGATCGGCAGTTGGATTAGGAAACATATGGGGTTTTCCCTATGAAGTTGGACAAGGAGGTGGTGCAGCCTTTGTGGTAATGTACCTGATTTTCTGCTTTATACTCTGCTATCCGGTAATGGTTACCGAAATTGCCATAGGTCGTAAAACGGAGAAAAACCCGGTAGGTGCTTTCAATGCACTGGGCTTTAAAAAATGGAGTTTTGTTGGAAAACTCGGCATTCTCAGTGGCTTTCTTATTCTTTCATTTTACAATGTAATTGCCGGTTGGGCCTTTGGCTATATTTTCGAAATGGCTTCGGGCAACTTTGGTATAGCCGAGCAGTTTGGAGAGTTTGTTAAAGATATTTTTAAAGTTGGAGCCTATGGCCTGCTCTTTATGGCTACTACGGCCTATGTGGTTTCCAAAGGAGTTTCAGGAGGAATAGAGAAGGCAGCTAAGTTTCTGATGCCTACACTCATTGTAATGATTCTAGCCCTTGTGGTATATTCCTTAACCCTGCCTAATGCCGTAGAAGGATTGAAATTCTACCTTATACCTGATTTTTCTGAAATAAATGCCGAAGTAGTAACCAACGCTCTTGGCCAGGCCTTCTTCTCTCTTTCTTTGGGAATGGGCGCACTAATTACTTACGGCTCTTATGTAAATAAAAAGGAAAACATTGTCTCTGCCGCGGCCTTCATTACGCTGGCCGATGTGGGTATAGCCGTGATTGCCGGTATGATGATCTTTCCATTAATAGGCTTTATGAGTGGCGGTACCATGGAAGGCGTAGGTAGTGGCCCGGCCCTAATATTCGTTACCTTACCTCAAATTTTTGGTACCATTGGCGGTACCTTAGGAGCCATAGCCGGCACCGTGTTTTTTGTACTTCTGTGTTTTGCGGCCCTCACCTCTACCGTATCTCTGCTAGAAGTACCGGTAGCCTATGTGGTAGACGAGAAAAAGGTTAAAAGAAAAAGAGCTGTTTGGCTGGTGGCGGGGCTTATTTACCTCATTGGTATACCATCACTACTTGGCAATGGCTACTCAGACTTCTTCTCTAATTTCATTACCTACCCCGGTGCAGAAAGTGCCACTGACTTCCTGAGCTTTATTGCCAATGTGGCCAATGATTCCTTCCTTCCGCTGGGCGGCTGTTTAATTGTATTCTTTGCCGCTCATGTTTGGAAGAAGCACAATTTGGACGAAGAACTTGCCAACGGATCTCCGAACTATAAAGGCTCATTTGTTCAGAAATACTTACACTTTGCCATTAGCTATTTAGCACCAACCATTCTGGCATTTATCTTTATAATTACAGTGTTAAAAACATACTTTGGCGTAAACCTTTTTTAAAGCTTACACGAATTTCAGATATTGAATCCTCTCCCTGAAAAGAGAGGATTTTTTTATGCTCAAACTAAAACTGACTTTACTTCTGGGGTTACTCACAGGCCTATCAGCCTATGCACAATACCCCCTCATTGAAACCCGGGCCTATATATGCAAGCAGCCCATAGACCCACTGATGATTGACGGAAAAGCTGACGAACAATCATGGAAAAATGCTCAGTGGACGGACGATTTTGTAGATATTGAAGGGCATAAAAAACCTAAGCCCCATTTGCGTACCAGGGTAAAAATGCTCTGGGACGAAAACTACTTTTACTTCTATGCTGAATTGGAAGAACCCCACATATGGGCCAAACTAAAACAGCGCGATACGGTGATTTTTTACGACAACGACTTCGAAATATTCATAGACCCTGACGGTGACACTCACCATTATTATGAATATGAAGTGAATGCCTTCAACACCATCTGGGATCTTATGCTTACAAGAGCCTATAGAGACAATGGCCAGGCCATAGATCACTGGAATATTAACGGAATTCGTTCGGCTGTTCACATTGAAGGGAGCCTCAACAACCCCTCCGACACGGATAAATACTGGTCGGTTGAAGTAGCCATGCCCTGGAATGCTTTGGAAGAAGCGGCTTTTAAAGGAAAAAAACCTAAAGCCCGAGACGTTTGGCGCGTTAACTTTTCCCGGGTTCAGTGGGATACCAAAATTGTAAATGGTGGATATGAAAAGATGGTTGACCCCAAAGCCAAACGACCGGTTGAACATAACTGGGTGTGGTCTCCTCAGCGCATTATAGCCATGCACGAACCCGAGTATTGGGGGCAGGTAGTCTTTTCGGCCAAAACGGTGGATCAACCTGACCAGTATGTATCTGATTTTGGCTCTGAAGAAGTGAGACAACTGCTGGCTCATATACACCGAAACCAACAGCAGAGCAAGAAAAAAACCGGCTCATACACTGCGGCAAAAGATCAATTGCTGGAAGCCAAAACGTTTCATGTAGGCAAACCTATTGTATGGCAGTTACAGGCCGATAAATACCGCTACCATGCCATTATGCCACACCCATTCAATGCAGGCATCGTGTGGCATATAGACGAAACAGGAAGACTATGGAAAGAATTTAAGTAATGGATAAAAGACAGTTTATTAAACAACTAGGCCTTGGAACAGCGGCCATAGTGGGAAGCCCCCTGCTATTTCATTCATGCCAACCTAAAGACACCATCAGCGACTTTAAACTCTGGATTTGGACAGGTGGAGGCAATAAAACAGAAGCCGATTGGGATAAAGAGCTGGAAGGCCTTAAGAACCTGGGTTTCTATGGTGTTTTAGTAGGTGGTGGAAAACCCGTACTGGAAAAAGCTATTCCTGCCGCAAAAAAACACGGACTGCAAATACATGCCTGGCTATGGACCATGAACAGGCCGGGCGACCCAACCGCCCAGCAACACCCCGAATGGTATGCAGTAAGCCGAGAAGGCAACTCCAGCTTTGATGTACGGCCTTATGTAGACTATTACCAGTGGCTTTGCCCTACCAAACCTGAGGTTCAGGAGTTTGTCTTTAATGGCATGATGGAGGTGTGTGAAATAGAAGGATTAGATGGTATTCAGCTCGACTATGTGCGGTACTGCGATGTAATTCTTCCCCGAGGACTATGGGAAAAGTATGATCTTGTGCAAGACCATGAAATGCCCGAGTTCGACTTTTGTTATTGCGAAGATTGCCGAAACAAGTTCAAAGCTGAACAAGGATACGATCCGCTCGACCTGGATGATCCAAGCACTGACAGCCAATGGAGACAATTCAGATATGATTCCATCACTCATTTGGTAAATAAAATTGCCGAAGGTGTTCATCAAAGAAAAAAGCAAATATCAGCCTCCGTATTTGCCACCCCATCGCTCGCCCGTAAAATGGTAAGACAAGACTGGGACAAATGGAACCTCGACTTTGTGTTCCCCATGGTCTACTATAAGTTTTATGCCGAAGATATAGGCTTTATGAAAAGAGCAACCGAAGAAGGTCTGAACGATTTAAACGGAAGCAAACCATTGTACACAGCCTTCTACCTGGCCGACAAGAATGATAAGGAAGTGGCAGAAGCCGTAAAGCTTGTAAAAGACACCAAAGCCAATGGTATGGCCTTCTATGATTACGGACTACTTAACGAATCCTTCCAAAAGACCATTACAGAAGCCTTGAAACAATAAGTGCTTCTCCAAAAGAAAAAGAGGCGGTCTCAAAAGCTGAATGTCATTCCCAATAAAGTTGAGCATGACCATTATAGTTGACTTTTGAGATCGCCTTCTTATTATAATCAACCTGCTACCCGAAAAGTAGAACCGGACTTTGCATCTTTCAAAAGCTCATTGACTCTTTCGGCCCACCTTTTGGCCATTAGTGGTTCTCCATTTGGTAGGGCTGTTGACTCCGAATCGAAAAGAATTATCCTCTCTTGTGCCTTACCGGGTTCTGGATGAAAAATCAGTGAAACCTTATCCATGTAGGCTTCTTTTCCTACTTGCCTTTTTTGGATTGCTACCGTACAATTCTTCACCGCAACCAAGTCTATGACCTTATTCGTAAAGCCAATCTTTTGATCTCTTGTATAAAAGAGGTATCGGTTTGTTTCATCGATACCCAACCCAAAATCAAGTCCCAACTCATGCGCCTCAACTTGGGCAGCCTGGCCTGTGGCAAGCACCTGTAACTGATTGATTAGTATTTTCTCTTTGTTCTTTCTACTTCTTTTTAAAAGAACAAATATGTATATGCATAGGGCTAAAATTGCCAGCCCAAATAGTGTTGTTCTAAACTCCATTTGATTAATAATTAATTGATAACAGAAATGACTTCTGTCTTAAACTGTTTGGAACGATACGAAGGGAATACCTTCAAAATAGACTAGCCATTAAACCGTACAGCAGAGCCGTCTCAGGTGGTGTTTTCACAGCATCTGAAACACTCCTTTCCCAAGACATCAATGGAGACAAACCACAGAAGTCTGATGTTAACGGCTTAAGTAAGCTATCCTATAAAAAGGGGCTATAAAAAGAAATGCTTTGGATAGAGCCTGGCTACGAGTTTTTCTAAAATAAGAGCCTCGTAGAAAACCCGTTTCTCCGCAAAAAATGCCAGCCTATGAGCTGTATCAAGAGCCTTCATAGCTTTGGCATTCTCTTTCTGCAGGTCGGAAGACGTTGGATCACCGGAGTACTGAGTAAAACCGGTTGCTACAGACTTTACTAAGGATCCGGGGATAAAAAGAGGAGAATGAATCGATTGAATGGTCTCACCTTGTCCGTCAGTAACCAAGCCATGCAGATGAGCCGTTTTATAGGCAAAAAAACCCTGCCCAACCGTAAGCCCTACGGCCAGAAAGAGACTTACAAGAATAACTGACTTACGATACAATCTCAACAAAATGATATAAATACACGAAGTTAGGCGAAGTTAGTATCTCTTAGGAAGAAAAGGTATTAAATAGTTTTTAGGTGTAAAGAAGGATGCCTCAAAAACCACAAAACCCGTCCTTCTACTCCCAAGCCTCAGGGTCAGAATCCTTAGTACTGAAATTAAATTCCTAAAGCTCCTGAAACAAGACCGGCTGTAGACAGCGACAGGTTCTCGATGACGCTAGACTGAATTTTCAGACAGTCTCTAAGGTTAGTTACTGGTTTCTACCGGCACTGCCTTGGCCCACACTTTGGGTAGGTCTGGATTTTCTTTTTTATGCCACCAAACGGCATAATCGGCACCAGACTTACTGTAATACTTTTCGATGTATACATAATACTTCTTCTCCTTGGCATCGTAGTGCAAACCGGCATCTTTGAATTTCTTCTTCATTTGCTCCAATACTTGCTCATTGGCCGCTTTATCGGCCGAATTGGCAACCACAATAAGGTAGTTTTTTTTGTCATCTACTTTGTCTTGTGCCATAACCTGGCCTGCAAAAAAGCTCAACAAAAAAACCGTAAACAGAGAGGCGAATATTCTTTTCATTGTATAGGGTTTTTAATTATTCAGTGAAAATACTAAGATTATCCGTTTTGACCTAACCATAAAAAGCCACCCGTACGGTGGCTTTTTATTTTGGCTATTAACCTCAACCTTCAATAGCCCATCAACTTATTTTTTAATGATTTCCATTTCTACCCTTCTGTTAAGGGCCCGGCCTTCTGCAGTATTGTTATCAGCCCTTGGATTGGCTATGCCATAGCCTTCTGCCTCTAACCTGTCGGCCTCAATTCCCTTGCTCATCAGGTAGGCCTTAACTGCCTCTGCCCTGCGTTTGGACAGTTCCAGATTAGACTGGGCATTACCGCTATTGTCTGTATAGCCCGATAGCTTGAGTCTCAACTCTGGGTTGGCAGTCATTAACTCGGCCACCTGATTGAGCGCATCGTGCGACTCTTCTTTCAGGTTGGCGCTACCGGAATTAAAGGCAACTGATTCTGTAGCCAGGCTCAGGGCTCTTTTTATTTCTTGCTCCCTTTCTAATGCCAGTCTCTCCAACTCTTTCATTCTTGCCAGTTCTATAGCCTCAATACGCTTTCTCTCTCTTTCAGCTTCTGCATTCTTGATAGAGTCTTGTCTTGCTTTTTCAGCTCTTAGGGCTTCTAGTCGTGCGGCTTCTACCTTGGCCAGCTCTTCTTGCTCTATCTTCTCAAACAGTGCTTTGTAGGCTTCTTCGGCTCTTTGGTTCTTCTCTTTCTTTTTGCCTTCTTCCAGGCTCTTCAAGTAGCACAGGGCCTTTTCCTTGTCTTCCGGATTCACCAGGTTCTCATCGAAAATGCGCTGGTCTATGATTCTGTTCACTACGGCAAGCCCTTCTTCTTCACAGACATTGGCCTTTTCTTCCGGGGTATTGAGTTGATAGTGAACACCAAATTCATTGAAGCCATCGGCCAGGAACGGGGCATCTTTCTGTCCGAAGTCATAGTTGTAGTTAAACAACAGTTTTGGCAACACCTGGGCACCAAAGCCTATGGATGGGCCATAGTTATCACGATAGCCTAATGAGGCACTGAATTTTTCCTTGAAATTGGCCTGGGCCATCAGGTCTAGTTCGGCACCTATGGTTTCTCTCATCCGCATGCCCAAATAGGGTGTGAGGCTCAGATCCGGATTAATGGTAAAGCTGTAACGCACGCCTCCTATAAAGTCAGGCACGTTGTCATCGTTAATGCGGATATAGGCATCGTCTGAAAGGCTTTGGTTGATTACGGTCGGAACGGCCACGTCTACGCCTAATCTGCCACGTCTGTAGCTGGCCGATAAGTCTACACTCAAGGAGCTTCCGTTATTGCCCAGTAGGTCTACCAGCACATTGTCCGATGGGTTTTCCGGGTTCACTCTTTCTTCGTTCAGACTGAAGAAGGAAAGACCAATCTGGCTACCTATGCTCAGTCCATCGTTTCCTTCGCCAAACAGCTTATAACCTACTCCTCCTGAAAGTTTTACCTGGCTGGTGAAGCCTATATCGGCTGTGGTCAGGTTACCGGTAAAGGCCAGTTTATTTCTAAAGGTGGAGTTATAGGCCAGGGCGAAGTTTTTTGGAGCACCGACCAGCCCCCCAAACTGGTCGCGGTACACTAAACTTATGTAACGGTGCTCCTGAAAGACTGCCCCGGAAGGGTAGGCCAATGTGCCTGCATTGAAGTACTGATTGTACAAAGGTACTTGCTGTGCCTTGGCCCCTACTGCAATCAAAGCCATAGTGAAGGCAAGGATGAATTTGTTTCTGATGTTTTTCATTTGCTTATGCATGACTTTGATGTTTATCTGTTTCTAATGATGGTTAAGAAGCCTTTAATGGTTCTGGCCGGGCTTGTAGACTGCTCGTTTTCAAAGATGAGTATCTCGTAATAGTAGGTACCATCCGGTACCGGATTGTCTTTGAATGTTCCGGCCCAATCGTTGGTGTAATTCACTTTACTGTAGATGAGTTTTCCTCCTTGTGCAAAGATCTTTACTTGGTTGAACGGATTGTCCAGCAGGTCTTCAATCACCCAGGTTTCGTTGATTCCATCACCGTTTGGCGAGAACACGTTCTTCACATCGGCACCTGGTTGGTTCTGGGTGTATTCCCTCACCGGCTCGGCTACCACATCTTCAATGGTTATGCTGAAGGTTTGCTCGAAAGTAAGCCCTCCTGCATCGGCTACCTGCACACGGATGCTTCGGCT
>NZ_DBHC01000048.1:0-24155 GCF_002296035.1 Roseivirga sp. UBA838
CTTTTAACAGCCATTTGTGAGGACACAAATGGAGGCAAGGTTCAGAAATATACTTCTTGCAACTTAAGTAAGTAACCCTATAATTAGATATACCAAGAATGGTAGAATCTAGATTACGTGATGTAAAGTTGCTAGTGATCACAATTTCACAAAAATCCAGTTTTTAATTCCACAATAAAAAGAATGGGGTTTTCTTCTCCTTTAATGTCATCAAAGACAGCAGCGAGCTCCATTGATTCTTTCATAAAATAAAACTCTTCATTAGCTAAATTCCAAGGCATGAGCCGGGCAAACCCGGTATTCCAGACGTCATCTAGGAAAAAGCCTTTGGCTATGTTAACTTTCTTTCCTGTCAATTCGACTACTGATATACCCGAGTATGATTCTACGCTAAAGTCTATTAGGAGATGGTTCTCTGTTCTGAGAATACTCTTCACAAAAAGATGCTCTTCCATGGGGTTTGTAATGCCAAAATTCAGCTTTAATGAAGCGGTCTTTTCACCATGTTTCACCTTAAATAGTGTATCTCTTACAAAGGGCTCCTTCATAACTTCATTCATGTAAACATAAATTTCACCATTGACTTCAGAAATTATCCGGTCTCCCGTCCAATCGGAAATAGATGCGGTACCCTTATTGGCCTTTACAGACTTGATGAGTACTGTATCTGTTGCTATGAAATCCTGATTAAATTTGATAAGGTAGGCATCATTAAACCATTTAGTTTTATCGGTAGCTGATGCTCTGTGTTGTGTGAAAATACAATACAAAGACCCTGCAAGTAACTTTACTCCGTTTAAACCAATAACTTTTGTCTCTCGTATAAAGTTGCCATCAGTGTCGTAACATACTATTTTCTGACTTAGGTTAGAGGCTAAATAGATATACCCTTTTTCTTTATCTAAGGCAATATCTGAGACGTTAAGGTATTCGCCAGGCCCTTGTCCTATACTTCCTATTCGTTTAATGAACTTTCCCTCCCAGGTGAACTTAAAAAGTGCGTTAATGTCTCCTACAAAGAGTGACCCATCGCTGTGTACTACATTTATAACTCGGCTAATAAGATTGTTCTCAAGAGTCTCTAAGGCAATGGAGTCAACTTCCATTGCCACGGTTGAGAGTTTAATTTCTTTTGCCGCTTCAACAGGTATATCAATGAAAGCAAGGTTGTTATCTTTTTTTGAAGGAGAGCAAGATAAAAGTAGACTGATAAATACAAGAGAGCCTATTGTGCGGTATATAGAATTCATGTTTTATTTGAGTGTAGCGATTAATAACACCTTAGATCCAGGGGGGTAATCATTTTTGATGTTCTCAATGTCAGAAGCATTTTTAAGGAAGAAGATTTTATTCTCGATATCGCCATAGATTGCGGTTTCATGGAGTTTAACAAAGCCATTATTGGCCATATCATCAATAATTCCAATATCGTAACGGTCTAAGGTCTCAAACGACTCACCTGATTTTAGATTAATTAGTTTGATGATATTTTGCTTAGTTCTTTGCGAAGGAAGTATTAGCCAATCGCCAATAATCATAGAGTTAGCTCTCGTTTTTAAGCCTTTGTCCAATTTCAACCTGTACTTAACCTGAGTGTAGCCGTCTTTAATCAGAATGAATGTATGGTCAATATTATTCCACAATAATAAATCAGCCCCGTGTTTTGAGAAACGCATGTGTTGCCCAACCGTGACTGTTGAATTGTCTTGGAATTCAATTAGTAGTTTCTCTTCTTCACCAGCTTCATTGGTTTGTACAAGATTATAGTCAATAGGTTCTCCTAAAGCCGGGAAGTTAATTGAGACAGCGTAGTGTCTACCCCTGTGAACTATTTGGTCTCTGCCAATAGCTTTAACTTCTCCAAAAAGCTTGCCTTGATAATTATATTGAAAGATTTTTTGGCCGTTATTAACGCCTATAATTTGATTCTTGCTATCGAAGAATAGTGAGTTCCAACCTTCAGTCATTTCGCCAATTTCCCGAACAAATTTTCCGCTTCTTTTAAACTGCAGTAGTCTGGAGTTAGCCGGCATATTCTCACTAAGTGTAAGAGCGAAAATGTAATCTTCATTTAAGGCTATATTGGTGAAAAACCGATCCTCCATTTTGGGAGGAACTTCCAGAATGATAGGTTCGAGGCTTGTAGCTATTTGAGAGAGGTTTAAGGTCTTTAATTCATTGACTTCTACCTTAATGATTTCTTGAAAACTGTAGAGGAAATTAGAGAGAAGGAACCCGATGACTCCAATAGAGAATTTCATGTTTGGTTAGTTTCATTTAGTGTGAATATTTTATATGGTTCTGTTGCTTGTGTACGTAAGAAGTTTAACGTACTCACTTAAGCTGAAAGAGGTTAATTTCTATATTTGTGCCCTCACCAATAACCCTTGCCGTACAGATCGAGAAAGAAACATTCATTTTATCCTCGCCTATTCCAAATAGACTGTTCTGTAAAAGCAAATAAAAGATCGGGCTTTAAAGCAAGTAGTGCAAAACAATATGGTAATTAATAGAAGTGACTTGTGTCTGTTCGGTAGTTAAAGTGGTGTTTGTAACTAAGCCTGGAACTTGCTCTCCAAAAACTCATTCATGGTTTTTATACCTTTCTGATCTTTGAGCCATTCGGCCACGGCAATGGCTCCTCTGGCAAAGCCCTCTCGGGAATGAGCCGTATGTTTTATTTCAATGGTATCAACCGGAGAGGTGTAGGTAATTTCGTGTGTTCCCGGAGCGGGGTCTATACGCTCAGAAACTATGGCCAGTTCATCGGGTTGGTTAGTGGAATGATTCACCCATTTCTTCTTTTGGGTAAGGTGTTTCAGTATGCCTTCTGCCAGTGTAATGGAGGTGCCGCTCGGAGCATCTTTTTTAGAGGTATGATGAATTTCTTTGGTACTTACTTCATAAGCCTGCGAGGCCATTAACTGGGCTAGGTATTCATTGAGTCTGAAAAATACATTTACTCCAATGCTGTAGTTAGAGGCAAATAGGTAAGTGCCCTTGTGTTGCGAGCAATAGGCATCAATCTCCGGTTTTTGGTCAAGCCAGCCGGTAGTGCCCACGGCTACCGGAATTTGTCTTTGAAGACACCATTTAATGTTCTCAACGGCTGCTTCAGGCTGGCTAAACTCAATGGCTACATCAACGGTTTTGGGATCCAGTGTTTCGAGTAGTTCACGGTTGTCTACATGAATTCGTTCAACCACATGGTGGCCTTGGGCGGTGGCCAGTTCATCTATGAGTTGGCCCATTTTGCCATAACCTAAAAGTAAAATATTCATTTGCCTATGGGTAAAGTAAACTTCATTCCAATAAAAGGAGTTCCGTCATTGATCACTCCAAACTTGGGTTTCAAATTGAGCGAAAGGTTATCGTCTACATTGAATCCTTTTAGGTGAGCATCTACGGTGGCATCTATGATCTGAAGCCCGTATATGCCAACCATAGTGAGTACCACCAAATCACGGTTTCTGCGCCATGCATCAGCATTTCGGCTAAAAACTCGTATGCGATTGGCATTCTGATCTTGCGGGTCTTTAGCCCGCTCAATGGCTAGTTCTGTTTTAAAAAAATGATAGCGGTCATCATTAAAATAGATGAAGTATATGGCGGTGCCGAAACCTCCGTATAGTATGGGCACCTTCCACCAGCTGTCATTATAAATTTGCCCCCAGCCGGGAATCATGGCCGATCTTCTGGCTGCCACTTTTGGATTGTAGTACTTGCCTTCTGTTTTCTTGATTTTTACCGTATCGCCATACGTTACGCCATTCTTAATAGCTCCACTTTGTTGCTGAGCTTGAGCGCTCAGCGCCAGAATAAGAAAAGCGATAGCGTAAACAGATTTTAGGTGCATTATAGACTAATGATTTCCAAAATGCGGTTCAGGTCTTCGGTAGAAACAAATGGAATTTTTATTTCTCCTCTAAACTGACCGTCTGCTTTGAGACTTACCCGTGTGCCGAAGTGTGAAGACAGCTTGGTTTGAATTTGCTGCACCTCATAGTTTTTATGATGGTTACTGCCTTTCTTTTCCGGTTTGGGGTCGTCAACGCTTTTGGACATCAAATCACGTACCAGCTGCTCTACTTTTCTAACAGAAAGTCCTTCTTCTACGGTCTTGTTGTAAATATAGAGCTGCTTGGCCACGTCTTCAACATTAATGATAGCTCTGGCATGACCCATCGATATTTTCTGGTCTCTGATACCGGCTTGAATGTCGGGAGGCAGCCTGAGTAATCGCAAATAGTTGTTAACAGTTGTTCTGTTTTTGCCTACCCGGTCTCCCAGCTCTTCTTGTTTGAGGTTGCATTCATCGAGCAGTCGCTGGTAGCTCAGGGCTATTTCAATGGCGTTTAGATTTTCTCGCTGAATGTTCTCAATAAGGGCCATTTCCAACATTTGTTGGTCATCGGCCGTACGAATGTAGGCAGGAATATTTTCCAGTCCGGCTATTTTAGAAGCCTGAAACCTGCGTTCTCCTGAGATCAGCTGATATTCCTTATCGCTTAGCTTGCGAACAGTAATTGGCTGTATAATCCCCTGTACCTTTATACTTTCTGCCAGCTCTTCCAGAGCGGTTCTGTCAAAGTGGGTACGAGGCTGATATGGGTTTACCTGTATTTGGTCTAACGGAATTTCATTGAGACTACCACCTGCAGAAGAGGCAATGTCTGATGAAACGGTGTTGTTCGTAGAATCCTCCAAAAGTGCCCCCAGGCCTCTTCCTAATGCATTCTTACGTTTTGGAGATTTAGCTGCCATGCTCAAAAATTAAACTTTATTCTTTTCTGCAATTTCTTTAGCCAAACTTAAGTAGGCCAGTGAGCCTTTACTTTCGGCATCGTGCACAATGGCCGGAATACCGAAACTAGGCGATTCGCTCAACTTCACATTTCTTGGAATAATGGTTTCAAAAACCATGTTCTTGAAATGCGTTTGTACTTCTTCGACCACCTGATTGCTCAGGCGCAGGCGTACGTCATACATGGTGAGCAGAATGCCTTCAATTTCGAGGCTTGAATTTAAACGTTTCTGTATAATAGTAATTGTGTTGAGCAATTTACCGAGTCCTTCTAAGGCAAAATACTCGCACTGAACGGGGATTATTACGGAATTTGAAGCTGTAAGTGCGTTGACGGTAATGAGCCCCAGAGAAGGGGCACAGTCTATGAGTATAAAGTCGTACTCATCGCGTACTTCGCTTAGCACTTCGCGCATTTTTTCTTCGCGATTGCTAATGTTAACCATTTCTACTTCTGCTCCCACCAAATTGATGTGTGAAGGAACAAGGTGTAGAAAGGAAACTTCGCTTTCTATAATGCAATCACGGATGTCGGCTTTGCCCACCATGCATTCGTAAATGCTCTTTTCAATTTCTCTGGGGTTGTGCCCCAAGCCAGATGTTGTGTTGGCCTGTGGATCGGCATCAATCACCAGTGTTTTATATTCCAGCACGGCAAGACTTGCGGCCAGGTTCATGGCAGAAGTGGTTTTTCCGACCCCGCCTTTTTGGTTTGCTATGGCTATAATTTTGCCCATGTATATTTAGAGTGAAAGGGTTTCTCCAATTGTTGGTAGTGTTAGGGTTACACCATTGGCCTCGGCTATTTGCATAGCTTGTTCATGGTCAATGGCCACATAGGGGAAGGTGTCGAAATGAACACCAATAAGCTTATTGCATTTCACCATTTCGCAGGCTTTCATTGCATCTTTTACCCCCATGGTAAAATTGTCGCCAACCGGCATTATAGAAAAATCAAGGCTAAACTCTTCTCCAATGAGTTCCATGTCTTTGGTCAATGCGGTGTCTCCGGCATAGTAGAAGCAGCCTTCACTGTTGTGGATAACTACTCCGGCCGGGTGCCCTCCATAGCTGCCGTCTGGCATAGAGCTGGAATGTACAGCATTTACCAGTTTTAGGGTGCCAAAGTCAAACGTTTTGGCTCCGCCATGGTTCATGGGATGGTTACGTTCCAGCCCTTTATTGCCAAACCAGGTCACTACTTCGAAGGTAGAAATAATGGTAGCATTGCTTTGCTTGTAAATAGCTTCCACGTCCGCTACATGGTCTCCATGACCATGGCTTAGTATAATGTAATCGGGCTTTATGGAGTTAATATCTACTCCCTTGGCCAACTCATTAGGTGTTATAAATGGGTCGAACAGTAATTGCTTACCCATGGTCTCAATTAGAAAAGACGAATGTCCGTAGTAAGTGAATTTCATGTTTCGGCCTGAATTTTCTCCTGTTAAGTAGAGGGTACAAAGATATAAGAATAGGCGAAAGATTAATCCAGAGTTTATGCACACAATCAAGGGGTAGATCGTTGATAACTTTTTAAGGTGTTGATAGCCTTGGACTTATTATGTGTGAAAGGAGTTGACCTTTTATAAGGCCTTTAAAATGAGGGGTATGAAAGAAGCTTTTGAAATATGAGGCCAAGAAACCTTGGGGAGTACAAGGCAACGTTTTTCAGGTACTTTAAAGTAAGAGAGAAATTAAATGCTGCTGGTAGGGTGGGGTTTAGAGGGTTTCGAAATGGTCAATCGTAGTGTTTTGGCAAGGGCAATGGGTACAATAAACGAGCGTCTCAAAATCATTCCATCGTTATTCTTTAGCTATTTGTCTGTATAAGAACTTAGATTAGAGCGAATACTGCTAGTTTACGAGTAGAGCATTACGTTCTAAAATAAGCCATTTAAATGGCTAAGGGAGAATAGCGAGTTTTACGTTTTTGAGACGCTTCGTCTTATACTTTTATTTCTTCTTTCGGCCTTTCTGTTGTTGTTTCTTAGCTTCCTGGCTTGCCTTCATGGCATTCTCCAGTCTTTGCTGAAACTTAGATTTGCCTTTTGTCGCATTCTTCTTCTTATTTTCCTCCAGTTGCTCTCTGATTTTATCTTCATCGATAAACCTTCTAATCATGGTTTGCTGACCGAAAGTAACCAGGTTGGAAATAAAGTAGTAGAAGCTAAGACCTGCCGAATAGCTGTTTAACACAAACATGAATACTACCGGCATTATATAACCAATGTTTTTCATAGGCCCCTGCACAGTACTTACCTGATTGTTGGACCAGGTAATGGCCAGAGTAGAAAGGGTCATGAGCAAGGTGAACCCACTAACATGCGACCCATAGAAAGGTATGGTAAAACCAAGGTTAAAGAGCACATCGTAGGTAGAAAGGTCTGTGGCCCACAGAAATGATTCTTGCCTAAGTTCTATGGAATTCGGGAAGAAGAAGAACATAGCAAACAAGAAAGGCATTTGCAAAAGCAGTGGTACACAACCACTAATTGGGTTTACGCCCATTTCTCGATAAAGCTTCATCTGCTCCTGCTGCATCTTTTGCATGTCGCCACCGGTTTTTTCCTTTAGCGCATCCAACTCAGGTTTTAGCACTTTCATTTTCGCCATCGAGAGGTAAGACTTTCTGGAAAGCGGGAAAAGGGCCAGTTTAATAATGAGTACTATGATGATAATGATGACACCATAGTTGGAGATGTGTTGTTCCAGAAAGCTGAAAAGCTGAACAATGATATATTTATTTACCCAGCTAACCAGCTTATAGCCCATGTATACATTGTCATCATAAGCTTCTGTTACTCTTTTGAGTACTTTGTAACTGTTCGGGCCATAGTAATAGGTAAAGTCAGCTCCATTGTAAAGATTGTCTACGGGCATTTTGAGCTCCATACGCCCGAGCTCCACATAAGAAGTGTCATTTACAGGAGCGTTAAACAAGGTGCCACTGGTAAATCCATTTTGAGATATAATACCCGCATTAAAGAACTTCTGCGAAAAACTAGCCCACTTTATTCCCTCACCAATGGTTTCTTGCTGAGCTTCGTTAGACATCTCTTTCAGATTGTCTGAATCTTCTGTAAGGGTATAGTAGCGTACGGTGGTTTTGTTTCGTGCATCGTCCAAATTGGTTTCGAAACGCTTCATTTTGTCTTCCCAAACCCAGGTTATTTCGTTGGAAAGTACCTTGTTCTGAAGCCCGTTCAGTTTGAGGTTATAATGGAGGTCATAACGATCTCCAAACAGCGTATAGGTTTGTTGTACAGTAGAGCCATCGGCCAAGGTGGCTGTAAATACAATTCGGGTAGAATCGCCCGCCTGAACTAGTTCGGGTTGGCTGTCCGGAACAAAGTACAGGTCGGTCAGGTCAATAATGCCATGGGTTGTTCCTATTTGCAGATCGAGGCTAGAACTCTCACTATCGAAAAGAATGAGCGGCTCTTTTTTATGGTTGAGGTACTCTTTCAGTTCTACTGATTCAATGATTCCACCTTTGGTGCTAAAATTGTATCTGGCCTTTTCTGTTTCAACCTGAAACTTGTTGTTTTCTCCGTTCATGGCAGAGGCAAAAACACCATACTGAGAGCTAAGCACAGAGTCTTGCTCTGCGGCATCAGGTGCTTCAGTCTGGGGTTTTTCTACCGCAATATCTGCCGGAGTGCTTACCGTTGTAGAATCGGTTGTTACAAGCGGTTGCTCTTGCACCGGTGGCTTAAACACCAGAGAGTAACCAATCAATAAGACCGCAATTAAGACAAGGCCAACGGCCTGATTTCTGTCCATATGTATACTAATTAATTTTTCTTCGATTTAACTATCGCATCAATAAAACTCACAAAAAGTGGATGCGGATTCATGACAGTACTTTTTAATTCTGGGTGGAATTGAGTACCCACAAAATAGGGGTGGCCGGCAATTTCCATAATTTCAACAAGCCCAGAGTCAGGGTTTATACCCGTTGCTTTCATTCCGCCATCTTCAAAAGCTTGCAGGTATGTGTTGTTAAACTCATATCTGTGTCTGTGCCTTTCTTCAATGGTTGTACTTTGATAGGCCGCATAAGACTTGCTTCCTTTTTTGAGTTTACAAGGATAAGCCCCTAAACGCATGGTGCCACCATAATCCTGAATATTTTTTTGATCTTCCATAAGATCTATTACCGGATGAGGTGTCTCTTTGTCCATTTCGGAAGAAGCGGCTCCCTCAAGCCCCAATACATTGCGGGCAAACTCTACCACCGCGCACTGCATGCCCAGGCAAATGCCAAAGAACGGTATATCATTTTCTCTTACATAGCGAATGGCTTCAATTTTTCCTTCAATACCACGTTCTCCAAAACCCGGAGCTACCAATACCCCATCCATGTCGCGTAAAGTTCTATGTACGGATTTGGAAGAAATACCCTCCGAAGAAATCCAGTGAATGTTCACTTTACACTCTAAGTGGGCGCCAGCATGAATGAACGCTTCTGCTATAGACTTATAGGCATCGGGGAGCTCTACATATTTTCCTACCAAACCAATGTTTACCTCATTGGTAGGGTTTTTAAGCTTACTAAGGAATCTGCGCCATTCCTCAACTTCCGGTTGCTCTTTGTGAGGAAGTCTAAACTTGGTAAGCACTCGCTCATCCAGTTTTTCTTTTCTCATGAGCAAAGGCACATCATAAATAGTGTCCGCATCGAGTGCTTCGATAACCGAGTTGAGCTGAACGTTGCAGAAAAGAGCCAGTTTTTTGCGAATGTCGTTTGGAAGGGGTTTTTCTGATCGGCAAACCAGTATATCCGGTTGAATTCCTGCCTCAAGCAATTGTTTTACAGAGTGCTGAGTGGGTTTAGTTTTAAGTTCTTTTGCCGCGCTCAAATAAGGAATAAGCGTTAGGTGGATGACCAGGCAGTTCGACTCGCCAACGTCCCACCGAGCCTGGCGTACAGCTTCAATAAACGGGAGCGATTCAATATCGCCCACGCAACCTCCAATTTCCGTAATCACGATATCGTAGTTGCCCGTTTCGCCCAGTTTAAAAAAGTTGCGTTTAATTTCATCGGTAATGTGCGGTATTACCTGCACAGTTTTACCCAGATAGTCGCCCCTTCGTTCCTTGGTTATAACATCGTAGTAGATGCGTCCGGTTGTAACATTGTTGTCTTGTGAGGTTCTAATATTTAAGAAACGCTCGTAGTGCCCCAAGTCAAGATCCGTTTCGGCCCCATCGTCTGTCACAAAGCACTCTCCATGTTCATAGGGGTTAAGTGTGCCCGGATCTACATTAATATATGGGTCGAATTTTTGGATGGTGACGCGGTAACCTCTGGCTTGCAATAGGTTGCCAAGAGATGCCGCAATAATACCTTTTCCAAGGGAAGATGTTACCCCACCGGTAACGAATATGTATTTAGCTGATGCCATAAGTTTGGATAAACAGAAATTAACTTATGGGACACAAAGGTAAGACTTTTCATTTGAAACCGCCCCGACAAATTTATTCTTTGTGTGAACTGCCCGGACCATTTTTTGAATAGCCCTGAATAAAGCCCTAACTTTGCAGCCTTTTAGCTTAAACCTCATGAATCTTTCTTCGAAACTACAAGAGCCAATCTTTAAAACCGTTGGCAAGGTGGCAGATAAACTAGGGTTGGAAACCTATGTAGTAGGAGGTTATGTAAGAGACCTTCTGTTAAAAAGAGAAAGTAAAGACATAGACTTTGTGTGTGTGGGCAGTGGTGTGCAACTGGCAGAAGAGGTGCATAGAGCTCTTGGAGGGAAGCTTCCTTTTAATGTTTTCAAGAACTTTGGTACGGCCAGCATTAAACAGTCTGACTGGGAATTGGAGTTTGTGGGTGCCAGAAAAGAATCTTACCAGAGAAACTCACGTAAACCAGTAGTTGAAAACGGCACCTTGCAAGACGATCAGAACCGCAGAGATTTCACCATCAATGCCATGGCCATTTGTCTTAATGAATCCAGATATGGCGAGCTGGTCGATCCGTTTGACGGGCAAAACGACTTAAAGGAAAAGCTTATTAAAACCCCGTTGGCTCCTGAAACAACCTTTTCAGACGATCCGCTAAGAATGATGCGTGCCATAAGGTTTGCCTCTCAGCTGAAATTCGATATTGATGCCGATACTTTCGAAGGTATTTTACAGATGAACGTACGGATTGGTATTGTGTCTAAAGAAAGAATTATTGTTGAGCTCAATAAGATTATTCTTTCCGAAGAGCCTTCTTATGGGTTTAAGCTACTGTTTCATAGTGGTTTGCTAAAAGAGATATTTCCGGAAATGGTTGCACTACAAGGTGTGCAAACCATTGAAGATAAATCGCATAAAGACAACTTTTATCATACCCTGCAGGTGCTAGACAACATAAGTCAAAACACCGATAACCTGTGGTTGCGTTGGGCGGCCATATTACACGACATTGCCAAACCGGCTACGAAGCGGTTCAACAAAAAGGTGGGGTGGACCTTCCATGGCCACGAAGATAAAGGGGCCAGAATGGTGCCGGGCATTTTTAGGAGAATGAAGCTACCCATGGGGGAGCCCATGCGCTACGTGCAGAAACTAGTGAGGCTACATCTTAGGCCTATTCCACTGGTGAAAGAGGAAATTACCGATTCGGCCGTAAGGCGATTGCTCTATGAGGCCGGAGACGATATTGAAGACCTCATGACTCTCTGCAGGGCCGATATTACTTCTAAAAATAACCTGAAGGTGAAGCGTTTTTTGAGCAATTTCGATAAGGTTGAACAAAAAATGCGCGAGGTGGAGGAGAAGGATAAAATTCGTAACTTTCAACCCGTTATCACCGGAGAAATCATTATGCGTACTTTTGGCCTTCAACCGGGCCGCGTAGTTGGTGAACTCAAAGAGGCGTTGAAAGAAGCAGTGTTGGAAGGTGAAATCCAGAATGAATTTGACGAAGCCTACAGGTTCCTACTTAAACTAGGTGAGGAAAAAGGCTTAGTTGTTGTAAACGATAAGAATTAATAACCATAAAATGATGAAGTTCAGACTTTTGCTGATGGCCCTAGTACTCACGTTGAGCAGCCAAATCAGTTTTGCACAAGACAGCACCTACATTTCTAATGAATACGCTAAGGCTGTTGCGCTATATAATAGAGCGCAGCGCTACAACGATGGGGTACTTACCCGTCAGGCTCTAATGGAAATGGCTATTCTTAGCCCCAGAGATACGTCCGTGCTTCGGTCGTTGGCAGAGCTATATTTCAATAATGGGCAGTATGTTTCAAGTGCAATGGTTTCTATGGACATGGTGAAACTGCACCCAAATAATATGGTGGCCCTTGAAATTGCAGCATTGAGCTACGAAAGTCTCCGCCTGTACGACAAAGCCATTGAACAATACGAGGCCATGTGGCTGAATACAGAAAATACAACTATTCTGTATCAGATAACTTATTTACAGTACATGATTGATAGGTATGAAGAGGCCAAGGCAAACCTCAATATTTTGCAGAGCAAAATTAAAGATGGTGATAAAATTAGTCTCTCTAAACAAGATGGCTCCGTACAGGAAGTTGCCTTTGCTGCAGCTCTTCAAAATTTGAGAGGATTAATTGCCAAAGATCAAGGCAATGTAGAAGCTGCCAGAACCCACTTTACCAAAGCATTGGAGATTACACCTGAGTTTGAGGCCGCCAAAAATAGTCTGGCCGAACTGAACAAAGGATAAAAACCAACAGCACTTTATTAAAACCAGGCTTTTCAAACAACCGGCATTCATGGCAATGAGGTGGTTAGAGAAGCCTTCTTTTTTGTCGGGCACCTAATTTTTTGAGTCGGCTCCGAATATCCTTATCTTTCTTATGCAACCCTGGGCAGACTTTGGTGTCTTTAGCCCGACCTTAAAGAATTGAGTACCGGTTATCACAATATTCATCAGGGAATTATCGATCGCTGTTTGCAGGGCGACCGATCGGCTCATTATGAACTATACAAGCTGTACTCCAGAGCAATGTACAATACCAGTTTGCGCATAACTGGTAATGAAATGGATGCAGAAGATGTGTTGCAAGAGTCCTTCGTAAGTGCTTTTAAGAACCTGGCAAACTATAGAGGGACTGCCTCTTTTGGTAGTTGGCTTAAAAGAATAGTAATTAATAATGCGATTAACCTGGTAAAGAAGAGGAGGTTCGATTTAGAGTCTGTGGAGGGTAAGGAAGATGCCGAAGCATTGTTAGAAACCAAAGAAGATGAAGCCGATGTGACCTATGATTTTCAACTCGTAAAAGAAGGGATCAACCGGTTGCCGGAGGGGTATCGATTAGTGCTCACTTTATACCTTATTGAGGGCTACGACCACAAAGAAATTGCCCAAATTTTGGGAATTACAGAGTCAACCTCCAAATCGCAATTCAACAGGTCGAAGAAAAAATTAAAAGAGATAGTTAAGGAGGAATTGAAGTATGCAGGATAATGACAAATTGGAAGCGTTGATTCGCAATAACCGCGAGTCGTTCGATTCTCACGAACCAAGGCCTGAAAACTGGCAGAAGATTGAAGCCGAACTTGGCTTTGACCAAAGAAGAGATAATAAAACTCAGAGCCTTTGGCTGTGGAAAGCCGCTGTTATTCTCCTGTTGGGAGTGGTAGCCTTTCTTTTGACCGACAAATACAATCAATCCGAACCTCTGGAAGAGCAACTGGCCAGTGTGCAGCATTTTGAGGAGTTAGAAACCTTCTACACTTCATTGATTAACAACAAGAGAGAGCGACTTTCTGAAGTGAAAGGAGAGTCTAGCTTCGATTTACAGGTTGAGATGAAGGAGCTGGATGAGATTTATTCTGACCTGAGAGAACTGTTTCTGGAGAGTCAGCCCTCTGAACAGGTGTTGGAGCGGCTGGTTCATTTATTAAGGCAAAAGCTCCATGTAATAGATAGTCAGTTAGAAATTATTGAACAGGAGCAACTGCCTGAAGAAATGAAGAAAGAGATGGAGGTAAACTCCCTTTGAGCTAGGCTTTTTCTACCGGATTGGCAGAGTCAATTACAAAGCCTTTTTCACACTTCAGCGTGCGTTTCGGGTAGTTTTCTATCAGCTTAAAGTCGTGGGTTGCCATTAAAATGGCGGTTCCGCTTTTGTTAATTTCCAAAAACGTCTTAAAAATCCCTTCAGATACTTCCGGGTCAAGGTTGCCCGTAGGCTCATCGGCAATAAGCAGCGATGGTTCGTTTACAAGTGCGCGTGCAATAACCACTCGTTGTTGCTCGCCTCCGGAGAGCTGGTGAGGCATTTTGCTCGATACAGAGCCAAGGCCTACACGCATTAATACTTCGGCCAGGCGGCTTTTCATTTTTGCCTTGTCTGTCCAGCCGGTGGCACGCATCACAAAATATATGTTTTCGGCCACGTTACGGTCGGGCAGGAGTTGAAAGTCTTGAAAGATGATACCCAGCTTTCTTCTTAGTAATGGAATTTGGTTTCGTTTGATGTTCTCAATGTCGAATCCGGCAATCCGAATGCTGCCCATGTGTAAGGGGAGGTCGCAATACAAAGTTTTGAGGAGAGAGCTTTTTCCGCTTCCTGTGCGGCCAACCAGATATACGAATTCACCTTTGTCTATTTTAAGGTTTATGTTGTTTAAAACAGTAGTGTCTTCCTGAAAAATGCTCGCATCTACTATGCGCACTATTGGCTCTCCCGAAAATGTCATTTAGATTTCTAGTTTTTGAAGTTTGCCAAAAGGCAATTCAGTAATCAATTTTCTTAACGCCACCTCTTTGCCTTCTAGTCCATACTTGTCCAGATTTTTCAGCGGACGATCGGCTCTAAAGTAGGCTATCAATACAAAGTTTTCGTCTCTCAACTGAATGTAGTCAGGAATTTTGGCCTTGCCTTTTACTTTGATGATGTACATTTCTGATGTTAGCTCCGGAGTATTTGAATAACCCGGAGCTTTAACTATTGTTTTACCCATTGGCCTTGGCATGATCTGCTAAAAACTGAGCCAGTCCCTTATCAGTAAGCGGATGGTTCAACAAGCTGGTAATAACCTTCAGTGGGCAGGTGGCTACATCGGCACCAATCTCGGCACATTGAATAAGGTGCATGGTGTGTCTGATAGAGGCGGCCAAAACTTCGGTCATGTAACCGTAATTGTCATAAATGCCTACAATTTGTTCAATCAACTGAAGTCCGTCATAGCTGATATCGTCAAGCCTTCCAATAAATGGAGATACGTATGATGCTCCTGCTTTGGCTGCCAGCAAAGCCTGACCGGCCGAAAACACCAGGGTGCAATTGGTTCGTATACCCTCTGCTGTAAAATATTTAATGGCCTTAACTCCATCCTTAATCATCGGAATTTTAACCACAATCTTGTCGTCAATCTTGGCAAGTTCTTTACCTTCTTTAATCATTCCATCAAAGTCAGTAGCAATTACCTCGGCACTTACGTTATCATCTACAATGTCGCAAATGGCTTTATAGTGGGCCTTTACATTGGCTTCTCCGGCAATGCCTTCCTTGGCCATAAGTGAAGGATTGGTGGTTACGCCATCCAAAACACCAAGGTCATAGGCTTCTTGAATTTCATTCAGATTAGCGGTGTCAATAAAGAACTTCATGTTTGTTTTTTTAGCTTGAAAGATGTACAAAGCTAGTGTTTTTTTTATACCGACAGACAGTGTAAAAGCATGCATTTTAGGCATTCATAAATTGTTTTTTCCGAAGATATAGTTTTGGCTTTCTTTATGATGAATTATTTATTTTCTGTTAATTTTGCGAATAACACACGTTAGTTTTTATGATTGTATGGCTAAAAAGGTCAATAAAAGGGTTCCTGGAACCTCATCCAAATTCGGTAGCCATAGGTTACTTAGACAAAGGACATTATGCCATAAAAGAAATTAAGAACAACTTTCCTTCGCCAGAGACGGACTATTTGAAAGTTCAGACCCTCGATTTTGGAGAGGTATGGGTTTGTTCGCGCTGGCAAGATGAGCACTATGCCATTGTTAACCCGGACAGGGAGGAGCAACCGTTGGTTAGTTCAGAGAACTTGGGAATAACAGAGCGAATTACCCGTACACTTACATCCATCACTCAACATCGATCTGCTACGGAGTGGGAAGGGGCTGTAGAAGAATCGGTGCTGCTAGAAGAACTTGAAAAATTCACTGACGAGGGATATTCCGCTTATAGTTCAAAGAAAGAGAAAAAAGAAATAGGCAGGGCCTATGCCGGGCAGCCGCCTCATAGTGCTGGTTTTATAGAGGCTCTTTTGGTACAGGCCTGGCGCAAGAGCTTTCCCGACTTTTGCTGGAGCGAAAGGAACCATCGTCAAATGACTCAACCATCGGCAGAAGACTATTTTTCACCGGTCACGGCCTGTGTGGAGTCCGGAATGGCCGTAAGGCAATCTAACGAAGATCGTCCTTTGCCCTGGTCTGTGGTGCACGGATGGAAAAGCCAATGGAAGCACGGACATACTTTTATATCGGTAGCACATCATAAAGCAACCGATGCCGTGTTGATGCTCGAAGCCGGTAATGGTAATGGTTTAAGCGGTGTGGGTTTGAGAAAGTTAGGCGCGCTTGCAGAGTTAAACTACAGGGTGCCCGAACAATGGTGGCTTACCCCCGGTATCTGGAGTTGGAATAGGGTGAAGAAGGTGTATCCCTACAGATCCATGGCTTCTCTCAAGGTGAAAAACTTACAGTGGGTTAAGCTATAGGAGGTTATGGTTTATGCAGAGCCTGGGTCAGGGCATTCTTTAGTTTATGTACTCCTTTTTCTTTACAAGGGCCAATTGGTCGCCCTCCAGAGGTAAGTAACCATACTCGTAGCAGAAATAGTAGGTGGCTCCTGCGCGGGTAGTGTAAGTGCTTGTATGATAGTCAAAATCAAACCCCTTTTCTATCAGTCTTGAGCGGGCTATTTTTGAGGTTCCCTCAGGATTTAGTTCTTCCAGAATTCTTCTGTTTCTTCTTAGCAAGTAGTGAACGTTTCGCATGTAATTGTTGGCATCCGAGTTCAGCTTATTGTTATAAGCGTTTCTACAGGCATCATCGCAAAACTTTTTGTCCGCCCTACCACGGAGCACTTCACCGCATTCCAGGCATTTTCTTTCGTTCATGGTGTGTTTGTTGAATAGTCTAAAATAGCGAAAAACAGCAATTATCCGTTTGCAAACGACTACAAACACTTACAGCCATTTAATTACCGAATGTTCGGAGTGAACAGCTCTTACTTTGTCAGTGTCAAATCGGAAAACCCGATACGACACCAACAGATGTTAAAACTAAATTTTATAATCATGCAAAATTTAAGAAACCGCGTACAGTTAATTGGAAGATTGGGACAGGATCCTGAAGTAAGAGTGTTGGCCAGTGGCAAAAAGCTGGCTACTTTTTCAGTGGCAACTACCGACTCCTACAGGAACGCTAGTGGCGATAAAGTAGAAGAAACGCAATGGCACAATGTGGTGGCCTGGGGTAAGGTGGCAGAGATAGCAGGGGAGTATCTTTCGAAAGGACAGGAGGTGGCGCTCGAGGGCAAGCTTACTCACAGAAGTTATGAGACGAGTTCTGGCGAAAAGCGGTATGTTACGGAGGTTAATTTAAACGAACTCCTTATGATTGGTGCTAAGAAATAGCATTCGGTTATTATAGATAAAGCTAATCTGATGTTGGTGAAGTTGCTCTGTATCAGATTAGCTAATTACGATGTCCATAATGGTTTGATAGCTAATGAACACACCAATTATTGTAACCATAATCATGAAGGCTTTGTTGGCTGCACTTGTCTTTTTCTGAGTATTTGTTTGCATAGTCTTTTCCATGCCAAACAAGGTTGCAAATCAGAGGCCATTGCGTTTAGAGCGTGTGTGGGCTGTTTTTCGACAATATATAGGCTCATAAAGAGAATAATTCCCATAATGGGATGATATGATGAGGGATATCCGGTTGTCGTTATCGCCATCTCTCCATAACGGTTACCCAAAACCCATCACCGTAGGTAACACTTTGAAGTTTCAAACCCTCGTTGTCATTTTTCAAGAGTTTATCCATAGGGAACTCGGTCGTTTTATTCCAGCGCTGCATATAGTTGGAGGCATTTCGGTCAGCATATTCGGTCATTACCAATAACCACTTATCGTCTAAATACTTCAGCGTAGTAATGAACCAGTTCTTATCCCAATACTCCTTAATTTTTTCTTTGGGAAACTCATCATACCGACCATAGTACTGATTGGTGAACTTTTCGTAATTGTTGGTTTTGTTAAAAACTATGGCCCACAGCCCGTTCCCATAAGCCGCCTCAGTAATGTAGTAACCCTCTTTCCAGGATTCTTTTATTTTCTCTTCTGGAAACTGCCCGTTAGTGGACCAGCGTTGTTTGATGAATTTATTGTCGAAGGAAGTCATTACCAGACTCCATTCGTCATTGTAGTAGTCGAGACTGGTGATTATCGAATTATTTTTATTCCACAACTCTTTGATTTCGTCTTTAGGAAAATTGTCTCTTCGCCTATATGCCTGCCATGCACCAAAATCTTTTTGCATGAATACATACCAGTGATTGTAATCGTATACAGCAGCTTTGTAATTATAGCCGGCATTCCACGAATCTCCGAGCATCGGAAAATTGTCTGACTGGATTACATCATGAAAGTTGAGCGAAGTGGCATCAGATATTTCCACATCAAGTTTAGAAACTTCGATTTTAGTCGTTGTTTCCGGAGTGGTAGTGGTGGGAGTATTTGTTATTCCGGCTGCGTCATTCCATCCTTCTTTAATGGCATTGAGTCGTTTGAATTTGGCCGGATGACTTGAGTAAGAGTCGTCTTCAGGGTGGCCAATGGCGTTCATGGCTGCCTGGGCATCTGTAAGTTTTGCACCTAGTTTCTGCAAAACAAACCCACTGAAACGATCGGCTTCTAACTCCATTTTGCGAGATTCCTCATTGCCGGTTCTTCTTAGGGTGTGTCCCTGTAAGTGATGCCCAATCTCATGTGCCAGAATGCTAATTGATGTCCAGTCATTACTGGCGGCATTCGATATTTTTTGCATAAACTCCCTGTCATAAACAATGTAGCGAAATCCGTCATTGAGGGTAACTGCGGCACAATTGGCAATATTAGGGCAGGGTACCATAATGAAGTTCGGAGCCAGGCCAAGTACCCTGAGTATTTTTTTTGTTGCTTCGTTAGCATCCTCTCCGCTGGAGAACGACCGTTGCATTTGCATGCATAGCAAATCGGGTGTTCCGCCTTCACCGTATGTGCATACAAACTTGGTTTCCAGGTTCTGAGCAGGTAAAGACAACGAGATAAAGAGTAGAAGGAAGAGTAATACTTTTTTCATGGTTCAGAATGGTTTGCGGTTAGGAAGATTATTCTGAATCGGTTAGAGGCAGTCTCCTCTAAATATAGGAAAAAGTCTTTACTCTACCGTAAGCGATTCGCACTCCTTTAAAAAGTCGGCCGATACCTCCAGACCCAATCCCGGTTGGTCGGGTATTCGTATATCCCAGTTTTTCTGATACTCCATTCCGCCTACAATTGGGTCGAATTGATGAAAAAGAGGGCTGTCTAAGTCATAGAAACGGACCAGGTCGGAGAGATGAGCCAGGTGAGTATTGGCAGTAAAGAGCAGGCGACTTTCTACAAAACCACCAATCTGACAAAGAATGCCGTAGCGTTCAGCTACCTTAAGTATTTTTCGTGCCTTATACAATCCACTCGATTTGCCGAGCTTAATATTGAAGTAATCGCAATAACCACCTTTTACCAGCTTCCTGGCGTCTACATGGTCCATGAGAGACTCATCGGCCATTATTTTAACAGGACTGTTATTAATTACTTTCTTAAGTTGGTAATAACGCCTCTTATTTATTGGTTCTTCGCAGTACTGAATATTCAGACTGGCCATTTCATTCAGACACCTTATCGCCTCTTTTTGAGTCCAGCCTTGGTTAGCGTCCACCCTTAGGTCTATAGAATTGCCAACTGCCTGACGAATGGATTTAATACGTTTGATGTCTTTGGAAGCATCATCTCCCAACTTGATTTTTAGAGTTTTAAAACCCTCTTGTACTTTTTCAAGGGCATCGTTGGTCATGGTCTCTACAGAATCCAGGCTTATGGTAAAGTCTGTTCTGATAGTTTTTTCGATCCGTCCGCCCATTGCGAGATAGAGTGGCTCGTCACAACTTTTAGCCCATAAATCGTGGCAGGCAATGTCGATAGCCGATTTTATGCCCGTGTGTCCAAAAATTATTCGATCCATGAGTTTTGATACATGGCCCACTTCTCTCGGGTCCTCATTGAGGAGTTTTTCGGCCAACATTTTTCCGACTATAAAACAGGTTTCGGGTGTTTCGCCAACAATCGGAGGAAATGGACTACACTCTCCCCAACCACAAAGACCCTTTTGGTTGGTGACTCTAACGAATATGCTGGTGGTAGTATCTCTTTTGCCCAGCGAGGTGGCAAATGTTTTTTTTAAGGGGATGTGAGCCTTAAAGAATTCTATCTTTTTGATTTTCATGAGCTTTTTTACTTCCTCGATTCCTCAATAATGGCAACGATAATGGCCGTGATCATAAGCCCAATGGCAGCCCAGCCCAAGCTGCTGGTTACTCCTTTAAAGATGAGATAGTAAAGAGCTGCACCGGCACCACCTCCTATAAACGGTCCTAAAACGGGAATCCAGGCGTAGGACCAGTTAGAGGATCCCTTGCCTTTAATGGGTAGAATGAAATGAGCCAGCCGGGGGCCAAGGTCTCTGGCCGGGTTAATGGCATAGCCTGTACTTCCGCCTTGGGCCATTCCAATGAGAGCAATGAGTCCTCCCACCACCAAGGGGTTTAGGCCTTCGGTAAATTTATTGGCGCCAATCATCATAAGTCCGACAATTAGAATCATGGTGCCTAGCATTTCACTGATGAGGTTGGCGCTTTTTTGGTCTATGGCTCCGGCAGTACAAAAAACTCCCAGTTTGGTGGCTTGGTCTTCCGTTTTTCTCCAGTGTGGTAAATACTGTAGCCAGGCTAGCGTAGCTCCAAAAATTCCACCTAGTAATTGAGATATGATATAACCCGGCACAATTTGCCACTCAATTTCACCGGCCATGGCCAGTGAAGTTGTGACTGCCGGATTAATGTGGGCCCCACTAATATTGCCCACAGAATAAATGCCAAAAGTTACGGCTAGCCCCCATCCTAAGGTGGTGATTACCCAACCGGAGCCCTGGGCATATGATTTATTCAGAGAAGTGGCGGCATTCACACTATTCCCAAAATAGAGAAGTATAGTAGTGCCGATAAATTCAGCCAGATAAACAGACATGTGAAGTTGAAAAGTTTATCGTGATAATACGATAATGAAGGGAATAAAAAAAGGCATCAGGATGTCGCACCGCTACAACCGCCTACCCTTGCTCTGTTCCCAGCCTGGGGGAGTTCAGCAGGAGCTGGTCGCATCCCTCTGCCATTGGGGGGCAAAGGTATTAAGAATTTACGAAAGGGAAAACGGTGAAGTAAAAATTGATAGAAATACCTAAATTCAGGTATTTCTTTCGTGCCTAAAGAAAGCTTTGTTTGTGTTCTGACCATGCACGATACGTCAATACAGATACAATTACCTGATGATTGTTTATCTCCGGGTTTATTTTTTTCTAATTAAACAGCGTGCATATGAAACACCAACTCAACATTTCAGATGAAAGATTTTATAGAAGTCTTGGTAAAATTTATTTAAATAGAACTCCCGATCCGGAGGATCCACCGACTGATCCGCAGCCGGATGACAACTCGGAGGAATCTGGGTCTACACCTCCACCAGGAAGCGGCACCTAATTAATAGCGAATGATAAAATCGGTTTCGAGAGTTTTAAAGTGTTTAGTAGGTCTAGCCTTTTTGCCGGCTGTTCTATTAGGCCAAACAGAACAGGAACAAGAATGGACGAGGTTAATCAAAGAGGCGGACGACTACAGTATAGGGGCAAAATATGATTCAGCTCTTTTACTTTCTAATCAAGTTGCCCTGGCGGCAGAAATGGAGGAGAACTATGAATTTATGACCAGAGCATATTTTGTTATGGCCTCTGTTTATTATCGGATTAGAAAGCTGGATTTGGCTATTGATGAGTATGTAAAGGCGAAAGAGACAGCCCGCAAATGGGGAAACGAGAGTTTTGTTGTACGAGCCGATTTAGGTTTAGGTGTGGTTTACCATCAGTTTGGGTTTAATGCTTTAGATGAATCACATCCAACCTACGATACTGTTCAAGCGGTTCTGTATTTAGACTCTGCATTTAAAATGTTTACCATGGCTCAAGAGTATTACATGAGAAATGCCCCGGATAACTATCTAATGCTTGCTTATACAGCCACTAATTTGGCCGGAAATTATTATGCACGTAAAGAATTTATCAAATCATCTGTGTATAGAAATGAGGCCATTGAATTGTATGAAAGGGTAGGAGAAAAGTCAAATGCCATTAGTCATACTTACTTTTTAGGAAGTACTTATCTCCAGCATTTTAAACTGGACCAGAAGAATCATAGGCCTTATTTAGATAGTGCCAAACACTTCCTATTGTTTTCTCATGTTAAAAGCCTAGATATTCCCTTAACGGAAGTGGCTAGAAACGCGAGTAAAGATTTAGCATTTGTTCATCAATATCTTAATAACACAGATAGTGCACTCTATTATTGGAATCTGTCAGATTCGCTTTTAATAGAAATTTATTCCAGCAATTATGAAGATAGAGTATTGGAGTACAGGGCTCAGTATGAAACAGCTTCGGCAGAACTTGAAGCTGAGCAACAACGTTTTAGAGCACTTCAACAAGAAAGGAATAAAAGAATAGTACTTATAATATCCATTGCGGTGGTTATCATTTTTTCCATTTGGCTATATATCATTGACCAGAAGCGTAAGAATATAAAGGCAATTGCTGCTAAAAATGAGGAACTGAATAAGCAGCGAATCGATGAACTTTTGCAGCAGCAGGAGATAGCTTCACTTCAAGGGATCTTAGAAGGGCAAGAGCAGGAGAGAAAGCGCGTAGCCATAGACTTGCACGATCGATTGGGAGGCATATTGTCCATGGTGAAGCTTCATTTTAGTGCTGTGGAAGAAAAGCTGCCACAAGATAATCCGGAGAAGAAAAAGTTTCTGACCGCCAGTGAGTTATTAGACTTGGCAGCCGGTGAAGTGAGAAATATATCTCACAACCTACTTTCTGGCGTGTTGGCCAAGTTTGGGCTGGTGCCGGCTTTGAAAGATCTGGCCGATCGAATTAACGAATCTGGTGAAATTAAGCTTCATCTTATTCAGCACAATCTGGATAACGCTTTAAATGGTGAGCAGGAATTGCAGCTCTACCGCATTGTACAGGAACTAATCAGCAACATACTGAAACACTCTGAGGCCAAAGAGGCCACCATTCAGCTCATTCGTAATGAAGACAGCGTAAACCTTATAGTTGAGGACGATGGAAAAGGCTTTAATCCAAACGAAGGTATTAAGGGAGGAGGAATAGGGTTAAGCAACCTTAAGGCCAGAGTGAATAAGTTAAACGGCAATTTTCATATAGATTCAGGCAAAGGAGCGGGTACAAGTATTTCAATAGACATTCCAATTATAAATGATTAAGATTTTTGTAGTAGACGATCATCAGGTAGTCATTGATGGGATTTCATCTATTTTTTCAGAAGTTGATGAAATAGCCATCATTGGCAGTGCTCTCAATGGCAAAGAAGCCTTGCGTAAGCTGGAAACCTTGTGGCCCGATGTACTGCTATTGGATATCAACATGCCGGAAATGGATGGTATTGAACTGGTTAGAGCTTTAAAACAACAGGGGCGCGAGATTAAAACGTTAATTCTAACCATGCACAACAATCCCCAGTTTACCAAGCAACTTATTGAAGAAGGAGTACAAGGATGTGTGCTTAAAAATGCAGGCAAGAAAGATTTGATTTTTGCTATTAGCGAGATTCATGAAGGCAGGCGATATTACACGCAAGCTGTAACCGACTCGTTGGTGGAGAGTCTTGAAAAAACGCAGGCAGCTATAGACGAAGTGCAGCTTACCCGAAGAGAGGTGGAGATAGTGAAGCTTATAGCCCTTGAACATACTACCAATGAAATAGCCGAAAAACTATCCATTAGTGCCTACACGGTAGATACACACCGAAAAAATATTATCAATAAACTAGGTGTAAAAAACTTAGCCGGCTTGGTAAGATTTGCCTTCGAGAAAAACCTCCTTTAGTCTCCCGTTAATATTAGTTTTTTAACCTGAGTTCGATGTACGAAAAGAACGTCATGCCGGAAAAACAGGACTTAAGCTCTCAAAAAGGGCTGTTTT
>NZ_DBHC01000011.1:0-15021 GCF_002296035.1 Roseivirga sp. UBA838
GCCACCAGACAAGTAGAAGTAAAAAGCGGTTCAGGAGCCAGTCCGGTCATATGGTCTTTCACCCATTGAGAAGTATAGGCCAACTCTTGTGGATTGGGTATAAATGTGCGTTGGGAAGGGTCGTCCAGGGGGTGCATTACAAAATCAGGAGCTACTCGTATGTATTCGGGGTTATCCCAGTATACTTCCGGAAACCCGTAAAACTGATTGCCATTAGTGCCTTCGGGGTTCTGAAAAACAAACCAGGTAGGATACTGTATACTGTTTTCGGTTTTTTTAAAGTAGGCCGAGGCCATATTCCAATAAGTGGCTTCTATGCTAAAATTGAGCAGGTTAATGACATCGTTCACAAACGGACCCGGGGTTAGTATCAGTTTTTCGGTCAAAAACTTAGCCGTTGGGGTAGAAACCATAAAGCCGCTTCCCTCCGGTTGAATGTGAATTACTGGCGATTGCTGTTTCAGGCTTATGTATGAGTTGTTGTGGCACTGATCCAATAAAGTTTCGATAGTTGCTCTAAAATCTATGCTGGCACCATCGGCCTGAAATATACCCTCGTAAGAATCAGGCAAGTTCTTAAACTGATATTGCGATTCAATCTGACTGCTTGTAAGCGATTCATACGGTACGTTAAGAGCGTCCATCGCCTTTTTCGCTTCGTTGATATTGCCCTCGGTCGATTGTACGGTTGGGTCCCCAAACCACAGGGTTCCTACCTTATCCAATAATACCGATTGGGCATGTGATTGTAGCTCATCCCAATAAGGCATGGAATCCAGAGCCATTTGCACCATATATTCTTGAGGATATGGAATCCTGAATTGCCGGGATACTCCAGCCGAACTTCCTTGCTGGTTTAGAAATTCATACTGTTCTAAGACAAGCGACTTTACCTTGCGTTTGCCAAGGTAATAGGCAGAAGCCAGGCCCATAGCCCCGCCTCCAATTACAATAACTTCGTATTTTTCAATGCTCATAATGTGTGTGGTGTTTGTTTATGTGTGTGTTTTTAAGTATCAGTAAATCAATTGATTATAATGTGCAATATAAGATCTGATAGACGTGCTTCCTTGCCTAAATGAACAGATCATAAGCACAGACAAACAACTATAAAAAAACGGTTCCACCATAAAACAGGGAACCGTTCTTTAGATTGCACTTATTTAATAAAGCTGTGCTGATTAATGCTTTAAAGCAAAAGAGCTTGTATGTGGAGATCATGGCATGGTGTTTATTATTTCTGAAATCTACACAGAATTTGCAGAAAAACGCACAGCCACACAGGCTTTTAGTGGGTAGTTAACCTTAGGTGAAAGGGATTTCTTCCCATCTCTTTTGGCCAAAAATCAACCTGACTCTTGACCTCTTATCCTTGAATGTAAGTATTGTTTATAGATCTTCTTTATAGAAAACCTTGCTTACAATCAGCCATTTCCCGTCTACTTTCAACAAAGTCATGTAGTCGATAAAGCGAAAGCCTTCATAAGTAATGGTAAGCTTTGCCTGCGCAGCATTGCCTTGCACATCGACAGAAACAATGCGGGTTGTTCGGTCTTGCCTGGGGCCCGGCTTCATGCCTTTCTTAAAGAACTCCAGCACATTTACGTTTTGGTGTCCGTTGCCCCCAACTGATTGCATCATGGCCTCCGGATGAAAAGCTTTGGCCAAAGTAGCGTAGTCGTTGTTTGTGCCACCTTCCAGGTAATAATTAAGCGTGGTGGTAATCTGGTCTACTTCCTGCTTCTGCGATTGAGCCTGTGTCGATAAGCTACTGATGGTAAGCCCAATAAGGCAAACCAGAATTTTACTAATGTTCATGATTTTTGATTTTTAATTAAGTGTTATTAATTGAGCTTTTGGAGACATTGAACAAACCTTTCCATCTCTTGTTCTTTACCAACCGTGACCCTTGCAAAGGTTTGATTTTCATAATCGAGCTGGCCTATTTGCACCCCATAGCCTTCTAACGCTGCACGCAAATTCTTACCCTTTGTATTGAAGTAGACAAAGTTGGCTACCGAAGGGCTACAACGGTAGCCAAGCGATTCCAGCGCTTTTATGGTGGATTGCATAACCCGGGCATTTGTGGTTCGCGTGGTTTGTACAAAGCTGCTAGATTGTAGTGCATTACCGGCTGCCACAAGGGATAGAGTACTCAAGTCGTGGTTGGGCCAGGGAACAAGTTGTTGCAACTGCCTGATAATGGCAGCTGAAGCCATTAAATACCCCATTCTAAGCCCGGCCATACCATAGATTTTACTAAAAGTTCTCACTATAATAAGGTTGGGCATTTGCTTGAGAAGCCCCACCAAAGACTGCCCGTCACCGGCATACTCAATGTATGCTTCATCGAGTATAATCAGGGTTTTGGAGTTAATGCTTTTACAAAAAAGCTCCATTTCAGTCCGTTCATAAAAAGTACCTGTGGGGTTGTTCGGGTTCACCAGATAAATGGCTCCCGGGGTTTCATCTGCTTCTTTCAATGCAGCAAGGTCGAACTTATAGTCTGTAGTGAGTGGTAAGGAGTTTAGCTTCCCTCCTGCTTTCTTTAGCGTGTCAGGCAAGATGTTGAAGGTTGGGCTGCAATAATGCAGGGTAGCGCTTTTCTGCTGCACATAATGCCCTAGCAGTTGCAGTAAAACCGAACTACCGGCCCCAAGCATTATCATTTGACTTTCCAGCCCATGAAAAGACGCCAGTTGCTCACGCAGATTATTGGCATATATTCCCTGATAACGAAATAGTTCGCCATCAAAATGACGGATGGAATCTAAGACGCTTTTCGGTGGTCCATAGGGGTTTTCGTTGGCATTAAGTTTAATGACTGTTTCCGCATCATTTTGCCTTAAAAATTCTTTGGAGAGGTACGGAGATAGCAACAGACTCCCTCCCATTGTAAGGGCTGTTCCAAGCCAGTCTCTACGATTAATTGATTGTTGAATACGCGTCATGGACTTAAGTTGACTAATTCCTGCGAAGCGTATTCGCTTATCTTTCTCGTCAGTACTATTTACTTTCAGAGGGTTCTATGCCGTTAGCCGTTGCCTGATCTGTTGCCGCATTTGGCGGCTCACAGGAACGGTTTTACCGGTACTTAGCTGCAAATGATAGAGGTTATGTTTTACCCGCACTATATCCGTAACCAGAGAAAAATTTACTGCAAACGACCGATGCACTCTCATAAACTGATTGGGAAGCAGTTTGAGCAAGTGGTTGAGCGGTTTGTCGTAGACATAGGTTTTGTTAGAAGTATGTAATTCCGAGTAAATACCTGAAGCCTGAATAAATTGAATGTCGCTTATGGGCACCAGGGTGATATCTCCCCTCAGTTTTACCGCCAACCGTTGCAAATGAGTATCAGTGCCCTTAGATAGGCGAAACCGCTCTACCGCCTTGGCAATACGGTCTTGGGTAAATGGTTTGCCCACAAAATCGAGCACACCATGTTCGAAGGCTTCAATGGCCCTGTCGGTGTAGGCCGATACAACAATGGTTTTAAAAGGTTGTGCTAAAAAGAAATCCAATACCTTAAATCCATCTTTTCCATGCAGGTTCAGGTCTAAAAATGTAAGTTCAATCGGGTGTTCTTCCAATAGCTCGTGGGCGGTTTCAAGCGAGTCGGCATGGTGCAATACCAACCGGTCGCAAAAAGCCAGGCGAACGAAGCGTGCCAGCCGCTGAAAGACCAGGTGTTCATCTTCTATAATCAGTACTTCCGTCATTTGGGCAGGCTTATTCGGGTTGAAAATCCAAAATTGTTCCACTCGTGTTTGAGCTCAAATCGCTTATATACCTCTGTGAGCCTTGATCGCACATACTGCAGGCCCAGACCTTCTCTCACACTCTCAGGAGCCTCTCCGTCATTATGTACCACAAAGTCAATAGAGCCCTCCTTTTCTTCTTTTCGAATTACGAAAAGTCCCTCCTGCTTACTGCTATAGCCATGTGTAATTCCATTTTCTACCAGAGTAAGTAGTATGCCCGGAGGCAATTCATCTTCTACTGAAATGTTTTCAATGCGTGTGCGAAACACTTTGTTGAGGCGTGTAGACATAATGCCCAAATGAGCCTCAATAAGTTGCAGTTCTTCCTGTACACTCACCATGCGCTGTTGACTTAGCTTTGAAAAGAAGCTGAATTCTTCCGATAAATGTTGAACGAATTCACCGGCTTTCTGAGGATGACTTTCGATCAGCTCCTGCAATGAGGTAAGGGAATTGAGAATAAAATGTGGCTGAATACTTTTTCGCAGCAGATGGTTTTCCAACTCGACCGATTTGCGCTGCGCCATTTGATAATCGAGCGTCTGTTTGGAAAGTCGCATTCCGCTGGCGGCCATCATCATTAACACCATTACTATAGTACCAATAAAGTAGCCAAAGGGCACAAGGTTGGCCAACGCCAGTAAGGTAAAGGCCAAAAGCATTATGAGTCCGAGTAGAAAAAGTATAGATGAAGGTTCTTTCTTCGTGTACCGGGCTGTTTGCAAAATGGCCATAACAATACCTGCCACAAGAAATAAGTCCTCGCTCAACCAACCATAAGCTATGGCCGAAAAGGACAGAAAACCCAATGCCCACCACCTAAGGTTACTTAGCCTATGATAATAGCCTAAGAACAAGTTTAAGCTAAAGAGACCTAATATGACACTTATGTAAATGCAGTCTGAGGCCTTTAACCCAAGAATCAACGGTTCTTCCGGTGGTAAAGTTTTCAACCCCACTTTAAGCATATGAAAGGCGCAATAGGCCGCAAAAAACAAATAGGTGATTTGTTTTCTATAGCCAAAATAGAGCGTTAGGTTGAACAGCACCGCGCAGGCCAGCACCGAAGTGAGCACCAGAAAGGTTTCATGGAAATTCAAGCCAAGCATAATCAAAAGTAACGAAACCGATGCTTTATATGATGATCTGTCTTACCTGCCAAAAGAAAATATAACCATAGAAAAGCTAGTGTACCCGGCTCCCCCATCTTTTTAAAGTAGTAGATCGGCAGTCAATTGCCTACAGGTTGTTGCAAGAATATGTAAACTTGCGGGCAGTTAGTGAAAAGCCAAAAAATTGAAGACCATAGCCTTAAAGCCCGGTAAAGAAAAATCATTGTTTCGCGGACACCCCTGGGTGTTTAGTGGGGCATTAAACCTGAAAGAAAGTCTGCACAACGGAGAATTGGTTCGTGTGCAGTCTCACAAAGGCCAGTTTCTTGGGATTGGCCATTATCAGAATGCTTCCATAGCCATACGCATCATTTCTTTCGAAGACCAGCCAATTGATGAGGCTTTTTGGCAAAAATCGCTGCAATCAGCTCTGGAGACCCGTCAGCGCTTGGGATTGCCCAATGCCGATACCAATATGTATAGACTGGTGCATGGAGAAGGCGACTTACTCACAGGCTTGGTGATTGATGTATATGCTAAAACAGCTGTTATACAACCTCATTCCCATGGCATGTTCCTGCAGGCCAAAAATATAGCCACGGCATTGAAAGAAGTGTTGGGTAACGAATTGGAGTGTATTATTTTGAAGCACCCCAGTGCCACCAATTCTACACAAGCCGAAGTTCTTTATGGTGAAGCAAGCACAGAGTATATGGCCAAAGAATGGGGGCTTTCTTATAACCTCGATCTATTGAACGGTCAAAAAACAGGCTTTTTTGTCGATCAGCGGGAAAACCGAAAGAAGCTGGCTCAATACAGCTCAGGCAAGAAAGTGTTGAATACCTTTTGCTATAACGGAGGGTTTTCCCTGTGTGCCTTGGCGGCCGGAGCGGAACGTGTAGTGTCAGTAGATGTTTCTAAGCCTGCCATTGAGCAAACTAAAGTCAATTTACTGAATAACGGCTATTCGCCAGAACAACACCCGTGTCTGGCCATTGATACCTTTGAATACCTGCAGCACAACAGCAAAGATTTCGATGTTATTGTACTCGATCCGCCTGCATTTGCTAAGCACTTAAGTGCTCGCCATAATGCCCTCAAAGGCTACCAACGTCTCAATGCTATGGCCTTAGAGCAAATAAAACCCGGAGGAATTCTTTTCACATTTAGTTGCTCTCAGGTGGTCGATATGAATCTTTTCTATCACGCAGTGGTGGCAGCAGCTATTCAGGCCAGGAGAAAAGTAAAAGTGCTGGAGCGGTTGTCGCAACCAGGCGATCACCCCGTAAGCCTTACCCACCCTGAGGGTGAATACCTGAAGGGACTTATTCTGGAGGTACTATAAGTAACAGCACTTGCCTGAAAGGCCGGACCAAGCTATTTTCGCGGCATGAAAACCTTCACCAAATGGATACACACCCTGGTTTTAACAATGCTTCTAGTAGCTTGTGAAAATCAGAAAGACCAGGTCTTTACACCCACCACTTTTACTGTGGAAGAGGCCTATGAGTTTCTTCTCGATGCCGGATTTATGACAGATGCCCCGAAAGGACAACGCGGCTACAACCCGAAAGCACTGCACAAGGAATCGGCTGAAGATCTTCTGGGACTCATTACCACCCTGGCTCCTAACAAAGAACCGGCCTTGGTCTTTTATCTTGAAGTGGCCGGAGCTACTCTACCTAATGAAAAAGAGCGAGAACTGTTTATAACCCAGTGGACTGATAAAATTCCCTGGTTTGCTACCGACATTGTTACGGCCATCAATTTTGAGCTTAACAATCCTGAACAACAAATTATTTCAGAAGCCATAGACCATCTTATTTCCAGTCTTTCTACCGAGCAAACCATAGCCCTTTTGGTTCGGCAGAGCTTTATTAGAGAAAATATGGGGCCTGATGGAAATGGCAACGGAGAATATACCATACTGGAAGATGGCGTTGAGCATTGGTCGGCCAACTATATGCTGCAGTGTGCCGACAATATTCGAAAAGAACAGCCGGGAGAAAACCTGTTAGTCATTGCCGAGGCCCTTGAGCAGTTGGCAGACACCAAAGTCCGGGACGAGGACAACAGGTAGTCCGATACCTGTTCATAACAACTATACTCTAGAACTACCTTTTGTATAGCGACCGTCTTTATTAAATCTCTTTTTAGGTGGTCTGAATAAAGACCCCATGCTTTGTTACGGACCATGTTTCTACTATGCCTAAAGCCGACCATTGGTAAATATTTGAATGGAGGCAATTATGAAAACCTGCCAGAGAGAACTTAAAAATACAGGTCTGTAATTTTAATTGGCAATGATCTGTTTCTGTAAAATTAAATTTGCCCAAACACCCATCAAGCCACAATAATAAAAAAGCGTTTCCCGTTCAGGCTTTTCTTATTAATTTATCGGTCGATTGTTGCAGGAAATACAACAACCACTGAAACACTCCATTTTCTGCTTCGATCCTCACAGAAATTATCAAATTTTTTAAACGATTGTATGAAACCTGAGCGCGCTGGCTCAAACCATTTGAAACTATGGAACAACCAAAAAAGAACACCTCCAGGAGAGACTTTATTAAAACACTAGGACTAGGAACGGCTGCATTTACCATTGTGCCACGCCATGTGTTAGGCAAAGGCTATAAGGCCCCGTCAGATACATTCTATCTGGCTGGTATTGGTGTAGGCGGAAAGGGTTATTCAGACCTGACCGAATGCGCTAAAAGCCCTGCAGTAAAAGTGGTTGCTTTGTGTGATGTTGACGACAGAAGAGCGGCCAATGCCCGCAAAACTTTTGCTGATGCCAGTTATTACAAAGATTACCGGGTAATGCTGGAAAAAGAAACCGGCATAGACGGTGTAACCATTGCCAGTCCTGACCATATGCACGCCATTCAAACCATGGCTGCTATGCAACGTGGTAAACACGTATATGTGCAGAAACCACTTACCCACGACATTGCCGAAGCTCGAGAACTTACTGAAGCAGCCCACAAATACAAAGTGGTAACCCAAATGGGAAATCAGGGAGCCTCTGGCGATGGTGTAAGAAAAATGCAAGAGTGGTATCAAGCCGGCCTTATAGGCGATGCCACAGAGGTGTGGTGCTGGACCGACCGTCCGGTGTGGCCACAGGGAATTGCCTGGCCAGCTGAGCGCAAAGCACAGGTGCCAAAAGAGCTTGATTGGGACTTATGGTTAGGAACCGCCCCAAAGAAAGACTATATCGATAATCTGGTGCCTTTCAACTGGCGTGGCTGGTGGGACTATGGTACAGGAGCTCTGGGTGATATGGCCTGCCACATTATAGAACCGGCCTTTAAAACCTTGAACCTGGGTTATCCTACAGGAGTTGAGGCTTCCGTAGGCTCTGTGTATGTGGGTGAATTTAGAAGAGGTTACTTCCCGGAAAGTTGCCCTCCTTCTTCGCACATTACTCTAGATTTTCCCGAAAGAGGAGATCAGCCGGCTTTAAAACTTCATTGGATGGACGGAGGTATTCAGCCACCACGACCTGAGGAACTGGGTGCCAATGAACAAATGGGCGATGGAGGCAACGGAGTAATTATAAAAGGAACCCGAGGCACCATGATGTGCGGAACTTATGGTATGAATCCCAAACTCATTCCGCTGGAACTGAATGATGCGCTCAATGTAAAGGAAACTATTCCAAGAGTGCCGGAAGGACACTACGTGCAATGGGTAAATGCAGCTATGGCTGGTTATAAGCAAAAAGAGTGTAGTTCCGACTTCGATATTGCCGGGCCTTTAACAGAAAGCATCCTGATGGGTAACCTGGCTTTAAGAAGCTTCGATATTCAAAAGAAAGAAGGCAACAGAACCGTTTACCCGGGCCGATACATAAAACTACTTTGGGATGGACCAAACATGAAGGTGACCAACTTCGATGAGGCCAACCAATTTGTGAAGAGAGAATACAGAACAGGCTGGTAATCAGCCTAATAAATACGATATAAAAAGGAGATTGGTCGCGTACTAATCTCCTTTTTCATTCACTTTTTGTAACCATAAGAATTATGCTCAAACAACTCACCCTACTCCCCCTTTTGTTGCTTTCACTACTTGCTCATGCTCAGAGCAATTTAGACCAGAAGCTAGGCAATCACCGCTTTCGGTTCATTGGTCCGGAGGGTAATCGGGCCATTGCGGTAGCTGGTGTTCCGGGCGACCCTATGATCAATTACATTGGTGCCGCTTCGGGCGGACTTTGGAAAACCGATGACGGAGGCATTAACTGGCGCCCCATTTTTGACGATCAGGACATTTCTTCTATAGGCTCGGTAGCACTGGCTCCCTCCAATCCTGATCAGGTATGGGTGGGAACAGGAGAAACCTTCCTCATTCGGCCGGCACATGCCATGGGTAACGGCATTTACTTTTCGCCCGATGCAGGTCAAACCTGGGAACACAAGGGTTTAGAAAACACCGGAAGAATTGGCCATATTCTCGTACACCCCACCAACCCCAAGATTGTTTATGCCGCAGCCCTGGGTCACACTTATGGCCCACAACAAGAACGCGGAGTTTACAGAACCAAAGACGGAGGAAATACATGGGAAAGAGTGCTGTTTATCGATGAAGGCACAGGCGCTTCAGACCTGGCCATAGATCCGGAAAACCCGAACATCATATACGCAGCCATGTGGTCTATACACATCAATACCTGGGGGCTAAACAGCGGTGGCCCCGGCAGTGGTATATATAAGTCGACCGATGGCGGAGATAGCTGGGAGCCATTGGATAAGTATGGGTTGAAATTTGGGGCCGAGCGAATAGTAGGAAAAACATCTGTAGCCGTTTCACATAGCGACCCCAATGTGGTCTATGCTCTGTTCGAGGCAGAAAGCCCTGAAGTTTGGAGGTCGGAAGACAAAGGCATGAGCTGGACTTTGATGAGCCGTGAGCACGATTGGAACGAAAGAGCCCCCTATTACACCAGAATTCGGGTAAATACCGGAGACCCTAACGAAATTTATTCCATGTCCGTGCGATTTGTTCATTCGCTAGATGGTGGAAAGACCAGAAACCCCAGGCCGCCCCGTGGTGGTGGCGACAATCACGACATTTGGATAGATCCTCAAAACCCCGATCGCTACCTGGTAGCCCATGATGGTGGGGTGAGCATGACCCTCAACCATGGGAGAAGCTTTCAAAGAGTGGTGCTTCCAATCGCCCAAATGTACCACGTAGCCGTAGATGACAAAATTCCTTACAATGTTTTTGGAAATCGTCAGGATGGCTGGTCCTACATGGGGCCAAGCAACTCACTTCAGGGCTATATTCCACTTGGTTTGTGGAAAGGCGTTGGAGGTTGCGAAAGCGGTTTCGCTCAACCCGATCCGAACGATAACAACATCATCTGGTCTGGCTGTTATGATGGAGGCCTCGAAAGGCACGACATTCGAACAGGGCATTCCAGGGAAGTGAGAGTTTGGCCTGAAGCAGGCTATGGATGGGCTCCTGCCGATATGAAATATCGCTGGCACTGGAACTTTCCTTTAAGCTTTTCGCCCCATCACAAGGGAAGAGTATATGTAGGTAGTCAATACGTGCACATGTCGGACGATGGTGGCCAAAGCTGGCAAATCATCTCTCCCGATCTTACCCTCAACCTCAAATCGCATCAGCAAAGCTCAGGTGGAGTAGCCATCGATAACCTGATGACCTTCGATGGTTCTACGCTTTTCGCGATTGAAGAGTCGCCTTTAGAAAAAGGCTTGATCTGGGTTGGAACCAATGATGGCCAGGTGCAGGTAACCCGAAACGGAGGCGAGAACTGGACCAACGTTACATCGAATATTAAGGGGCTTCCTGAATGGGGCACTATAGCCAATATCGAAATATCGCGTTATCAGAAAGGCACGGTTTACATCTCTGTAGACCTACATCAGATGGGTGATTTTGCCCCTTACATTTACAAAACCACCGACTACGGCCAAAGCTGGAAGAAAATCTCTGATGGAATCCCTTCCTCTGAATCGAGCTTTGTGCATGTAATTAAGGAAGACCCTAAACGCCAGAGTATGCTCTACGCGGGTATCGATAAAGGTATCTATGTAAGCTATGACGATGGAGCCAGTTGGGATCGTTTGAGACTAAACTTACCTCCTGCTCCGGTGTATTGGATTGAGATTCAAGAGCGGTTTGACGATATGGTGGTGGGTACTTACGGACGCGGTTATTACATACTGGACGATTTGGCTGCACTCAGAAAAGCCGACCAACTGGACACCGATTTGGTTTTACTGGATGTAAGGGATACTTACCGCTTCAACAATCGGGAAAGCATTAAAACAGATGGAGGTAGCTTCAATTCAGGTCAGAACCCGCCCAATGGAGCGATCATTAATTACTACTTACCGGAAAGTGTAAAAGGCAATGTAAAAGTTGAAATTGTTAGCCGACAGGGCGATGTTATTCGCACCTTAACGCCAAGATCAAGAGCCGGTATAAACAGAACAACCTGGGATTTAAGGTATGAACCAATTATTCAGGCCAGACTTTTAACACAACCACCGGGCCGTCCTTGGGTTCAGCTCAATGGCGAAGGTTGGAGACCCCTGGTGCAATGGGATTTAGACCTCATGGCCGGACAGTACGGTCCCAGAGTGGCTCCAGGCACCTATAAAGTGAGGCTGAAAGTAGAAGATGAAAGCGGCCAGACTATCCGTGAGGTTACCAAAGATCTCAATGTACTGAAAGACCCATATTCTGAAGGAACCCAAGAAGACATTGAGGCGCAAGTCTACTTCTCTCTACAATTAAGAGATGCGATTAACGTGGCTGTAAGTAATATCAATGCAGTAGAAATGTTGCGCAAAGAATTGGAAGAAATTATTGACGAAGAATCTGATAAAAGAACCCAAAAAGAGGCCATGAGGCTTTTGGGTATAGCCGAAGATATTGCCGGTAAACTCTACGATATTCACCTAACCGGAGCCCGTGAGGATGCCTTCAGAAGCCCCATTAAGCTTTACGGCAGATTAAGTGCACTGGCCAGTGATATTAATGGCAGCGGTATTGACTTCCGCCCCACCAATCAGCAAGGTGAAGTGTACGAAGTACTGAATGAGAGGCTTCAGGCCGCAATAAAGCAGTTCGATCAGATTATTAATGAAGACATACCGAAGTTCAACAAAGCTCTGGAGAGAAAGAACAGAACAATTGAAATTGAGAAATCGGGTGGAAAGTAAAGCCGTATTGAATAATTGCAAGGAACACTTTAAGAAGTCTGCGCTTATAGTCCTTAGACTAACTTTAGTGTTCCTTATCATTAGCTCTTGCTCTCAGACGCAAATCACAGAGTTCAAGATCATGTCTTACAACATCAAACATGGTGTTGGAAACGACCAGCAGTTGGACCTATCGCGTGCTTTAGAGGTTATTAAAGCCCAGTCACCTGATCTGGTTGCCCTTCAGGAAATTGATCATTTCGCAGAGCGATCAGACAGTGTAGACCAAACCCACTTTTTGGCTAGTGAACTCCACATGACTGGCACTTTTGGGCAGTTTATGACCTTTCAGGGAGGGGGCTATGGTATGTCTACCCTTTCAGCAAAGCCTGTCAGTTTAACGAAAATACTCCCTTTACCGGATGGTGTTTATGAACCAAGAATATCCATTGTTCAAGAGATAGAAGTGGCTCAAGGTACCTCTATCCTATTTGCCAATGTACATTTAGACTGGATAGCGGGCCTGGAAGGTCAAGAAACACGCATGGCACAGGCAGCCGCGCTAATTGAATACTTAAACCAATTTGATTTACCGACAATTATTACCGGAGACTTTAATTGTGAGCCGGATTCACCAACCATGCGGTTATTCTATGAGGCCGGTTTTGTCTTTGTTCCTAAAGGCCCCGATAACCTTAGCTTTCAGGGGAATACAAAGGTAGAAATTGACCATGTAGTGTATAGGAATACCCCAAAGTCACAACTGCAGGTAACGTTTATCGATTTACTGGATGAGCCGCTTGTTTCCGATCATAGGCCTTTGGTAGCTACTGTGCAGCTTACACATTAATTCTTCATTTACGAAAGTCGATGGCCAATAACTGTGAGAAGACAGGCCGTTGGTACTTTGCTTTCTCAGCCTTCAGAGAATATCTACCCTCTCTTAAACAACAAATTATTCTCATCCGAACCCTCTGCATCGAACCAATAACCCTCATAATCAAAGCCTTTAAGTCCTTCCACCTCATTGATACGATTCTTGATGATATACTGAGCCATTAAACCTCTGGCCTTTTTGGCAAAGAATGAGATGATCTTATACTCACCATTCTTCATATCCTTAAACTCAACATTGACCACTCTGGCCTTCAGGCTTGGCCTGTCAATAGCTTTGAAGTACTCCTGAGAGGCCAGGTTGATTAATACTTTGTCGCCTTGCTTTTTGAGGTCTCGCATTACCTGAGCTACAATCTTATCGGCCCAATAGTTATAGAGTGTGGTATGGTCATCAAAAGCCAGTCGGGTGCCCATTTCTAATCGATAGGGTTGAATAAGGTCGAGCGGACGCAACAGACCGTACAAGCCTGAGAGTATGCGCAAATGCTCCTGAGCATAGAGAATATCGTCATGGCTCAGCTCTTCAGCTTCAAGCCCTACATACACATCTCCTTTAAAAGCATAAACAGCCTGCTTGGCTGTTTTAGGATTTTTGCTCTTGGTAAATTTCCTGTACCGGTCAGCGTTAAGCTCTGCCAGGTTTTCACTCAAATCCATTAACTCCTGAATTTCTTCCGGACTTTTCTCCTTCAGCACTCCAATAAGCTCCAGTGCTTCTTTCTGGAATTTCGGATAGGTTTTTTCCTTGTCGCATGGGGTTTCAAAATCGAGGGTCTTGGCTGGGGAAAGTACTAATAGCATATCGTTTTTACTCTTTGTGCAAACATACAAAGTGAGCCGCTAAAATGTTCGAAGGAGTTATAGCTAATGTTAATATTGTATTGCGATGCATGTAGTGAGTTTTGAGACTGGAATGAGCCCCACGCTTTTATCTCTCCTCGAGGCGAGGGATAGTACATTCTGCCAGTTCAGACCGCAGTCCTTAACTCTGGCACGAACCAATCCCCCTTTGAAACAAAGGGGTGGCCTTTAGGCCGGGGGATTTGCCCCTTCAGTAACAGCATAGTGTGAGTCCTGAGAGAGTACCTCAATGGAAAGTCATTTCGACCTTTGGGAGAAAGCCTAGGCGCGACTATAAGAGTGGCTAAATTTCTCAGTCGTGTATACCTAAGCACCTATTTCAGTTACTTATTTCTACTAAACCAAATGATTAGAAATGTAAAACCGAAAGCCTTTATTGACTTCCGGTTTTCTACACATTAACTTTTACTCTATTTTTTATTAGTGTATGCGATCTTTCTTGAAGACTTTCTCATTAATCTATTGATAAGATTATCGGTATTAGTGCCTAATGAGCCATTGACTGCTCTATTGTAGTTGAACAAGGTTTCTCCATCTTCCCCATTGTAGATAAACATATTCAATACTGCTTTGTCTGTGCTACCCCAAAAGCCAATGAGCAAACCAAGCGCAATTGAAGCTCCTTCAGACATTGGCTTTGACGTTTCAAAGCTACCCATAATAACCGCATCAACTCCTAGTAATCCTGCTAATTCCTTTGGTGTATATTTAGATATCGAGTTGTACTCAAAACCATTTTTTTCAAGGATTGCATTAGTTTCTACGGTATTTTGAACATTTACTACCATTTCGCCCCTTCCTTTTCTAGTTAAAAACCATGAATACATTGATTCTTGAATATTATAACCCTCAAGTTTTGACATATCCGCCAGTTGTTCGGAGGTCATTTGCTCCATCTGCTTTGGCCTTAAGTTGACAGTTGCCTTAAAAGGAAGAATAGCTATCATCTGATGTTTAGCAGCTATCTGAGGGAAATTTGGGTGTTCATATAACCTATTTTGAGCATAACTAACATTGATAATAAAAATGAAAATAACGAGTGTGATTAATACTTTAAACTTTGTCATTATGTTTTTAGTTTTAAAAAATTTGTTTGAACATAACAAAACTAGCCCAAAGACTTCAAGTCCGAATTATTTTTTAGGGTTACTTATTTAAGTCGCAAGCAGTATATTTCTGAACCTTGCCTCCATTTGTGTC
>NZ_DBHC01000011.1:15373-15640 GCF_002296035.1 Roseivirga sp. UBA838
AAAGACGCTGTGAGGACACAGCTTATGGCTAGTATACCGGATATAACAAATGCGACCTAAAAGACTTCAAGTCTGAATTATTTTTTAGGGTTACTTACTTAAGTCGCAAGCAGTATATTTCTGAACCTTGCCTCCATTTGTGTCTTCACAAATGGCTGTTAAAAGACGCTGTGAAGACACAGCTTGTGGCTAGTATACTGGATCAACAAACGCGATCTAAAAGACTTCAAGTCCGAATTATTTTTAGGGTTACTTACTTAAGTCGCA
>NZ_DBHC01000046.1:0-23347 GCF_002296035.1 Roseivirga sp. UBA838
AAGTTTTCAGAGGAAAATTCCGCAATGACGTCCTAAGAGGGGGTATTTTACTACTTACTTAAATCGAATTCAGGTTAGATTACTGTAATAGCTCTCTGAGTTTAGATGGCTTTTTAATGCCTTTGAGCCAGGTTTTGGTGTCTCGTTCAGCAATTAAGAAGATGAACGGAATGGCAAAATTGAGTATGATACCGGTGGGCATTTGAATGAGTACCTGGTTGCCATAACTCGCAAAAATGGCTCCTGCCAGCATGGCATATAAGGCAGAAGCTTGTGTGCGGTTTTTGAGACAGCGCATCCGCATAATCTTTAAACCACCATAGCCGAGTATAAATCCCAACACAACGAGGTGAACCATTAAGCCAATGGGCCCCGTTTCTGCCCAGATTTTCACAAACCAACTGTCGGTGGCCGTATTGGCCATCAGAGAATCAGGGTTAAATCGTGCGCCCCAAAAACCAGCTGTGCCTATGCCTCCACCAAAAGGTCGTGTGGCCAGATATCGGGCAAAGGTTTTCTGGTTTTCCAGCCGTACACTAAGCGACTTGTTATTAGGGTCTAATGCCGTTCGCATTCGCCTTACCTGTTCAACACCCTGAAAAAGAAAAGTGTATTTGAGTATGACAAACACAATGATCATGGCACTAAAGCCGGCTATAAGTATTTTAAAATTCTTTATGAGTATGAGGTATGCAATACCTCCGGCCAATGGCACGGCCAAAGCCCCTCTGGTTCCTGAAATGGCAAAGCCCAGCAAGAATACAATGGCAAGAACAAGGTATTTTATTTTCTTGGCTGTGGGGTAGGGACCCATAAACAGAATACCGCACATAAGGGCCATCATGGCCTGCGATGAGCCAAAACTCCCCGCATCGGAGTAGAAGGAGAAGACCCTCAATACCCCATGCAATACATGCTCTTCATGATGGTTTTCGGCATAAAGCCAGTGATGTTCCGCTGCATCTACTCCCAGTATTTGCTGCTTAAAGCCCCAAACCGTACCAATTAGAGAAAATAGTATAAGGGCGTTAAAGAATTGATCCATGTCTTTCTGCTTTCTGAAAAAGAGAAAGACCAGGGGTACCGTAAGTGCCTGATAAAAGCCAATTCCGCGCATGGCATAAAACCAGGCAATGAGCCCGTTGCCACTGGGGTTTACGATTTCAAGAGCCAGAAAAAGCATCCAAAAGCTGGTGAGGGCCACAATCGGGTTTTTGGCGTGTTTCCAGTTGGGTTTAATGGATTTATTGAGAATTATACTTAGCCATGAAAGGGCAAGCAGTATGTCTACCGTGAGTCCCCAGGGGCCGGGAACATATCGGGTAATTCCGGCCGAAAAGAAAGCCATAATGAGTGTTCCCCATACGCCAATCTTGGGTCGGTTCCATATGTAGGAAACTACCACCAGGCCTACGGGTAGCCCTAGCAGTAGCATGCCACCAATGAGGCCTATAAAGTGAATAAGTACAAAACTAAGCCCCAGAATGGCCAGAATAATGAGCCATCCTAATGGAGTGCCAAAAATGGCTGCACCCTTTGGAGTATAAACGTTTTGTGGATTATCCATGAATACAAAAGTGCAAAGGCTTTAGGCCAATTTGGTCTGTACTCGTTCAATGGATGGTATGCTTCGGTGAATAACCGAAAAGAGCGTTAAGCGGAAAGTGCTTCGGCAAACTGCCGGGCTCTATGTTCCCAGGAGTTTTGTTTGGCAAACTCAATTCGTTTTTGGGTTTTTAGTCTGGTGTTGTATCGCAGGGCTTTCCGAATGGCCTTTACAAAACCATCTTTGTCTGTGGCTATTTCGGCCACTTTTTCAAAGTCGGAAAGGTCTGAGAAATCGGTGCAAACTACGGCTTTTCCCATGGCCAGGTATTCATTGATTTTGAGTGGGTAAATGGCTTCGGTGAGTTTACTCTTTACAAATGGAATGAGGCAAACATCAAAGGCCTGAACTTTTTCGGGCAATAGTTCCTGAGCCACTGCGCCCAGCATTTTCACATTGGCCGGTAGTTTTGGCAAAGTGGTTTTCACCGGTCCGTAGAACTGAAATTCAAACTCGGGCAGGGCCTGAGCGCAATGTGCAACCAGATCGAAGTCAATCCGGCTATCAATGGCTCCGATGTAGCCAATCGTAGAGCCATTGCTTTTCTCTTTGTGTGGGGCTAGAAAGAGGTCCAGATTTACCCCGTTGGGTATAAACTGAATCTGTTTGGCCAGCTCTGACTTGTTTCTTTTTAATACACTACTGGTGCAAATCACCTCATCGGCCAATGGCATAAAACGTTCTTCATAGGCTGCTCCATGTACTCCCGACCATTCGGTAGCGGCAATTTCATCGTAGCAGTAATAGACTGTTTTAAGCGGAGCGAAGTATGAACGGCAGTAGTAGCCATAGACGGGATTAAAGGCGTTCACCAAAGTATAAGAATCTACTGCTGATCGCTGTAGCTGTTTTTTGATGCTCCTGCCAATGACCCAGGCGTTTAGCCGGGCCATTGCCTTAAACAAACCTTTGTGCTTAATCCAGTTGATGGGCAGTATAGGGGGAGTTGAGATTACCTCAATGGCTCCCTGATTTGTGGTGAAAGTACGTGTTCTTCTGCTTAAACCTAAAATTTGTTTAACAGGAGCAAATTTATTGAAAAACAGATCTTTAAGTGTGTAGTGATAGTCTATCATTATTACACGATGGTCTGCGCTTAATTGCTTGAGCAACTCAATGGTAGACTTAATATAGGGGGTGTCCCAAGCCGGAAAACTATGACAAACGATCACTTTTTTCATATGGAGTTAGTTTTAAAACCTGTGGTTAACACTTGTTTTACTCTGGCTCTCAGCCAGCTTCTTTTCTTAGGTATTTCGCCAATTACTTCTTCCATTACCTCGGCAGTCACCGCGTTGATAAATAGTAGGGGTTTTTTATTGGCAAGCTTGCGGTATATCTTCAATACATGTTTGTCTGAGGCCATCCATCTTCTGTTGGCACGGGCTACGAGTACATGCACATTGCCGCTGGCTACTTCTTCTTCCGAGTATGGGTTATGCAGAATAGAAGGAAGTTCTTTGAAAATGAACTCAGGATTTTCACCCGAATTGAGATAGGGGAAGTGCTTCTCTAATTGCTCAATAATGTAGCTTTTACCCTCTGCCGCTTCGGTACTAAAGAAAATTACGGTCTTTGGTTCTTTCACCCCTTGTGCATTGGCTCTTAATTCCTGAACAAAGAGGTTAAGGGCCAATCGATCCAACGAGTCCATGTCTATGCTCTTTTGAAGCTTTTTGGTGTTTTTGGCTAATATGCCGCCTACATACAATCCGGTTTGCACCTTGGCTGTTTCCGGCTTCTTCAAAGAATTATCCATCAACTCTGAGGCAATAATGATGGCTGTAGGCAAAATGGCTCCTACTAAGAAGGCCAGAATCACCATCATCATTCGCTTAGACTTTAGCGGCTTAATGGGGTAGTAAGGCGCATCTATTACCTTAATATTGCTCGACATCATCATGCTGTACTTGTGCAATCGAGCCTGGTTGTAGCTATGTAGGTTTTCCAGATATTCTCTTTCGGCCACATCAATTTCGCGCTCAAGTCTCTTTAGGGTAGAACCTAAGGGGGCAAAGCGGTCATAAATTCTTTCATACTCCTGCTGGCGTGCCTCCATTACGGATAGCTTGGCGGCAGACTCTTCTTTCATAATGGTGAAGTTGAGCCACTGGGTAAGCATTTCGCGAGTTTCAAGCCCATCAGGAGTTTGGCTGGTAAACAGCAAATCGTTGGCAATATTGGTCATTTGGCTTTTGAGCGAGTCAATCTGCAGGTTGAGCTCAGATTTGCGAATTACCATGGCCTGATTAGGTACGGTGTCTGCGGTTAGCTCAAGTGAAGCAAGCTCGGCACTGTACTTAGAAATGTTGCCTCGATTATTGGCAAGTTTGGTTTGCAGGCTGGCAAGGATGTCGCGGTCGGAGATTTCAATTTCAATTTTTGCAAGGGCCGATTTGGCTCCGGCTAATATTTTCAACTCGTCCTGGTACTGCTTGTCTAGTTCTTCTTTGTTGCCCGAGATAAAGCGGGTTTGCTCGTAATAGTTAATGATTTTGTTGTTTACACGAAACTGTAGTAGAGCATCCTCAGCCCCTTTTAATTTTGCAGAAGATTTGTTTACAGCTTGCTCAAAGAAGCCAATTACAGAATCGCTTTGGCCTTCTTTAATTCCTTTTTGCTTCGACATGAAAATGCCGGTGAGGAGTTCGAGGGTTTTCTGGCTTATGTACGGATCTATTGAGGTGTATTCCATGCGAATCATGTCGCTGTTACCTTCGCGGGTCACCACCAGGTTTTCCAATTGCTCAATGCCAAAGAAATCGTTCTTGGAATTAGCAATCAGGTATACTTCGTTGAACTGATCGGCTTCTCTCATATTTACCAGTTTCTGATAAATTGAGATTTCTGTATCCTGATCAGTAATATTGATTTCCAGGTTTTTCAGGGTTTGCTCAAAGTGATCTAAATTTTCTGGCAAAAGTCTTAGTACTCCTTTTTTGCGGGCCAACAGAAGGTGTGCCATTAGTCGGGCCGAGAGTTCCTTGTTGGTTTCGTAAGAGGTAGCCAGGTTGATGAGGTTTTCTAACTCGTTGTTGGTTTTGGCATAATCCACTCTACCGCTGGCATTGCTTTCGATACTGTAACCTGAGATGAGACCCGTATTGAGTAGCGTATGAGTGGAGTACTCTTTCTTACCGTCTTTGGTGCTGTAGAAGACCAGGAAGGCGAGGAGTATGGCGGTTCCGGCTATAAAGTGGAAGTACCTTACTATAAGTCGTACGATTTCTACAATGGTCATGACTTACTTGAGTATATCTTCTCCAACAATAGTCTTAAGGGTAGTGTAAGCCAACCACGCTTCGTTTTTGGCTTTTTCAAACTCCATTTTTGAGGAGTAAAGCGATTCCATGGCCATTCGGTACTGCTCAAGGGGAAGCTTACCGGCTTTGAAGTAGCCTTCAGCCACTTCCAGAGCCATTTCGTTCGATTGTACTACTTCTACCTGAATTTCAACCGCCTTGATGAAGTGCTTCAGGTTAGAATAAATTTTTATGATTTCTTTTTTAATGAGTTCTTCTTCTTTGCCCTTCAGATGATCCAGCTTTTCCTTTTCAAGCGCTTGAAGCTTGATTTCGTTTTTTCTTGAGCTCACCTCGGTAAAGGGTAGTCTAATGTTAAGACCAAGATTGTAGGTTACATTCTGACGGCTCAGGTAAGTAAGTCTTGTACCGCTTTGATCGCCCGTAAGCTGATCGGCCACAATGCCGTTACCATAATTGACACCTGCTGCCACCGTGATGTGCTGCAACCACTTCTTTTTGTTGATCTGTATTTCCTGATCGGCCTGTAGCTGAGCTACTCCCAGAGCTTTGATAGCCGATGACTGTTGCATGGCCACAGCAATAAGTTCTTCTACGGGTCTAAGGTTTTCTACCTTGAGCTGGGTGGGGCTCTGAGCCATGGCCACCCACTGAAGGCCGATAAGAAGGGCGAGTATGCTAAGTGTCTTTTTCATGGTCTTATTCTGTTTTTGCCATTTTCTTACCGAAGAGTGATTTCACTTTGTCGATCACCTGGCTCATTCCGTCTTTCTTCATGAATGGCCGCTCAATGACCCGGTAAAAAATGATACTACTAAGTAAGACCATAGCGAGCACAATGCTCAGGCTTATCGTTAGACCTAAGAAATATGTCGTTGAATAACCGATTTTGGCGATGAATGAATAAAACAACTCCAAAAGGGGTAAGTGGGTAAGATAGATGGTATAGCACATGCCACCTATGACAGGAATCCATTTGAAAGAAAGAATTTGTGGAATAGAGCGCCCTTTGAGTGTACTAAGGAAGAACCCACAGAGGGCAACCGAAAAGAGCAGTGCTTTTTCCATATCGTCTGTCCAGGTAAACATCATAATGGCAAAGGAAATAACCCCAAGTAGATCATAAGCTCTGTGCTTGGCTGCCAACCAGTTTTTGGAGTGCACAAACAAGTCGGCTGCAAAAAGGCCAATGAGAAAGTGTTGTAATTGGCCCAACAAGCTCGCTCGGAAGGGTTGGAACTGCCAACCTAAAAGATGCTGTGCCACAATGAACAGGGCTGTGAAGCCAATCAGCATTAGGCGTCTTTTAACCACCGCTTTTATACTGAAGTAACCGATGGCTAGAAATGGAGCGAGTAGATAATATTGTATTTCTACCTCCAGCGACCAGGCGACAGGGTTAATGATGGGGAAATCGGCATATACTATATTGTGCACGTAGAAAATACTGCTGAAGTAATGGCCAGCGAGTTGTTCAAAGGGGATATTGCTTTTAAGGAAGAGTACGAGGGCAAACAAACTCATCCAGAAGATGTAGGGAGGTTCGAGCCTCTCCAACCTTCTGGTAAAGTATTTTTTATAACTAAAAGGGCCATTGCTGCTACCTTTGGCAAAAGGCAAGGCCAGTACAAAACCGCTCAGGGCGAAGAAAATCATAACACCAATGGCTCCTCGGCTAATCAGGTAACTCACTTGTTCGGTAGCACCTTCCAGATTGTGTTCGCCATATACATACCTGAGAAATCGTTCGTTGGCATGGAGAATTACAACAGGCAGTATGGCTACAAATCGTATTCCGTCAACAAATGGAAGATAAGCTCTGCCCGAATTGGGTCTTTTTAGATTTTTGAGAAGCCATTGCATGATTACACATTTTCGGTTTGGAAGGCCGCCAGGGGCGTCTTTATTAATATTTTAAGGTCCATCCATAAATTGTAATTCATGGCGTACTCTATGTCTAGCTTCACTCGGTTTTCCGGGTCTACATTTTCTTTGCCGCGTTCGGTTACCTGCCATAAGCCGGTAAGGCCAGCAGGACCGAGGAATCTGCCCACTCGTTCGTCAGTGGTAAGTTTTTCTGCTTCATAAAGTGGTAGAGGTCTGTTGCCTACTACCGACATATCGCCCTTAAGAATGTTGAAAAGCTGAGGTAGTTCATCGATGCTGGTGTTTCGGATAAACCGACCTATTCTTGTAATGCGTGGATCGTTCTTAAATTTTACGAATGAATTGCTGTTGTCTTGAGATTTGAGATCTTCAAAGCGATCCTTTTCGCTATACTTTTCATCAGCAATTACAATCGGGTCATCGGCATGCCATGCAATCGCATGTCTGTTCAAGGCACGCTCTTCCAACTGGTTGTCTTCTGCAACTCCGTACTGGTTAAGGTGCTTCATTTTCTCAACCAATCGGTCGGCATCAGTTCTCATAGAACGGAACTTGTAGAACTTGAAGATCTTGTAGTTTCTACCTACCCGGTATGAATAGTAGAAAATGGGCCCTTTCGAGTCGAGCCTGATGGCCAGTGACACGATTATCAGGATGGGGCTAATAAGTAGAATCAGCGTTCCCGCAAAGAGGATATCGAAGATTCGTTTGACGATAAATGTGGCTCTTTTGTTCACGGTTTTTGTGTTTTTCGTTTAATCAAAAATAATTTAAGCCTGAGGCCATGACGGTTTTATTAGATGACTGACCGGTAATGGCAGATGAATGCCCTTCTCTGTCGGTAAATGAAAAATGAGGGTGATTGGAGGCGGTGCTGTGCAATTGGTCACTTTGGGATGAGATTGCTGGCTTTAGACCTTTCGGGAGAACTACACTAGCACCATTTCGGGCTGTGTCAAATCTTTCTCTGGTACCACTTCTTGTAGCTGTCTTCGGCTGTCCGATTGGCAGGGAAGCCGTTGCATACCATGAAGCTGAGACATACTGGCACTGCGTGGAGAACCTTGTTTGACCCAAACCAGGAGGCATAGCATAAAAAAAGGGCCGCTCAACTGAGCAGCCCCAAAAAACACAAACTAAACCGACACTTACTTTTTGAATAGTTTTCTTCTGTTTCTGTAGCCATCTCGCTCTTTGTACCAGTCCATATAGCTATAGCCATAGCTTTGGGCCCAGTCTCTAAACCGAAGGTGGCCTTCTCTAATATCTATCTTCTCCGTAGGATAATCGAAGCTTTCAGGCAGGTGAATAGCCCACGGCAAATCTGTTTTGGAACGGTAATAGACTCCGGCATCCGGATCGGAATTATCGTCTAAGGTTCCAAAGTATTCTGAGTTCACCAGATTGGTTGGTTCATAGCCGGGCAGGTGTACTTCACGTCCACGGTCTTGTCCAATAATCAGAAATGGATTGTAAGGAGCTGTGCCAATCTCTGAATAAGCCTTTGGGTTGGTCAGCTGAGTTTGTATGGTCAAAACTTGAGGTTCCAACTCTTGTGCTCCGTCTTCAGTATTTACAAACCCTGAAGTAGAAAAGAGGTCGTGTACACTGCTGGTTACTATAAACACCGCATTGTCTTGTCCTTGCTCAGTGCCGTTTCCATTCAGCTTTATGTTGGCATTGTTAATCAACTGTCCGGTGCTGGAACTAACGTCTCCAGGCAGCAGCTTGGTGGCAAAACCAAAGCCGTTTCGGTAACCAGCTCCAATGGCTCTCACCTTAAACTTAGACTCCATTTCTACAACCTTATTATCCGCATTCAGAATGTGCTTGAACTGATAGTCAATCACCAGGTCGTTAAAGTCGTAGTCTCCATAGTTTGGCCAATTGTCTTCAAAGGCAAAACTGCCAAAGGTAGAAGATGAAGGGTAATAGCTGGAGTAAGCTTTATTGGCATCATTAGGGAATTCGTCCAACACATCGTTGATTCCGTCACCGTCAGAGTCTAATGTTCCTGGCTTATCTACCGGGCTCACATTAGTGGTGCTAATAGCGGTGGGAGGGTTAGAAGTTACAAACATAATGGCATCGTTAAAATCCTGATCGCACCACAGGTATTCCCGATTCACATCTTCAAAGCCCAGTAAAAAGAGCTCGTTTTCTTCGTCCCAAAGAAGCACATTGTGTTGTCTAAGCGCAGGATCGCTCTCAGGATTCAGGTCTTTATCGGCAAATACCAGATAATCATAGCTTTCAGAATTCCAGCCATTCCATCCGTCAGCCAAAAGTACAAGCCCAATGGAAGTGCCGGGTTCAAAGCGTCCGAGATTAATTTTATCGCCTGATCGTAATTTACCGCCCGACCCAAAATAAGACAGGTTCGGGAAGGCCACATTAATTACATCAATATCGTCTAGTGTACTGGGAGGGTTGCTCGTAGGGTAGGTGTAAAAACCAATCGCATTTCTCCATCCTGCACCCTCATGTACAAAGGTTAGCCATACATCGGCAGTTTCTACTATATCCAGAGTAGTTTTACGGCCATCAGCCAGGTAGGTAGGATGATAATCGGGAACGGGTTGTCCTTCAGGCAATGAAGAATTTATGATGTCTAATAAATCGGTACTAATCTTATCTCTTTTCTTCTCCAGGTTTTTGGGAACACCCCACCAAAAGCTATAGTTATCCATGTAGCTGAAAGTAATTCCGTTTACTGAATAGCTTTGGTTGGCAGCAGTGCCTCCCTGAGATTGTTCCTCTTTCTCTATAATGGCCGACTTAAGTTCTCCTTCGGCATAAACAACTTCTATGAGGTTGTTTTGAATGGGTACCTGAATTTGTCCTGGAATACCTACAAATGCAGATTGAACATAAACAGATTCATAATATGCCGGAAGGCTAAGATTGTCTCGGAAAGCTCCGCTGGCATTGGTAACTGCAGTAAACAACTGCTTACCAAGTGTATCTCCGTCAACTTCAAAAATGGAGAATTTTACGCCCTTAAAGGCGTTCCCTGAGGCGTCAGCCAAACTTATATCTATGGCAACCTCCTGGGTAGTGGCAAAGTCGAAATTAGTAGTTTCGTTAACCGTTTCTTCTAATTCAACAACTGGCTTTTCGAGGCAACTTTGTACCAGGAGAAGCAAAGTAATCAATGGCAATAGTTTTTTCATTGTTGTTTGCTCTGGTGAAAATTTAATTTGAATAGGGGCTTTTGGTGTTGTTGCATTAGTGTTTGGTTAACGAGCGGTTATTGGCAGAATCTAAGCCACTCGTTTCATCTTATCTTTTTGCTTAAAGCCCATGGCTGTCATAAGTCTAAGCTGCATTTCTACGGGATTAAAGGGTTTACTCATGGTATCTTTGGCTCCAAGTTTTAGGGCCTCAATGCGTTGATCACTCTTGTCCTGATCGGTCAATACAATAAGTGGAATGTTGTTTTGCTCCAGCGTGGCTATCATTTGTTGAAAGCCTTCACGCTCACGGCTGGCATTTGAATGAAAGTTGGACAGTATGGCTGCCGGTCTCAAATTCTTTTCCAGATATTCTAATGCCTCAGTAGGGGTTTCTACGGCATTCACATCAAAATTCTTGCTCAGGTAATTGATGAGGAAGAGTCTCATCATGTAGCTGTGTTCAACGATAAGTATGGTTTCCATGCGATTGTTTTTCTTCAAATCTGCCTCGTTTACAGGCATTTTTCAGGCAGAATCGATCAATGGTAGTGATTCTTCGATAACTGGTAAGCTATTACAGATTACTCTCTGTCTATGGGGGTGGGGTAAATGGCTACCAACAGTATTTAAGGTCAAAGTTCAAGTGAAATGAACTCAAAAATGCATGTACAACTAAATTTCAAAGGAATGAAAAACCTAAAAAACCTGATGTTAGCGGCACTCGTGCTATTGGTAGGGCTGTGTACAGCCTGTGATAATGAAGATGCCAACCCAGACATTTTGAATGAAGTAGCAGCCGAAGCTGAGACTACCGAACTGGATTCTGCAGCCTTTGGCAGTAGTCAAATGGAAGAGTGGACGGTGCTTGCTGCTGATGACCTGCCCCCAGCTGTTGTCGACTATGTTTCCGAAAATTATCCTTCAGAAACCATTACCAAAGCCTGGCTAGACGAAAATGGTGGTTATGTGGTATTGCTGCGAAACAGGACAGCCCTGCGCTTTGACAATGCCGGGAATCATACTGAAACAATAGAGGAAGCCGGTAGAAGAAAAAGAAGACCGGAGCTTACCGCCATAGCCACTGAAGATCTGCCGGAAGCCATTAGCCTCTATCTGGCCGATAATTATGCCGATTTTGCGATAGAAAGAGCAGGAACAGATGCCGAAGGCCAATATTATGTGAAGCTGGCCGAGGGACCACTCGTAATATTCGATGCGCAGGGCAATTTTATAGAAGAAAGAAGTGCGCAAGACAAAAAACGAAGAAGAAAGCGCAGAGCACATGACGAAGGCTGGGAGGCCATACCGACCGACTCTTTGCCCACATCTGTTTTACGCTACATTGCCGAGCACTACCCAGACAACGAATTGGTCCGTGCCGGAACAAACAGGGAAGGGCAGTATGGAGTTGTTCTGAATTCGGCCATTGCGCTCTTGTTCGATGCCGATGGTCATTTTATTGCTGCCAGAGAACTCGGCAGTCATCACAGCAGAGAGTGGACGGCTATAGATTCTGAGAGTTTGCCCCAAAACGTGCTGGATTATATAGGCACAAATTATCCCGATGCCACTATAATGCGGGCCGGAACCAACGCGGCTGGTGAGTATGGGGTAATATTAAATGAACCAACCCTGGCACTGCTTTTTGCAGCCGATGGCTCCTTTATTGAGAGTCAACGTTATGGTCATCATGGAGGTGATAATTGTGAAAATGAAGGGTAAACTATTTATGGGTCAACGGGGCAAATGATCTCCTGACAACCCGGCTTTGGCGTCAATAAGTTTGGAATCTACAGAACTTATTGGCGCTTTTTTTAGCCCTGTAGGGCTAAAAAAGTATGCGTAAACTCACATTAGGAGTGAAGCGTAAGAAGAATTTGGTTCGTTCAAGCACATCTACATCGCCATTCCTATTAAAATCTACCAAATAGCTTACAGCATAGGTGTTGGTTCTATTCAACAGGTTGATGAAGCTAAGGCCTACTTCACCTTTCCAGTTATGTCCTTTAAACCTGTGCCAAATAGAAGCATCTGCCCGGTGGTAATTTGGCAGTCTGATACTATTAGGTGCGCTAAAACGCAGTTTATACTGTCTGTCTCCCGGGTTACCCTGCCCCGGAGGTGGCGGAGGTCGTCTGTCATCAAGCCTTACATTGTCAATACTGGTATAAGGAGCCCCGGTTTTAAAGGTGTAACCCAGCGAAAATTCCCATGCTCCTTTGCTGTAGCTGCCCGACCAACCAACCTGATGTCGAATATTCAGACTTGAAGGAAAGGAATTGGGAAAAAGGTTGCTGAAGCTAACCTCAGAGTCTTGAAAGTTGTAATTTATCCACGTGCGAAAATATTTCCAGCGTTTGCGCAGGGTAAGGTCTACTCCCCAAATGCGTTCACTGCCCTGGTTGAAGCCATCTTCGCGAGTAAAGCCAAAGCCCAGATTACGCGCCAATAGCCCATCGATAGCTTTTGTGTAAATGTCCACATCCCATAACCAGTCTGCATAATTGTAGATCAATCCAATGCTCAACTGTTGGTTTTCTACTAAAGGTACAAGTTCTTCATTATCAGCTAGTAACCAGTGCTGTTCCACGGCATTAGAAAGGGTGAACTGAGATTCTTTGATCGTACTTAGATACTGATGGTAAAGACCGTACGATGATTTGAACAGCAGGTGAGAGCCCAGGTTGTAATTGAGCTTAATTTGAGGACTGAAAACTGTTTTTTGCAGCGACTCGAGCAGGGTGAGTCGGCCACTGAGCACCAACTCAAAGTCTTGGTTCATTGTTAAATTCATATCGCTAAAAAAGGCGTGCACATTGGCCTTTGAGTCGATTAGCTCAGCATTGTTTTGTTCAAAGAAGTTTTGGGTATTGATGAGATTGACAATGTCTAAATTATTGAACTGATAGCCATAACTAAGCAAATGACCCTTTCCAAACCTTTGGGTGAGTGCCACCCGGGCTTCCCAGTTTTTAACTGTGTTGCTTCTGCTTTCCGTATCGTCATCGCTGGTATCGGAGGGGTTACGCAGGTTGGTGAAAGAGTAGGCCATGGCATAGTCGGAATAAGCCATGCTAACAGCCAAGGAGGTTCTATCGGCCACCCGGTAGTTCCAGGCCAGATCGGCTCCGTAGCTATCCACCTCATGCGCCTGCTCAATGTTGATCCTTTGTTGAGGATTCATTTCCTTATAGCCAAACTGGCTATGTGCCGAAATGTAGCCAATACTAAAGTTGGATCGACTGGACGCTTCATAGTTCCATTGTAGATTTAAGTCGCTAAAATTCAGATTGTTGCTAAAGTCGGCTACACGCAATAGTCCTTGTCTATCTCTAGTCTCGCTTTCAAAAAGCTTGCGGCCGTAGGCGTTGAAGGTCCATGTGGGTATGGCATCGTTATACGAACGTCTGGCGGCCAGCATCAGAGAGCCTTTTTTATCCAACACAGGCAACTTGAGGAAACCATCGGCATGGGTCATATTAGTACTTATTTCTCCGCTGATTTTGTCCTCAACAGAATTTCGGGGTTGTATGGCTATTAGACCGGCAGAAGCTCCTCCGTAGCGCACCGGAATGTAGTTTTTGTAGATATCGAGTGCCCCCACCGAAGAGGGAATGAAACTAGAAATATTGCCAAAATAATGGGCAGTATGATAAATGGGCACATTGTTCCAATAAAGCAACGTATTGTCTCTGGAACTGCCTCTTATATTGATGCCGGAGGCCGACTCATCGTTGGAGCTGACGCCTGCAATAATTTGTGCTGAAAGAAGCACATCACGCTCCGAAAGACCGGGCAAAATTTCCATCTCTTGTGGTAAAATGCGAAAGCTATTGGCTTTGGGGTCAGCTACTATGCCCGGATTCAGGTATTCTTTTATCTCATAGTCATTCAATTCCAGTGGTTCCGGATAAAGGTTGAGTTTGAGGCTACTTACCGCAGACAAGGTATCTAACCAAATGCTTTTGGTTTGGTAGCCCAGAAAAAACACCTCTAGCCACTGTTCTTTTCCGGCCGGAATAATTAAACGGGCAACCCCTTCATTGTTGGCTATTTGCCCTTTGGAGGTTCCTTTTAGCCGAACGGTTGAAAAGGGTAGTGGTACTCCTGTTTCACCATCTTCAATCCGCAGTTCTACAAATCGAGAGTCTGCTTTTTTTATGACATAAAACTTATCCTTAACCCTTTCAAAGCTTAAGGGTAAATCCTGCAGCAATTGGCGGAGAGCCTTTTCCGTAGAAAGTGTTGAGTCCGGTAAAGAAGTTGTTAATCCTTTAATTTCTGCCGGATTGTAGGAAAAATAGACACCATAAGTACTTTCCAGTTGGGCCAACACCTGTTTTAAAGGCTGCTGTTCATTAGAGCTACTTTCTGCCTGCCCAAAGACCGCAGCACAACAGGTTGAGAACAGCCAAAAACTAAGGATTTTGACGGCCGCTGATCGTAAGTACTTTATTTTGCGGGTCATAGGTATAGTCTAGTTCTGCAGCCGACAAGACGATGCGCAGAGCACTCTCTACATCATCGGTTGGGAAAGCTCCTGTAAATCTAATCGAGTCCGTTGAAATATTAGAACGGATGGTTATGCCATAGCTATTTTCTAGTTGCACAAGTGCTTCCTGAAGGGGAGCATCTTCTAATTCCACCAGGTGCTCACTAATCCATAAAGGTTTGTTTTCCACCGGTTTTGTCCAGCTTTTGTGTAATACACCATTTTCTAACCGCAAGCCTTCGCCTTTTTGGAGCTGCTGTCGGGTGCTACTCCCTTCAACAGCCACTAGTCCTGAATATACCTGTACTTCCAGCGCGTTTCTAAGTTGTTTCACATTGAAACTGGTGCCCAGCACTTTTATGCTGCCTTCAGAGGTTTGGACTTCAAAATCTATCCCCCTGGTTACTTCAAAAAAAGCTTCTCCCCGGAGCTTCAGTTTTCGATCTTCCGCAAAATCAGAGGTTTTGTATCGCAGTTCACTGTTGGCATTTAAGGTAACCACAGAGGCATCTGGCAATGTAATGGCTAAGGTCTCACCAAAGCCGGTGTTGTGAGTGGTATACCCGGTTTGGGTGAGGTAGTATACCAAGCTTACACCAACAATAAGCAGGGCTGCAACGGCTATTTTCCAGAACGAGAAAGCGCTGGGTCCTTGCTCTTTTTTGAGCGCGTGTAGCTTTTGTAGTTCGGCCTCTACATCGTAGTCAGGAAAGCCCAGTTTGTCGGTGGCTTGCACAATTTGCAGGTAGTCCTGTCCCTCAGGCGATTGCTCAAAAGCTATACGCTCGGCTTCCGAAAGCTTGCCTTGCAGCCAGCGATTGATGGTTTCTTCGCTATGGTGGTTGTCGCTCATTGGTGTTGTTCTACCCTTACATCCGGTCAGATGGATTTTACCCTACCTAACGTTTATATATTTTCATGAATGTCTGCTCTTAGTTTTTGGAGGGCCTTATGCATGCGTTTTTCAACCGCCTTTACACTCACCTCCAGTAGTTCTGCTATTTCAGTATATGTAAGCTTTTCAATCCGGTTCATCAGAAACACTTCGCGCTGGCCCTCCGGTAAACTGGCAATAGCCGCCTGCACTTTTCGGTCAAATTCACTGAATTCGAATTGATAGTGAGGAGTTTCATAATTGGTACTTTTTTGAATAAAGTGAATATGCTTGTCTTTGGTCTTCTCCTTATCAATGCTTTTAAGCATTTGGTTTTGTGCTACTCTGAAGACATAGGCTTTGGCCATGGCAGGTAGCACATTACTGCAGTTTTTCCATAAGGCAAGAAAGGCTTCCTGCACCATATCATTAGCTTTTTCAACATCCTTGTAGCGGGCATAGAGAAAATTTCGCAAGAGTGGGGCTATGCTTCTAAAGAGGGCATTGTAGATGAATTCATCGCAACTATGCTTGGCTTGTGAAAAATCCAATACGGTTTATTTTAGAGTAAGTATTGTGGTTGTTCTGGCCGGAACTTTAAAATCTTGTCCCACATTGGTGCTTTTGCCGGTGATTACATCCAGGCCAAAGGTATAGCCCCTTAACATTTCGAGGTGTTTTTTTCGTGAAATGGTGGCCTCCGTATCGTTCATATTCATAATAACCATTACGCGCTCGCGATTGGTATATCGAAAATAAACATACACATTCTCTTCGGGTACAAAGTGTATCAGCTTGCCATTTTTAACTGCATCGCTGGTTTTTCTCCAGTTGGTTAGCTTGGTCACATAGCTATGCATGGCATTTTCTTCCGGTGTTCTCCCTTCGGCCGTAAAAACCGAGCGAGCGTCTCCCGGCCAACCGCCCGGCATATCGGCCCGTTTGGCACCATCTCCCCAAGAACCAGGCCCTGCTTTAAAGGCCAATTCCGTTCCGTAATAGACTTGCGGAATTCCTCGGGTGGTCATTAAGAAGGCGTAGGCCATTTTAAGGTTATTCAGGTTTTCGCCAAGCGTGCTGTAAATGCGGTTAATGTCATGGTTGTCCAGGAAGATCACATTTTGCATGGGGTCTGAGTACAACCGATCTTGCGAAAGGGTGTAATAGAGACGCATGATGCCCGATTCCCATCCGAAGGGAGAGTTAAAGGCATCACGAACTGCAAAATGAATCTGGAAGTCCGTAACCGATGGCAGGTGAGAGTTATACCCATCATTTTCACCATCGCGATCTTTTTGCCAGTATGATTCATGGGCTACACTTTCTACCCATGATTCACCAACGATATTGAATGAAGGATAAGCCTCCAATACCTCTTTGGCCCAGCGAGCCATATAGTCCTGATAGGGGTAGAGGTAGGTATCCATTCGAATACCATCTATACCTGAATATTCTATCCACCATAAGGTGTTTTGAATAAGGTAGTCGGCTAATTGCTGGTTGCGCTGGTTCAGGTCGGGCATTTCGTTCACAAACCAGCCCTTTACCAGTCGGTCAGTGTCGTGCTGAGAGGCATAGGGATCGGAAGCTACTGTGCCACGATAGTTTGTGTTGCCATAGACGGACTGATCGTGCACCCAATCGTTGAAGGGTAGGTCCTTCATCCACCAATGCTGATCGCCAATGTGGTTGTGAATCATATCCATGATCACTTTAAGTCCTTTATCGTGGCAAGCCTTTACAAAGGCTACAAACTCCTCATTGCTGCCAAAACGCCTGTCTATTTTATACATATCGGTAGCTGCATAGCCATGGTAAGCCTTGTATTCGGGAGTCTGATCGTTTTCAAAAACGGGGGTAAGCCAAACAGCCGTCATGCCCAGATTCTTTATATAATCCAGATGATCTTGAACGCCCTTAATGTCTCCTCCGTGCCTTCCACTGGGGTCGTTTCTCCGGGCGGGTTCCAGCATTCCTTCTACCGTGTCATTGGCCGGGTTGCCGTTGGCAAAACGGTCGGGCATGAGCAGGTATATTACATCTTCACTGCTAAAACCCTGATTTCTGTTGATGCTTTTGGCGCGTTCTTTCAGGCTGTAAGTAATGGTTTTGGTTTGATCTCCGTTTTTAAGGCTTAGGCTAAAACTGCCGGGTTTTACGTCAGGGTCAATTTGGAGATAAACAAACCGATAGTTGGGTGAGTCGCCTGTAATCTGTTTGGTGATTTTTATTCCTGGATGATCTACCGAAGCCTGAAACCGGCCAATGTTGGCCCCGTGAATCATGAGCTGCAATTGGTTGCTCTGCATTTGGGTATACCAAAAAGGAGGTTCTACCCGTAAATCGGTTTGCGCACTAAGAGACGAAACAAGGAGGAATAACAGAGCAAGCGGTCTAATCAGGTATCGGGTCATAGTTTTCGGTTTGTGTAGGGTAAACTAATCAATTCTCAAGATTTGAGAAAAGATATGAAGCTGAGTGGATCTAATTCACCCAATCAAACGTTTGCAATGCACCACACTTTTTTATGGCCTGCTGCCACACATACCGTCATAGAGAGGGTCAGTCACCAAAGTGCTGCTTTATTCTGTCCAGATCAATTTCTACAATAAAGTGGTTATAGGAAGGAATGAGGCCATCGGGGTAATTGCGATTGCTGGTAAACACCAGAAAGCGCCTGTCCATAGAAACATAGGGACTGAACTCTTCTGCGGCTGTGTTAATTCGGTTGCCTAAAGAAACGGATTTTGTCCATCGGCCGTTTTCGTTGAAAGAAATGTACAAGTCTGTCGAGCCTTGTCCATCGGGCCTATCGGCCGAAGAAAACACAATAAACTTCTCATCTTTATCAATATAAAAGTCTCCTTCGTAGTAAGTAGAATTAATTGCTTCGGGTAACGCAACGGGTTTGGTAGCCCCTTTTTTCAGTACAAAAATATCGTAGCCTCTGTTGCCATTCTGAGCGTTGAAATAGAGATTTCCGTTTTCGGCAAGAGCCGGAGAACCTTCATTGCCCGGCATGTTATTTATGTGATTTAGAGGTTTGGGTTGTGTCCATTGGCCGTTTACCAACCTTGATTCGCAAATGCCAAAGTCGCGACTTACTTCGCCTAAGGGGCCAATATTAGCTTGAAGCAACATATAATCTCCCTCCAGGTTCACCCAAGGAGAAGCATACTCAAACTGTTCTTTGAAAGGAATGATGCTGCCCTGAGAGAAGGCACTGTCTGCATAGGGATATTGAATAATGCGAGACTTGCCATCTATGAGCTGGGTGCAAAGGCCAATGCTCAGTTTGCGATTAAAGTAGTTATTCCATTGTGGTAAATCGTTGGAGAGTGTGCCAGGGTGCAGAATTTGAGGTTCATTGTTCTGGCCGTTATCCTCTGATTTAGGTGGGTTATTATTGAAGCTGAAATAGCCGGTTGTTAAAAAGACAAGTAGTGTGGTGAGCTTTAGTCCTTGCATTGGTATTTAATTGTTTGGCGAATAACGACAGATTGAGAAAAAGTGACTTGGGTTTTTGATTAACGTTAAAAAAACTGTTTGAACGACAGTCAGGGCAAAAATGGCCATAGGCGATTCCCTTATGGCTGGTCAGAGTCAGGCAAGGGGAGTTAAGTAAAGTCCTTTATTTAAATGAACAGTGTGTTTGATTAGGAAAGCGTATTGCTTATACTGATCAAAAAATTGATGTGTTTTTCGGAAGATGTTCAACTTTGTTTGTCCTTCTGCACTTTTCTTTCCCATACTTATTATAGTTTTAGGCAGTAAACCTTAAATGCATGAACAAACTAACACTCCTCATTTCTTTGTCCCTGCTCAGTTTTTCACTGAATGCCCAGCACGATTACGGCCATATTTTATCCATGAAAGATCGTGCAGCCACCATTAACCGCCTGCTGGAAGATAAAGTTCAAAACTACCTGCCGGAAATCATGAGGCGAGAGGGTATAGACATGTGGGTGGTAGTTTCTCGCGAGTACAACGAAGACCCGGTAATTAAAACACTTTTGCCTGCCGAATGGCTGGCTGCCCGAAGAAGAACTATTCTTATTTTTTATGATCGTGGGCCGGAAAAGGGCATTGAAACCCTGGCTGTAGCCCGCTACGATGTGGGGTCTATTTTTAAAAGTGCCTGGGACAAGGAGCAACAACCTAACCAATGGGCACGCTTTGCGGAGTTGGTCAAGGAGAGAAACCCTAAGAAGATTGGAGTGAATAAGTCGGAGTACTTTGGCTTGGCTGATGGTATTGTTGCCACCGATTATGAAGAGCTAAAAGCTTCTTTAGGCAATTGGGCCTCTCGTGTTGTTTCGGCCGAAAAGGTGGCCATTGGCTGGCTCGAAACCAGAACAGAAGCAGAGATGGCCATATATCCGCACATTGTGAGGCTGTCGCACAATATTATTAAGGAGGCATTTTCCAGCAAGGTGATTACTCCGGGAGTAACGACTACTGAAGATGTGGTGTGGTGGATGCGCGAAAAGGTGAAAGAGTTGAAGCTCGAAACCTGGTTTCATCCAACTATTGATGTGCAGCGGGCAGACCCTGAGAGTTTCGATCATCTGCGAACCTTTTCCAAACGACCAGAAAAGAACGTCATTATGCCGGGCGATCTGTTGCACTGCGATTTCGGTATCACTTACCTAAGGTTGAATACCGATCAGCAGCAGCACGCTTATGTACTGAGACCCGGAGAAACCGATGTTCCCGATTACCTGAAGAAGGCTTTTAAAAACGGAAATAGACTACAAGACATATTCACCGGTCATTTTAAAGAAGGGCGCACGGGCAACGAAGTGCTCAAAATGAGTCGTGAACAAGCCATTGCCGAGGGAATTAAGCCCTCCATATATACACACCCTATTGGCTACCACGGCCATGCTGCAGGCACAACACTCGGTATGTGGGACTCGCAGGGCGGGGTACCCGTTACGGGCGACTATCCACTGCATTTGAATACGGCCTATTCCATCGAACTGAATGCTGCCACCTACATTGAGGAGTGGGGGAAGGAAATACGTATAATGCTGGAGGAAGAAGCATATTTTGATGCCAGCGGAGTCCGCTACATTGATGGCCGCCAGGAAGAGATAATCATCGTACGTTAAGCAGCTTTTATGCGAATATCACTGCTCATAAGTCTATGGCTAATAAACTGCGCTATGTTAGCGCAAAGCTCAGGTAGTCTATCGGTTTTCGATTTGACTGACCAGACTTTTGAGCAGCCCGTACGACTGGAAGGAAATTGGGAGTTTTATTGGAATACTCTGGAGATAGATAGCTTGGACAAGCTGACACCTGTAGTTCTGGAGGTCCCTTCTGATTGGTATGACAACGCAGAATTGGGTTTTGCAAAAACGGGTTATGGCACTTACCGCACATTGGTGCGGATAAACCCTGACCAGAAGGAGCCACTGGGGTTGAACATTCCGCATATTTTCAGCTCTTATAAACTATTCATAAACAGGGACTTAGTTTATGAGAGTGGTAGGGTTGGTACAACTAAAGAAAGCTATGTGCCCTATAGAGAACCGCAGGTATTTTCATTGGCACCTACCGCTTCCGGAACCTATGAAATTATCATTCAGGTGGCCAATTATGACCATGTGAACTCTGGAATGATTTACGCACTGGAGTTAGGCAATTATGCCGACTTGCGTTATGAGCTAAATTTGCAACAAGATGTGAATTTGTTTCTGGCCGGAGGCCTCTTTATCACCGGCTTTGTGTTACTGGCTTTTTCTTTTGCTTATCAGCAGTTGGAGTGGCAAATACCCTTTTACGCACTATTCTCCATAAGCCTTATGTATCGAATGCTTGGAGCAGATCCGTATCCTTTGCATACCCTCATCAATCAGTTGCCTTTCGATTGGTCCATTCACATGGAATATGGAACCATACACACAGCAGCACTCTTTGGCGGATTGTTCATATTTTATTTGTATCCCAAACAAACCAACAAGTATCTCAAGTATATCTTCCTCTCAGGAGTGGCTATAAGCCTGGGCTGCGTGGTGTTTCTGGAGCCCATAGTGTTCACCGGTCTGCTGCAGTACTTCCTTTTCTTTGTACTATTTTATGTGGCGGTTTTCATAAACATTATTATAAAGGCCAAAGCCGAAAAGGAAATAACCTCAGGCTATCTGCTCTTCGCACTTGTGGTGGTGTTAGTTTGGACCCTCTTTCAGGTAATTAACTTTTTGAGTATTCGAGAAATACCCTATTACCTCAATGTAGCCTTGGTTTCGCTAATTATCGTGTTTTGCAACCTGGCCCTGTTCAGAACCTTTGTTCAAAAGATCAAAGCCATTGATAAGGAAGATTCGGTGCAGCAGATTAATCGCAGCAAACAGACCATGCTTTCGCTCATTTCTCATGAGATTAAGACACCGGTGGCTACCCTGCAAATGAATATGGAAATGCTTCGTGCCAGCCAGGGAGCCCGACAAATGCCACCCGAGCTGATGTCTAAAATACTTCAGGGGGCTTCCGAAGCGGTAGAAGACATCAAGGAAATGGTCAACGACTTTGTTTACTTTATGAGTCGGGGAGGAGAGTCTACAGGGGTATATACTTTTGATGAGATTGCCGATCGCATCAGTCATCGGTTTTCGATGGAAGTAAGACGGCCTACGCTAACCAAGGGAAAATACAAGACAGACATTACCACGCTGGAATATGTGTTGAGCACTCTGCTGAGTAATGCCCGCAAATACTCCATGAACAGCGACAGACAGCCCGAAATATATATGGCTAGTGTAGAAAAGCGGTTGGTCATTGAAGTAAGAGATTATGGTGAGGGAATGACAAAACAAGAACTCACCGAGCTTGGAAATCCCAAGATTGAACTGAATGAAAAATCTGAAGTTTCAGGTGTTGGTTTTTACCTTGCCAAGGAGTTGACACAGCTTCTCGGTCACAGCATAAATGTGGAGTCGAAAACCGGTGTAGGAACTTCCGTTAGAATTGAAATAGAACGCCATGATTAATTTACTGCTGGTAGACGATAATTTTTCGGTTAGAGATACCCTAAAAGACTTTCTCGAATTCTTTTACGATGATTTGGTTATTCACCAGGCAATGAATGGCCGGGATGCTATAGAAGAGGTTAAAAAGCACAAGATAGACATACTCATTTCTGACCAAATGATGCCCGATATGAAGGGGTCTGAGTTTATTGCCGAAGTAATAGAAACACTTAGTGAATATAAAACCTGGATATACATATACAGTGGCCAGCTGAAAGACGAACTTTCAGTAGAATTAAAAAATTACGGGGAGGTTCATATTATCGATAAATTCACTAATCCCATGTTCTTCAAGCAGATTATTGATGAGTATAAAGCAGCGCAAACTAAATAGCCTATATACACCTCAAAATGCAGAAGATTTGTCTTATTTTGGTGCCTTCAACCGATGGAAAGCAGCAAGAAAGACTTCTACAACTACTTCTCGAAAAACCTGATAAAAGGCATTCTTTATCTGGTTATACTTGTTGTACTGCTCATTCTCTTTAAAAACTATTTTCAGACCCAGTATGATACCATTGAGCATTGGGTATCTGACGATTACCTGCTGATGCTTGTCATTTTTGTGGTGTCGGAAATATTGGTAGGTATTCTGCCTCCGGAGCTATTTATGATTTGGTCTAAGGACGACCCCATAATGGTTTATACCATCATTGTAATTGTGATGGCCTTGCTTTCTATTGGTGCCGGATGGCTAAACTTTGCAGTGGGAAAAGTAATTAGCACCAAAGATTTTTTTCATCGCTGGTTCGATAAGCGACTAAAAAAGTACCAAATGAGGTACGATCAATATGGAGGTGGTTTTATCATTGTGGCTGCACTTACACCCTTGCCATACTCACTGATTTCTCTGGTCACCGGCTCAATGGACTACCCGCTCAAAAAATACCTGATTTATTCTTCCTTCAGAATACTCCGCTTTGTGGTATATGGAATCATTATTTGGCATTTAGAGGGAGTTATCTAATAGGGTTACTCATTTAGCTTGCATTTGTTAGATCCAGTATACTAGCCA
>NZ_DBHC01000046.1:23698-50879 GCF_002296035.1 Roseivirga sp. UBA838
TCTTTTAACAGCCATTTGTGTAGATACAAATGGAGGCACGGTTCAGGAATATACTTCTTGCGGCTTAAGTAAGTAACCCAATTATCTAATGAGTAACGAGTTGTAGAGTACCCATCAATTCAATTAAGGCCGTGTATAGTTGATGCAATAGGGCTTTAATCTTTATCTTCCCCAAAATATTCATTCATGGACCGTAGAAAATTTTTGGGTAGCAGCCTTCTGGCCAGTGCACTTTCAGTTTTCCCCCACCAGTGGAGCCGTTCTTCGACAAGGGCAGAGACTTTTCAGCTAAACTACGCGCCTCACTTTGGTATGTTCAGACATTCGGCCCCGGGAGGCGTTTTAAATGAACTCGATTTTATGGCCGAACATGGCTTTCGGTCGTTGGAAGACAACGACATGAAAAAGCGCCCCTTAGAGCAGCAACGGCAGATTGCAGCGCGAATGGAAAAGCATAACATGCAAATGGGTGTTTTTGTGGCCCATACTATTTTTTGGACTGAGCCTAACCTGGCCAGTGGAAAAGCCGAGGGCAGAGATCTCTTTCTAAAAGAAATTCAAGAATCGGTAGAGGTAGCCAAGCGTGTAAATGCTAAGTGGATGACCGTGGTACCCGGGCATTTAGACCTTAGAAAAGACATGGGTTACCAGACCGCCCATGTGGTAGAAAGCCTCAAGCGGGCCGCTGAAATTCTGGAACCCCATGGACTCGTAATGGTGCTGGAGCCTCTAAATAAGCGCGATCACCCCGGTTTATTTTTGACCAAAGCGGCACAAGCCTATGAGATTTGTAAAGCCGTAGATAGTCCTTCCTGTAAAATTCTGTTCGATATATACCACCAGCAGATAACCGAGGGAAACCTCATTCCAAACATAGAGGCCTCATGGGAGGAGATTGCATACTTTCAGGTAGGCGATAATCCGGGAAGGAGAGAGCCAACTACAGGAGAAATCAATTATCTCAATGTGTTCAAACACATTTATGCCAAAGGATTTAATGGAATAATAGGGATGGAGCATGGTAACAGTCGGCCCGGAGCTGATGGAGAAATGGCCGTTATTGAGGCATACCGTAAAAGTGATTCATTCTGATGACCCGGAGCGATTGTAAGTGTGGTTTTGCAAATGCTTGGAATGAGAGTATACCAAAGGGAGAGGGGGAATTCCAAATCACCCTTTCACCCTCAGTATTTAAAACCATCACTTAGCAGCGTATTTATCGGCTCAGTTCAGTTTTTGGGCAATGGCTTCAACGGTTTTCTTACTGTTACCTATAAATATTTCGCCATCAATCAGAAACACCGGACGCTTCAGAAAGGTGTACTCATTTAAGATATGCTGCTTCATTTCATCTTCAGAAAGTTCTTTTTCATGAAGCCCAAGCAATCTGTATTTTCTGGCCACCTTACTAAAAAGGCTTTCGTAGCTTCCGGCAAGAGCTCTCATTTCACTAAGCTGGTCGGGTGTAATTGGTTCGTTTTTAATGTCTTGTGTTTCAAAATCTGACAAATCGAAACCATCCATAATGCGCTTACAGGTATTGCAGGTAGAGAGGTAGTAAACTTTTCTCATCTTTAATTTTATTTGTCCTTTTCCAATAAAACGGCCAAAATTATCCGTTCCGAATCAATTTTGGAAAACTTTCACTTGTATGTTTTGAACAAATCATCTTTCTTGTGACGCTGTAAAAAATAACTAAACTACTAAACTGAGGGAGAGAGGTTGCTAGCCTTTCTTAAACTAAAAATCAAAAAAGACCATGAAAAGACTATCTAGAGTTGTTTTAGCCGCTGTTTGCTTTGCCTTCGTATCTGTTGCCTCTATGGCACAAGATGAATTGACCGATCAGGATTACAAAGATTATGCAGTGATTCTTCTAGCTCAAAAAGCAATCACTGACAAAATTAGCCCAATGGTGAACGATCTTATTGCAAGACAAGAGGGTATGACCGGCCAACGATTTCAAGAGTTGAGGTCTAAACAAGGCGAGCCGGCCAAAGATTGGGAAAAGCAATTCTTAAATCTGGTGAACAAAGAAATTAAAGAAAAGCAACAGGCTGCCACTAGTGTAGTAACTACATTGGCTAAACACAGCTTAGGTGCTTCAAAATATAACGCTGTTAAAAAAGCTTACGCTCAAGGTGGCGATGCTAAGGCCAAAGTAGATGCTTTCATGGCCGATTTAGTAGAAAAGCCTTAATCAACCTTAACATACTAAAAACGAAAAGAGACTGCCCCAAGGCAGTCTTTTTTTGTGTCCAGTCCTTACTTGGAACCCATTGGGGCTTTATTCCATACAGGCAGTACGTTTCATTTTTAAACCATAAACCGCTTCAATTCGTGGTCTTTTTTTACGCATTCCATAATAATTGAATAGGTTTGTCTTTATTAGAAGAAAATACCATTCGCTTGAAGATTAAATACTGGCAAATCATTTTTCTATGCCTATGCCTTTTGGCTCCCGTAAGTGGCCATGCGCAACTTTTCAAGAAAAAGAACAAAAAGAAGAAGAGCGAAATTCAAGGCTTTGTGCTGGAAGAGGGAGTGACTCCGGAAGAGCGCCAAAAAGCTCTGGAACGTCAGTTAGTGAGCCCTGTGCGCAAAATGCTCAACCGATTCAATTTTCAGATAGAAAAGAGCTATGGCTACTTTGCCTATCATAATCCGCTGGAGGGAGTTTCAGTAATCCGAAACCCCAGAAATGACCTTTTATACCTGGTGCCTCTTGGAGAAGAAACCGGCACCAATCTACCCGCAACAGGATATACTAACTGGTTCAATCGTTTGGAAACCACAACCATTGACTATATAGACGATGACAGTCAGATTGTACGCACCGATACGGCAAGCCTTGCTTACAGCAACTCAGGCCGATACAATCCGCTCACGTTGCGCGTTTCTCTTAGTCTTAAAAAATTAGATAGAGGACATTTTGAACGAACAGGAGAGAAGCGCTATCTGGATGATGACCTGATCCGAGTAGGGGGAGGTATTGGCTTTGGAGCCATGAAATTCAGGCATCCCTCTTCAGAGCAAGATGCAGACCCAATACTCAGGCGCTACAGCCTTCCTGAAACCAAACTCTCCACCACCAAGCTTTTTGGCTCTGTAAGCTATAACTTTTACTCGCTGGGCGATTTTTCCATGTTGGCCGATGTGTATGGCGGAGTGTGGAAGATAAAAGCTTCACAGGTAAATAAGGAACAGGTAACTTACGATCCCTTCTTCAATGTGGGGCTCATGTTTCAAACCACCTTTTCCAAATACTTTAAAGGCTACATAAGACCTTCGTTTGAAATGCGGTCCTATACCTTGGCCGATGACGCCATCAGTATACCGCACAAGTTCACCATGTTTAGCATAGACCTGGGGCTTTTGCTCAAATACCCTACTTATCCGCGCAACCGGTACGTGGCCAATCAGGTGCAAATGGAGCATGTTTTCAACGGAAAAATGTATCGGGGAAGGCCATTTTATAAAAAGCAAAACCCACGCTACGGTCAAAACCGGGTAAGGCGAAAACCCGGAGGCTCATTCTTTCCAATCATCAAACAAAAGAAGTCGAAAAAAGGCAGCGGAAAAGGCAATTAAACCCTTGGTTTTTGCCCTGTCGATCGGATATTTTTTGGTATCTTGCCGCCTTAATCAAACGGACTTTTTAACCAATTTATGGCAGAAGGAGACAAGGAAACAATCATCCCGATAAACATAGAAGATGAGATGCGGGGTGCCTACATCGACTACTCCATGTCGGTGATTATCTCAAGGGCATTACCAGATGTTCGAGATGGCCTAAAACCTGTACACAGAAGGGTACTTTACGGAATGCTCGACCTTGGGGTCAACTGGAATAAACCATATAAAAAATCAGCTAGAATTGTAGGAGAGGTGTTGGGTAAGTATCACCCACACGGTGACTCTTCAGTATACGATACCATGGTGCGTATGGCCCAGGAGTGGTCGTTGCGCTATCCGCTGGTCGATGGGCAGGGTAACTTTGGTTCCATCGATGGCGATTCGCCCGCGGCCATGCGTTATACCGAGGCCAGGCTAAAGCGCATTGCAGAAGAAATGTTGGCCGATATCAACAAAGATACGGTCGATTTTCAGCTCAACTTCGATGACTCCCTCAAAGAGCCTACCGTATTGCCGGGTAAATTGCCCTGCTTGTTGGTCAATGGTTCTTCCGGTATTGCAGTGGGTATGGCCACCAACATGGCACCTCATAACCTTACGGAGGTAGTAAACGGTACCATTGCCTACATAGAAAACAATGACATTACCATAGCCGAATTAATGGAGCACATAACCGCTCCCGACTTCCCAACGGGAGGTACCATTTATGGCTATACCGGGGTAAAGTCGGCTTTCGAAACCGGAAGAGGAAGAATTGTGCTGCGCGCTAAGGCCGACATTGAGACCACCAAGAGTGGAAGAGAGCAAATTATCGTTACAGAAATTCCTTACATGGTCAACAAAGCCAGCATGATTGAAAAGACTGCGGCTTTGGTCAATGAAAAGAAGATTGAGGGTATTTCCGATATACGCGATGAGTCTGACCGGAGTGGATTACGCATTGTGTATGAGCTTAAAAAAGATGCAATTGGAAACGTGGTCTTAAACAATTTGTTTAAGTATACCCAATTGCAATCTTCGTTTGGGGTGAACAATGTGGCTTTGGTGAAAGGCCGACCATACACCCTCAACCTCAAAGACCTCATCAAGAATTATGTAGATCACCGGCACGAGGTGGTTATCCGTAGAACGCAGTATGAGCTTAACGAAGCTGAAAAGCGTGCTCATATTTTGGAAGGATACCTCATTGCACTCGATAACCTCGATGAAGTCATCAACCTCATTCGTTCGTCCAGAGATCCGGAAATAGCCAAAAACGGGCTAATAGATAAGTTTGGTCTGTCAGAGATTCAGGCCAAAGCTATTCTGGAAATGCGACTTCAGCGTTTGACAGGCCTTGAACGCGATAAGATTAAGAAAGAGTACGAAGAGATTATGGAGCTCATTGCCCGCTTGAAGGAGATTCTTGAGAAAGAGGAGCTTCGAATGGGTATTATTAAAGACGAGCTGATTGAACTTCGCGATCGCTATGGTGATGAGCGAAGAACAGACATAGTCCATTCGGCCGAAGACTTCACCACCGAAGATATGATCCCGAACGAAGAGATGATTATCACCATCTCGCATCAGGGATATATTAAGCGTACCCTATTATCAGAATATAGAAGACAAGGCCGCGGAGGTGTGGGCGCCAGAGGTGCCGCTACCAAAGACGATGACTTTACCGAGTATCTATTCACCGGATGGACTCACAATTACCTGCTCATTTTCACAGAGTTTGGTAAAGTATTCTGGAAAAAAGTATGGGAACTTCCGGAAGGAAGCAAGGTTTCTAAAGGACGTCCCGTTCAGAACCTGCTCAATATTGAACCCGGTGATAAAATACGGGCTGTAATTAATGCCGAAGACCTGAAAGACGAAGATTACATAAACAACCACTATGTGGTGATGTGTACAGAGTCTGGTACTATTAAGAAAACTTCGCTTGAAGCTTATTCACGTCCGAGAACTAACGGAATCAATGCCATTACTATCCACGAAGGCGATCGTCTGCTGGAAGTAAAACTTACCAATGGCGATAACCACATCATTATTGGTAAGCGTAGTGGCAAGGTAGTTCACTTCCACGAGAGCGATGTACGAGCCATGGGTCGTACGGCTGCAGGAGTGAGGGGAGTAACCCTTGAAGGTGACGATGATAAGGTAATTGGCATGGTATGTGTTTCTAGAGATGATGCTAATCTGTTAGTCGTTTCTGAAAAAGGCTACGGAAAGCGCTCTCCAATAGATGATTACCGAATTACCAAGCGAGGTGGTAAAGGTGTAAAGACCATTAACATTACTGAAAAAACAGGTAACTTAGTGTCTATCAAAGAGGTAATCGACTCTGATGACTTGATGATTATCAATAAATCGGGAATTACCATTAGAATTTCTGTAGCTGATTTGCGTGTAATGGGTAGAGCTACCCAGGGCGTTAAACTAATCAGACTGCAGGAAGGCGATGAGATTTCTTCTGTAGAGAAAATTGAACAAATGGAAGAAGATGCGGAGCTTGACAATGAGCTTACCGATGAAAATAATGAGGGCGGAGAAGAGACCACCTCAGAAACTACTGAATAATTATTGAAACTAAAATTAGACTAATACTCATGAAAAAACTGTTTTTCACATTTGCGCTTTCATTTCTGGTAATGGGAGCGTTTGCACAAAAGAAAGTACTTAAAGACGCTCAGAAAGCCTTTAGAAAGGGCGAAATGGAGTCGGCTATTGAGCTGGCTACTCAGGCTACTCAAGATGCTGAAACCGGTGCAGAAGCGGATGTATACTTATTGCTGGGCGATATTTATAAAGAGAAATATGTACAAGATGGGAAAACCGATGCCGAGTTGGCTAAAACCAGCTATGAGTGGTACCAAAAAGCTATAGAAAAGGGTGGCGATAAAGTGAAAGAAGACCTGATGAAAGAAGCGGTGGTAAACCCTCAGGATCCGACCAAAACCCTTGGTGGTGGTGGCCTTGGCCAGTTAGAAGCTTTCTTGCTCGACAGAGGTAATAAAGCGCTAGAAGAGGAAGATTACGAAACAGCCTACCAGTTGCTGCGCGTAGCCACCATGATTAGAACTGAGATTGCCAAGGATTTCTTCGTAGGTTATGCTGCACAGAATGCAGAAGCCGATGATGTGGCTTATGAGTACTACAAGAAAGTAATTGCTTACGATGAGGAGTACGAGAATAAGAACTACGCCTACAACATGGTTATTCAGCACCAAATGGAGAACGAGATGTTCGATGAAGCCTTGGCTTCAATCAGAGCAGCTCAGAAGGCTTTCCCTGAAGATGATATTTACAGACAGTGGGAGGTAGATGTACTTATTCAGACTAAGAAAATGGACGAGGCCATTGAAAACCTCAAGAAGCTTATCGAAGGTGGTAATGCTGAAAAAAATATCTACTACATGTTGGCTTACCTGCAATGGAACAACGATAACCTGGATGATGCCGAGAAGAACGCTAAAAAAGCGCTAGAGCTCGACCCTAACTACGCAGAAGCTCTATACGTAGCCGCTTCAGTAATCTATAATAAAGGTGCGGCCTTTATGACTGAAGCCAATAGCACAATGGATGATGATGCGAAATATAAGGAGCTAAAGGACAAGGCTCTGGCTAAATTCAAAGAAGCCATGCCAATGTTCGAGAAGGCCGTTGCTGCCGATCCGAACGATGTGTACTCACTAAGACCGTTGAGCACCATCTACGATCAGTTAGGAATGGATGCCAAAAGAGATTCTATTTTAGAGAGATTGGATTTGATCGAATCTGGTGGCATGCCTGTTAAAGTTGGTTGGTCGAAAAATCAAGTTATAGAAAGCATGGGTAATCCTGACGCTAAGAACATTACTGAAACTGAGGGTGTTAAATCTGAGCAGTGGGTTTATAGAGAGAAGAATGTTTACATCTACTTTAAAAATGGCAGTGTAACAGCAATACAGTATACCAAATAATCTTATAAAGGGAGGTTGAAGAGCCTCCCTTTATAAATGAGTTTATTATTTAACATAATGTAAATTATATAACAAAGCTGTTATTTATTACTGCTGCGCTGTTTGGCGATTATCTGTCAGCTTCGATTATATAATGATATTATGTTAACCAGCAAAGCTGGACCTTGACGTGCACGTTTCTGTTTGATGATTTTTTTTGGTGCAGTGCTTCTAAGAATGTTGTTATATAATTAGACGTTATATTAAATAGCCGCTCGGCCAGCGCACTCCCGATAGCTATCGGGACCATCGCTCGGCCGTTCCCTGACCAAACGGCTATTAATAGTTTTCCCACCCGCTTGTGAGCTAAGGCTCACTGACCAGCCCTAAGCAAGAGATTTCCAGGCAAAGTGTATCGTTCCATTTTTCGTTATCTGTACGATTGATCGGATTGATTTCAAATACGCGATTCTCAGCAATTAGGAATTTGCCTGTAAAACACTTGCTGGCCAACGCTTTGTTTTGGCACAGCTCACCATGCGTCTGTCATCCTGAGTTTATCGAAGGATCTCACAGACGCTTGTAGCAGAATTAGAATAGCTCACAGTTTAGTAGTCCTTCAGATGTGTTCGCTTTTTCGCTCAGGCCGCTGGGCCCATACTTTTCCATTGATGAAAAGTATGCAAAAATCTAGACAGAAAAATGCTTCCGCCCACAGGGCCAACGCTAACCCCGCTTTTCTGTCAGGCCGACCCGCCTTGATGTAGATTGGATTCTACTTAACATAATATTAAGCTGTTGCTTTTCACTCTCCATTCAAAGATTCGTCAATCTCTTGAATTGTCTTTTTCTCCCATTCACTAAATTCTTGAGGTTTATTTCTAGCAATGAACCATGCTTCGTTAAGTATTTGAGAGATAGGTCTATCAAATTTTTCAATTTGTTCCAAGTGGCTCCTAAGGGCAATATCTTTACAACCCTGAACAACGTTTTGAACTAATTTCTCAATCAATTCCTCCGGGAAATAATAATCATAATATTCAGGATAATCATCTGATATATGACTTTGAAAATCCTTCCATGATTTTTCCAATACCTGAATATCATCATGTCCATAGCCCAGTAGATTCAATGTCTTCAAGATTGCCTTATTTCTTGAATCGTCTGAAGGGTGTGAAACACTAGGTGAATAGACCGCATTAAAATATGTGCTGTTGGTCGTCAGTTTTAAGTTAGTCCAGCCATAAGCTGGCCCTACAAGATATGTACCAATAATATCACACGTAAACTCTTCGATCCAACCATTTTTCCAGTTAGCCTCAATTTCTTTTAATAAATCTATGAGTTTTCCTGATTTGTTTTGATCTACAGCTAATTGTTTTTGAGCGGCAAAATACTTTGATATTTCATCAATCAAACTTCCAACCAATGAATCTGAATACTGCTTGAAAATAAGGTGACCAACCTCATGATAAAGGTCTGGAAGGTTTAGTAGATTCTTTTCTTCTCCGGACGGGACAGCAATAATTTCATAGAGCGGATGAGCCCAATAATATTCTTCAGAGTTACTAATAGTAGTTATGATCGGAGGTAATTGTGAGAAATTCTCTATTTCGTTATAAATTCTTTCAATTTTCTTATTGAAATATCTCTCTGCAACCCCATACTTTTCAATGACCCTATATCGATACAGTTCAATCGCTTGAAAAGCTTGATTAAACCTGTTATATCTAATTAGATTATTATTCACAATGAAATCTAATTCAAGGTCACCAGAATCAATTACATGCTGAATTTCTGATGATAATTCGTCTAATAGGTCAACTGTTTTGGTTAGAAAAGTTTCTCTCAACTCATCATCAAAATCTCCGTTTTGCAGAATGCTTTTCATTCTGTCAACTCGTGAAAGGAGATCATGATAAATACCGTTAAGAAACTCTATCATCCCCTACCCGATCTTAGTTTTTTATACAATATATTTTTCTCACTATCCAACTCCGATAGCAGCTTATCAAGTAATTCAATATTCTCATTACTTAGTCCTTTACTAGACTTTAATTTGTTGATGATTTCCTGCAGTTCATCAGTCAAATACGGTGTTAGCTTAATCCGTTTCGTATAGTCTTCAAGAATAATTGATGGTAAATACTCAGTTGAATATGAATTATCATTAACAACATGTATCAAATTTTCTAAGAATGACAGCAAATACCTATTTGCTTCCGATAAAGAATCTTTTGACAGATTCAAACTAGAATATTTACCTTTAACTGAGCCTAAATGCTTCTTCTTTTTATGAAGAATGACTGACTCATTAAAAGAATTTGAGAGCTTAACAAGCTTCTCAAATTGCTTCGATAATACGCTTACGTCACTCATGTTAATGTATTTTCTTCGTTTTCAAACTCCATTTCATCCTCTTCCAATACTTCTTCTGAACTATAGGCAAGCGGCTGAATTAGACTATCAATTAATTTAATTGTGATTGGAAGTGAATTGCTTCTATCTGGAGCAGAGAAGGCCAGTATACACTGATTGTATATATCTTCTAGAATCAGCTTAAAATCACAATTACCAGCACTTTGAATTAAGTTTAAGGGTTTTACAGATCCTGGAATTTTAAAAGGAAATCCAGTAGAGAAAATAAACCCTTCATTCTCATTCAACATAACATATGCCCCTGATCTAGGATTCTCAATTCTATCATGGCCAGACGTATGTGAGGCTATTCTAAGTGGTATTGCGCTTTGCTTATGCAAATCAACTACGGACCATCTGATCTTATCTTTTTCAATTAAATGATTCTGGCTTAGCTTTTCAATAACCTCTAATAAAGCTTTTTCTTCTTCTCCGAAACTTCTACCATCTCTAATCAGCACGATACCATTTGGATTGTTACAGTGTAACGGTATATGCGCTTTCAACTTTTCATATATCTTCTCAACCAAGTCTTTCGAGCGAATTTTTTCTGCTCTTTTAAACCCAGTTTTCATTGGGACCTTTTTTGAGTCGAAATAAATCTTTTCTCCATTCTTATAGAAGAAAGTCAGTCCAACATATCTATCATGAACATCTACTCCAATGTAGATATCATAATGAGCATTCTTACTTAAAGCATACGGCCATTTTCGATTTGCAAGCAAATGTTCAAGTGCCAAATTGAATAAATAAGATTTGAATTGCATTCTCGACCTTTGATATACATCATACTTTACACCTTGCTCGTTATCTGGAAATGAACCGACATATGATTCTACTTTGTATTGTGAAGCACATTGAAATTTTATATCGGGATAGAACTTATTCTTTAGTAAATCATGCAAATTCTTGACCTTATACCCGCCATTGCGTCCATAATTCGGCAATATGAAAAGGACTGACCCAGTATTGACATTGTTTTCTTTGAAAACTCTTTGAATTTCTCCAATCTGATGAGTTGCAGATTTATTGGACAATGACTTGTAGGTAATTATCTTGAATCCTTTAAATGCAGGGCTTAAACTCCTAATCTGATCTTCAAGTAATTCTTTAATTAATTTAGCTTTTCCCTTCTCTAATTCACGGGGTACAACCAAAAACTGAGGATCATAAACACCTTCATTTAGGATACCATTTTCTAGAATCAACCGTTTTCTCTCACTGGCAAAATCATGAATACTGAATTCTTCAGATGATTCATTCTTGTTTAAACTAAGCACTTTGCCTTTGTTAAATTTTAGTGCGGGCATCTCAAAAAATGTAGCATCTTTTTCAATAGGTTCAGTTGCGATTTCTAGCTTTACGTCATTTATTGTAATATTCTGAAAATGTCTACTGATTGCAGATTTTATTTCTTTGAACCTTTTAAAAGGCACTAAAGCTGATCTCCTATGCATCTCCCGGATGTCAGGATGATCTGTAGGAAAAATTTGCTTAGCCAAACATGCGGCTGCAGTATGTGGCTGCATGGATCTACCCGGGTACTTATAAAGTAGTGTAACTGAATCCTTTTTAAGATAGGGTTTTAAATCAAAGCTTTCTCCCGTGTTTTTGTCTAGGATGTAATTGTAAATTGTCTTTCCTCCAAAGGTTTGCTCGCTTATACTATTTGCAAAACCATCTACGACTACAGTGTACCAGTCATCCCCATTCATGTAAAGACATCTAGCTCCCTTAAGAGATTTACCGACTGTCAAAATATTATCCTTATTTACAAATTCGCTCAGAAATTGCCTTCCGATGTACTTGTAATTGACATCCAAAACGATGTAGAAGGCTTTATTCTTTCTTACCAGCCTAAACTGAAAACCACCAAAAACATCAATATTACCCCCATCATCTTTGTTTACTGGTTTATTCCAGAAATACTGATTTGCACTAAATCTCCATAAATCAACCTTCCTGTTTAGGTTTTCTCTTATCGAAAATTCAATAAACTGGTGGATTACGGATAAATTCTCAGTGCTTATGGTATCGATCGACACATCGTAAACGTCAGGTAATGGGTTTATGCTAATTTGAAGAGGTCCAACACTTATTTTTTTAGCACTTATACTCTTGCTTTTTGGAATAGCAAAGTATGGCTTCCCATCTTTATAATATAAAGCACAGGGACCCTTTGTTTGTGAGGAAATTTTAAGTGTTAATTTGTTTACACTTTGATGATAAACCTCTTCCCTATTTTTTAATAATTCCCAATCGAATTCTATTAATTTAAACGAGAAATCAATCCCATTCAAATTGCAAATTGGAAACATGTTTATTGAATGTCGCCTTTTCATTTTCTATTCCGTTTATTAAAACTTTTGCACATAGACTTTTGAAATTACAGAAAGCACATGTAGTGTCCTTATCGGTTATATCAAATTCTTCAATATCAATTTCTTCATACTTTCTATCCCCTAGTAATAACTCTATATCTGAGCCAGTAAGGTTTATATAATCTATAATTTCACTTGCTCTTTCTACATTAAGTTCGTGTGATGTGACATTTTCAGATTCTTTTAATAAGTTGATCTCATAAAGACTGTAATCCTCCATGTCAGGATTTTGACCATCTCTGTTCTTGTACCAATTCATTACTGAAAGAGCACAAATTATTAGTTGTCTGGAGTAATCACTCACAAAACTTTCTGATAGCTTCCAGTCAATAATTACAGGCTTATTCTGATGTATTAGAAACAGGTCAATCTGTGGAGAAACTCTAGAAGACTCAACATTAAATGACCAATTCATGACATTAGGCAAAAGCCAAGAAGCCTCTTTCAAGAAATCGAGCAACTTTGTGCCATTAGCTGGAATAACGATATCAGGAAATTTTCTTACCGCATCATAAATCTTGTCATAAACCACCTGAGTATCATCTTCACTATATTCTTCATTCAGCTTATGCATTTGAAGAATTGCAAAATCTTGCTTGTGATCTCCAGCACGAACATCTGGGTTACTAAATAATCTTTTCTTCGAAAACGCATATTGCTCTTTAGCCATTTGAACAGCCTTTTCAGCTAAAGTCTCAAAATCTGAATAATCAAGATTTTTTATGTTTGGAATTATTTCTGTCTCTATGAACTTATCAACAACACTCCCAGGCCACATCAAAAAATTCTGCATTCGTTTGAGTTCATATGCTTCTCTTCGGAAGGCATTCTTTCTCCCGTGGTTAGCTGCAACATGAGCAAAGTAGTATTGCCTGTTGCATCTTCTTAAAGAGTTAATCGTTGATATAGACCATTTTGCCATCTTCTAGGACATTAATTCATTAAGTTTATCCAGATACTTACTTAAGGCTTCATTATTGTCGAATAAGTCTGATTTAAAATCACTTCCCCATGAAGCCGTACTTATATTATCGGACATTTTTCTTCGAAAGGCGACTCCCATTTTTTGGTCAAAAGTCATTGCTTTTGATTGGGTACTAAGAATTTCAGAAGTCCGAATTATCGCATCCTTCACCTTTTCATATGAAAGATTAAGCGTTTCCAAGAATACTTTTAACCGAGTAATAGGAATTCTATTGATCAAAACTTCATCACGGTAGATCCTCTCTAGTTGTTCTTCAGAAATACCTACTTTTTTGGCAATACTCTGAACTGTCTCGGTTTCAATCTTACCTATCAAAGATCCAAAAGTTGGTTTCTCGGCAAGTCCTACAAGTTGATTAAATATTTGCGACCTTTTACCTTGGTCAATATTTACATCATATTCACTTGATAGAATGAGTTTTGTGTTATCAAAATCATCCTTTTCCAAGAACCTTTTCAATAAAACACTATCAATAATATCATATTTTTTATCAGTGCTCATTGTTCTGCATTTTGTAGTTTAATCATTAAATCAACAAGTTTCTTCTTTGCTCTATGAGCCTTAACCTTCAATTGGTTGTCCTCAATTCCAAGGAAAGAAGCGATTTGCTCATAGCTAAAATTTTGACCTCTTAACAATAGTAGTTCTCTGTCAGAATCATTCAGCCTTTCAAGTGCGTGATTCAGAAGTTCAATTTGAGGACTTGATACTTTAAGGTCTTCGTCATGCATCTGCCCAAACAATTTTTCGCCCTCTTTTTCCAGCCCTTCTAATTCTAGTGGAACAAATTGAATGTGTTCTAAAAGTGCTTTTTGCTTACGGTACAGTTGTCTTAAATTATTTTTAAAAACTTTAAATAGAAAATTCTCAAAATGCCTTTCGGATTCAAAATCATATCCTTTTATCGAATCTAATATTGTCTCGAAAGTCGAATAGATTAGATCCCAACCCTCATCTTCTGAAAAATCCCAATTCGAGACACAGTAGGAAAAAAGCTTATTTGAGTACTTTTCAAATAGTTTTTCAAGACCCTTTCTAGGATTCTCCTTAACTAATTGTATTATTTCTAATTTCTGTTTCGACATTTTTTTCCTTTCATAAATACATATGCATTTAGGTTACATCACTCAATAAGCATGAATCAATTTATGAATTACCAACTACTTTACCGCACACATTTGCCACTCTCCTTCCCTCCTATCCTACATCTCTCACTGCGGCATGGTAATTCCTCATTCGAGAGGAGTGGCAAAAGAGTGCTCGTTCCTACTAAGAAATGATGTGAGTGCCATTGATTGATGAATTAGGCCAAACCCTAAACTATTAATCCCGCCCAAGACCTAAGCTATATTAACATAACGCAGGACATTATATAACAAATCCTTAGTTATTCCTGTAATACGAGCATAGTGAGTATTTAATATAAAACCAGTTATCGCTACGCCAGTACGATAACGTTAGGTTTTATGTTAAGGGAATTACGGCCACGCTTGTTATATAACTCTATATTAGTTTAATCCCGAAGTATCGGGAACCGTACACTCTCGTCTTTCTTTGAAGTTCTTGGTTATCGTTTTAAGCCAGATCAATCCGGGCCGAGACTCAAGTAAGCCCGACCAAGAGATTTATCAGCAAAGTGTATTACTCTATTTTACGTCATCTGCACTATTGGCCAGATTGCTTACAAATATTCAATTCTCGGGCGTTAGAATTTTTTCAATTGAGCCTGACTAATGCTACGCACTTCTCTGCAATTAGTAATTTGCCTGTAAAACACTTGAAGGCCAACCTGCCCGAATGAATTCGCTCAGGCGGGCGCTTTGTTTTGACACAGCTCACCATCAGAACGTCATTCCAGAAGCAGCGCAGCGGATATCCGGAATCTCTTAAAACTCTTAGTAGAGTCTGCATAGCTCATAGGCCATCTATCTTTTAAGAAATCTATCTTTTATCTGTGTTCGCTTAATCACTCAAGCCCTGCCTACCGGCAGGCAGGCGCTGGGCTCATACTTTTCATTGATAAAAAGTATGCAAAATTCTAGACAGAATTAAGCTTCCACCCACGGCCCAACGCATGGGTCGCTATTCTGTCAACCAGCCCGACTGAATGTAGATGAGATTCTACTTAACATAATATATGACTACTGGGTTGGAGGAACTTCTTCCTTTAATTCAGTTTCCTTTGTGAAGAAGTCCAACAACTTTTTAATCACCCAATAGACAAAAAATGCAACTATAAGAACAGCAAATACATGTAGTGCTATTCTTGCTGCAATTCGTAAAATTTTGCCGAGACCTAGAAGAATTAGTGCGCCAACATTGGCAGCAATTCCCCAAGTTCCAATTATTGAGTAATTCTGATAGACATATTCTAAATGATCAATGCTCTGTGCATCTGCTTTACCAGCAAAATATGCGAACACAACACCATTAATTAATATCCAATTTAACAAAGTCAGCTTCTTCTTAGTTGGAGCAACGGCTTTCTTTACATTCCTCCTAATTATCCTACCTAAGAATTTTTCAAATTGATTAATTTTAGACCTAACAAATTCGCTTTGATAGACCCGCTTTACAGCAGGAAGTTCTTTGGCCTGTTCAATGCTATTAACAACAACCTCGTCAAACATTTTCGATCATTTTTTCGAGAGCATAATTCTCAACAAACTCCTTCATTGTATGCTGATTTAAGTTAATTCCATACTCAGGATTCTTGACTGCTGTATCTGTGAATAGCCGATTTGGCTCATGCCAAACTGTGCTTGGAAGTAAGTATTTTGTTGGTTTCTGACCATCTATAAACAAAACCAAGCCGACCCAAAGATCACTTCTCAAACCTCTTTCAAGATCAGATTTGGACACAAAAGCATAGTTTATCTTCTCAATATTGATCTGACGACAGAGAATATCACACTCTGACTCCCCTACCCGATTTATAACCTTAAAATGTGCTCTTTTATGATTTAGATAACTCTGAATAACATGATGATTTTCAGAGAGAGAAAAGACCGTTTTCATGATAGTTTCTGCTAGCTGATCTAGTTTGGATAATGGACGGAGTTGAGACTAGTTGTGTAAACCTAATCAGTTAAATGATGGGTAGAACCGATTATAGATATCTTCTAAAAACCTCACCTCTTCCTTACTCAATCCTTTTTCCTTGGTTCCCTCATGTGCCCAAGAATTTCTTAATGAATTAAACCTTGAGATCCATTTTACACTTTTTGCCTTACTTCCAAGCCCTTCTCCAACATCTATAGAGAATTGATCTTGGAACGTTTCATAATCACCATTACCCTCTGGCTTTCTGGTCCAGTATTTATCTATAATAGATTTGTAATCATTGATTGTGAACATTTCTGTCCATTCAATCTCAGTTCGTCCTAGACCCTCCTTGTAGTTTTTCTCTTTTTCTTCCTCAGCTCTTTCTAAGCATTTCCTTTTAATGCTATTAATTTCTAATTCCCAATCATCTCCAAAGATCTCTTGAATTTTCCGTAGCACTTGGTGCTTCATGAATTTCTCAATCTCTACTCCAAAATGGCGTCCTTTTGCTAATAAGTCTTTATCCTGTCTTTCTTTCCAGATAACTAATTCATTAGTTTCATATTCTGGAAAGACTTTATTTACTAATAGCTGAAAATTTAAAGACCATTTCTTTTCAGCACCAGAACCGTACTTGGAAAGTAACGATTCCTCTTCTTCTGTAGTTAAGGACTTCAGTTGATCTAATAGGGCAATCAAATACTTTGAAATAGTTTCAAACCTTTCTTTGCCAGAAGATTTATAGTCAAGATTCCCTTTGATCGTTTCCCAAGTATTTAAACTTCCTACCAAACTAATGTAGGCATATGAGCCTCTATTAGACATTATTAAAGATCTTTCTCTTTCGAACACTTCTGGGTATTGTTCTTCAACTAGCCCATAGCACAAATTAAGAAATTGTACTGCGATCTTCTCAGTACGCATCATTTCCTTCTTGTGATTTTGATTATGAATATTATAAATAGATCCAGCTGTACTCTCAGGTATATAGTTATTACCTCGTGCCTTTGGTAACAAACCTGAATTTTGAAGACCACTTAAAAAAGCAGACAATTTTAGAATTGCAGAGTCTTCTCCTACTTCTATCTTATTGAATAGTGGACCATTTGGAGATTCAGCTAACTCAATAGTGATTGAGGACCTTAGTGCACTTAATCGTTGATCCGCCTTATCAGAATCCCATAATAAATCTCTTTGAAGTGTTCCTCGCAGACTAGGACTTACTGCTTTTTGGTTTTCATTAATATCAAAAAAAATCTTCAATTGCTCAATTGAATCTAGATCAGTAAAAGCAACAACAGGAATTGTATTACTTTCAGTAAAATTGGTATCTGAATACCCGTATACCCTATGTTGACCATCTATTATATATGCTATGGCATATGCATTTGGAATTTTTAACATCCCAAATCTAGAATTTGAATCACCAGATCTTGATGATGCTTCAAAGATCACTTTATGCTTTCTCTGAGCAAAATTGATAATGATGGAATTTGGAAAATACCCCCCTTCATTTATGAATTTACGTATTCCTTTAAGTCTGTTAGGTACCAATAGTCTTTGATATGTTGGCATTTCTGCTTCATTGGCTCTTGTTCTATGTAATACAAATCCTAACTTAAGAAGTATATGCGGCTCTAATGAGAACATATAATAGTTTTTATTACCCATTGAACCTTCTACAGCAGGAATTTCGATCTTATTAGTATTAATGAGTTGATCCTTAAACATCAATCCAAGAAATTGATATCTCGCGGCTCCTTTATAGTTTTTTATAAGGCTGTTTATATACTCATAAGTATTGTCATTATAGTAAAACGACTTTGTTTTGAGCAATCTCTCAATTTCAATACTTTCTGGATCTATTCTTAAATTTCTTGTAGCATAAATGTATTTGACTTTGAGACCCTTACCAAAAGCCTGGTCAATTGCTTTTCTAAACCCATCAAGCCTTTTTTCTAGTCCTTCAAATTCTGTTTTCAATGAATTGGAAGGTTTTGGTTTTTCACTCGATTTACATTCAATGAGAATTACTGTCTCTTTATCAATAGCGACTACATCTATTTGTTTCTTATCCTCCGGTTCTTTGCCATACGGCAATTTAAATGTATCATCATAGTTCAAGTATCGATATCCAAGATCATAGAATTGACACCAAACACCGTCCTCAAATTTTTTGTGATGGGTTTTGGGCTTCCGGACCCTTGTTTTTGTCTTGAGAATTTTCTCAACCTCCCACCCATCATTTAAGTAACCATCTACAAGATTATGATCTACACTTATGGATATAAATGCACTTTTCTTGGCTTTGTAAATCTTACCCAGCTGTGAAATATCATCAGATAGTTTATCTTTTATTTGATCAATTTCTATTTGTTTCAATAAAGTCATTCTCTATATTGGTGAATAAGTATTCTTCATATCTACCTCTTTGTGCCATGCGCCCTCCGATCAAACTTGCCCTTGTTAAAGTCATAGGTGCATTATGATGAAAAATGGCTTGTATATCGTGATGGGCAGCATTAGTCAAGATATAATATGCACCTACCTCAATAATCTGTTGTATGAATCTCGACAATCCTCTTTGATCTTCTTCCGAAAATAGGTGTTCATTGTATTTTATGAAGCCATTATTATTATGTGTAATAGTATAAGGTGGATCTAGGAATACTAGATCTCCTTCTTGAATATTATTTGAAAAATCATAAAAAGGTCCAGCCTCTAAGTGTACACCTTGCAGTTTAATTGAAGACTCTCTCAACAATTCTGCTTGTATGAAATCTTTAGTTCTTCGACCGTATGGAACATTATATATACCATTAAGATTTACTCTGTAAATCCCGTTGAATGATGTTTGATTTAGATAAATGAACTGAGCAGCTTTTTCAATTGGGTCATCGAATTGAATAGGTCTTAGTTGGTAGTAAAATTCTTCGCTATTTGTATAAGTATTTAGATGATTAATGACATCCTCAACATTGTCTCTTATCTGTATGTAAGTATTAATTAAGGCTTCATTTAAATCTGACAAGAAAACCTGATTGGTATGATTTAGATGGAAAAAGATTGACCCACCACCAAGAAATAACTCGTGGTAGTTGTTGTAATCATTTAATCCAACGATTGAATCAATGTGTTTTACTAGCCAATTTTTTCCGCCAGCCCATCTTAAAAATGGCTTCATTTAATATGCTTGGGTTATCTAAATATTAAAAAACTACAATTTAAGAACATAAATGAAAAATACAGAACTGTTTTATATATTCCGCACACATTTGCCATTCCCACTTCCCTCCCTCTCGCCAAAGAGATCAAAAGAGTGCTCATGACTGCTCCAAAGGATGAAAAAGGGCCTCCCCTCAATCCCTAAGCTACATTAACATAACGCAGGACATTATATAACAATCATAGTGTTTTGCGGCCACGCAGTGGTTTACATAAAATCAGTTATCGACTCCAGTACAATAACGTCAGATTTTATGTCAAAGGAATGATGATTATGAGTGATCCACGATTACTCTGCAAATATCTGCCGAAAGTCTCAGGCAAAATATCGCTCTATTTTCATGTATTTGGCACCAACAAACTGCTGTTCATTCGCTTATTTTGCTAAAAAGTCAAAATCAGCTCATTGACCATGAGGCGAAAAATCCCTGAATCAACGCTACCCAAACTCAATCGCTCGCAAATGATTACTCCCGAAGGCATGGAAAAACTAAGGGAGGAACATGATCATTTGTGGCGCGTGGAACGCCCGGACGTTACCGCTAAGGTGTCGTGGGCCGCCAGCCTGGGAGACCGTTCAGAAAATGCCGATTACCACTACAACAAAAAACGGCTAAGAGAAATTGATAGTCGTCTTCGTTATTTAAGGAAGTGTATCGATGACTTTAAAGTCATAAACTACCACCCCAACCAGGAAGGAAAAGTAAATTTTGGCGCCTGGGTAGAAATCAAAAACGAAGCAAAAGGCCTCCGTAATCGCTTCCGGATTGTAGGTTATGAAGAGCTTATTGGCAATAAAAATTATATCTCTATGGACTCCCCCATGGCCAAAGCATTACTTGGTAAACAAGTAGGTGACGAAGCCATTGTTACGACCAAGTTGGGTGATTTTGTTTGGAAAATCATGAGTATCGAGTACGAGAAGTAGGATAATTCATTTAGGAACTGTACATCATCAAATAGTGGCCCAGCTCACCATCAGTACGTCATTCCGGAAGTAGCGCAGCGGATATCCGGAATCTCTTTTTTGCCCACGGGGTTATTGGTCTTTTGTCTGTGTTTGCTTGAACGAGCTAGTAAAGTTAGACCCCTCATTAAATGAAATCTATTATTTGAACTATGGCGAAAGGGCCGAGAGGTCGACTGCTGGCTCTGAATGGAAAGTGTACGCGGCTCAATAAAGCCTTAATTTATAGAGCACCTCCCGTGATTTAAGGCTTTACCCATGTTAAGAAAGGACTGACCTTGACATCGACCCCACTTCACTTGAAGTGTTGATTATGAGTTAATTAGGTATTGTTGATTGAGTGGGCTTGTTCGTTTTATACTTATCGGTGTGATTTTCAGGCCCTTGCTGCGAATAATTGAGTAAAGGGTTATGAAAAAAATCACTCAGGAAAAATGTTAAGAAAAACAAAAGCACGTGGGCTAATTGGAATCTGTATCACTTGGCTGATGTTGGCGAGCAATGGCAATGCTCAACAAGCGAGAGACTCTCTTCAAACGGCCGGGGCTTTGGATATCATTGTTCAACAGGCTCTTAGTTTGATACACTCTGAAGCACCGGAGTTTTTCCCTTTTCAAAGTTCTACCCCAACCTCAAAAGAGTTGGAAGACATTGGCTTTGAACAGGTATATGCCAACCACCTGATTCAAATGACCATGAGGGATGGAAACAAGCTGCAGGCCTATCATTATACCTCAGAAAGTAACTACACCTTTCTATTACTCCATGCGGCTCTCTCTACGGGTTATCTGTACAACAAAACGGCAGGCCTGTTGCGTGAGGCCACCGGTGCTGAGGTAATAGCCCTGGATTTTAGAGGCCATGGCAATTCCGAAGGTATTAAAGGAGATGTGAGTTATGTGGAGCAGTATGTGGACGACCTGGCCGATGTAGTGGCCTTTTTAATGAAGCAAAAACCAAGTCGCAAGATTATTCTGGCAGGACATTCCATGGGCGGTGGAATAGCTCTTCGCTATGCCATGAAGAAGAACGTACCCGAAGTAGGCGGCTATGTTTTATTTGCCCCTCTGTTGGGTGAAAACTCCCCTACTTCTGTGCCATCTTCTGACACCCCCGATAGTTCTCAAATGCTAAAAGCACATTCCAGGAGGATTCTGGGAATAAAAATACTGAACCTGCTCCAAGAACATAGATATGATAGTTTGCCGGTGCTATATTTTAATCTGCCGGAGCAGTTCCCCTTTCGTCATTATACCTACAGGGCATTTGAAAGCATGGCTCCCAATGATTACCGTGAGGGCTTAAGGGCTGTAAACCAACCTCTGCTGGTTTTAGCGGGAGGTAAAGACGAAGTATTCCGGGCTTCGGCTTACCCGGTTGCTGTTTCAGAATTTAGCAATGGTGAGGCAGTAGTGTTAGAAGGGCTTTCACATGGAGGTATACGCCACAGCAAAAAAGCCATGAGCATTGTTTCTTCCTGGTTTAATCGGCACTTTCAATAGAGTATTTTTTAGTGAAAGCATTTAACCATAGCGAAAAACAGTTTTTCCAACTTTTGGAGCAGCACAAAGGCATTGTTATAAAAGTGGCCAACGCCTACTCTAACACAGAGAACGATAGAGACGACCTCATTCAGGAAGTAAGCTATAACCTTTGGAAATCGTGGCCCAACTATAACCCAAAGTATAAACCCTCTACCTGGGTATATACCATTGCTCTTAATGTATCCATCTCCTTTTACCGAAAACACAGCAAACGGGTGCAAATGTACAGAGCCATTGAAGAGGTTGAATTAGAGTTAATTGAAGCTGAAGAACTGGACCGGACTGAGGAAGTCCGCAAGCTTCTCTATAGGTTCATTGGGCGCCTGCGTCCGCTAGATCGGGCATTAATGTTACTCTATTTGGATGAACAGACTTATGACGATATGGCTGCTGCATTGGGCATTAGTAAAACTAATGTGGCAACAAAGATTTCTAGGATAAAGAAGGTATTGAAGCAACAATTTGAACGTGAAGAAAGAGGGTTATGATAGAAGATAAATTGCATAGTGCATGGAAAGCCCAGAATTCTGATGACCTGGTGCTAAGGATTTTTAAGGAAGTAAAGCATCAAAAGGCCGAACGGGTAATCGACCGAACCAAGTTGAATACATGGCTCTTTTTGTTCTATAACCTGGTAATGCTGGGGTGGTCAACCATGGTTTTATGGAGTCAAAAACAGGTTATAGCGGTTGTTATGGGTGCAGTACTTTTATGGCTGCTTAGTGGTTGGGTTGCGTTCCTGAACATAAAACAACTCCAGGGTATGTATAGCCTAAATGTGGCTTTGCCCATAGCAAAGTATCAGAAGAAGATTGAAAGGCTAAAGCTGGAAAGAATTCGGCACAATCGGCTAATTTTCTACAGTTGTATAGTCTATTTCTGGTCGTTGATTATCACCCTTTTTCAATGGGATATTGCCAATGCTCTTGTAAACACCTGGCAGAAGAGTCCTCTCACGGTATGGGCTCATGTGTTCTTGTTGGTGAGCTGGTTTCCTTTCGCCCATTGGTTGCTAAGCAAGTATGACAAACCGGGCAATGGTGTCATGTGGCAAAAGCTCGCCAAACAGTCATTTCTTACAGATTTATCTATCAATTTTTCTTTAAACAAAGTACTTAATCATCTTCAGGAACTCGAAACGTTTGAAAACAACGAATCCTGACATCAACCATCGACAGAGCATGCATTCTCAAAAACTCAATAAAATCAGAACCTATTTACTGCAGTTTATTTATCTGGCTACGGCCGTAAGTGTTGGTTTTCAGGCATGGAGGGAAATTCTTATGCCCGAAGGCACCTGGGATCCGATCTATGGAGTTACATACAGTGTTTGGGCTGCTTATGCCCTACTCATGTTGCTTGGCATTAGGTATCCATATAAACTGCTTCCGCTTATGGTGCTTCAGTTCTTATATAAACTTATTTGGGTAGTGGGTATTTATTACCCTTTGTACACGAGTGGTAAGCCTGCCGGTGAGGAGCTTTTTCTATCCTGGAGGATTGCAATACTGGTTGAGCTGATAGTTATTCCCTGGGGGCACTTTTATACAAGCTACATAAAGGGCTTTTTAAAGAAAAGCGCTATAAAAACTCAGACCTCAGGTTGAGCGAAATGCTTTAGCCAACCCTGGCAATGCTCACCAATTCAGATAGTTCTATTCTGTATTTGCCAAATCGGGTACCACCTACAACGGTAAGTGCAGGAGGCAATTGGGGTACCGTAACAGCGCCATAGTCTTTGGCTTCAATGGCGCTAAGGTCCTTACTCATCAGTTTTACCTGAATAATATCTCCGTTGGTTTTAACAAGCTCCAGTGTAGCCCCAGAGGTATGGCATCTATGGCCGATTGTGCTTCTTGCCGGGTCATACGTTTTTTAGGTATAACAAGTCTTAAGCCATTGTGTTTCGGGAAGGTCATAAACCATGAACAATGAATTATAAACCAAAAACCAATTGCATTAAAAAAGGGTCGGAAAAATCCCAACCCTGCAAGTATCGGCAAATCAGTAGGGTTTAGCGAAGTACTTTCACCTGAACGGCTACCAGTCCTTTAGGACCTTGTTCTACCTCAAAGCTTACTTTGTCGCCTTCCTGAATGGTTTCTTTGGTGCTATTGATGTGTACAAAGTAGCGGGTTTTGGTTCCATCCTGATCGATGAATCCGTAGCCTTTGGCATGATTAAAAAAGGCTACACGACCTCTGCGTTCGGCAGTCAGGTCTTCTTTTTCCTTTTTAGGAATACCTATTTCAATATCCGAAGCCTTTACCTTGTTTGGTTTTGCGTTCGGATCTGGTGGGGTGTCTGTAATGTTTCCATTTTCGTCCAGATAAGCCATCATGCTATCCAGACTACCATCAGAAGAATTGGCTTTGCGTTCTTCGCGTCTTGCCTGCTTTTCTTTCTTCTTCTGAAGTTTCTTTTTTTCTCTTTCTTTTTTGTTGAATGTGGTTTGTGATCGGGCCATAAATTAATTTAGAAATGAATATAAAGTATTGAAAACCACTCGATAGCCCATCACAGGTACACCATCGAGTGGTATAAAGTTTAGTGCTTAAGCTACTACTCTTACTTTCACGGCATTGATACCTTTCTTACCGCGCTCAGTTTCGAATTCTACCTCGTCATTCTCACGGATGTCTTCAGTAAGACCTGACTGGTGAACGAAAATGTCGTTTCCTCCATCGGCAGGCACAATAAAGCCAAAACCTTTAGAGAAGTTGAAAAATTTAACTGTTCCTTTTTGCATTGTATTAAACATTAATGAATTACTATTTCCCGGAGCTGTACTAAATGGTTTTAGACGTACAACCCAAGGCTTGCCCTTTCAGGCATTTTAATCAAGAAATAAGTGGGGCAAAATTTTTATTGAATCAGGTGGGATTAAATAAAGAAAAGCTACTCCTGCTATTTCTTATGGCAAAGGTGGGGTTAATTAATGGCATTTCCTATTCTGCCATCAAAATACAAGATAATTTAACTGAAGGCCGCCCATGCAAACTGCCCCACAGGCAAGATTTGCACAGGCAACCCCGGTCTGATTGTTCTACCAGCCCAAATAATAGTCTTTGTCGAGCCAGTATGGCCAGCCTAATCCAAAGTGTTCTTGCAGCATATTTTCGGCCACGCAAAATGCACCTTCTACCCAACCTTGCTGATCGGAGTATGCTTCTCCGCAAACATGAATGTTTTCGCCCGAAATGGGTTTGCGCATGTAGGGCATTACACGGTTCACTTTAAAACCGGCTTTCCAGGCGTGGTAGCCCGCCCCGAAGGGATCGTCTGTCCAGTCTTTGAAATAGGTAATGTACGGATCGGGAATTTCTACGCTGTCACCGTGCAACTCTCTCAGCTGATTCATTAGCTCGTTCACCATAAACTGGCTGGCCTGTACATCGTTGAGGCTCTTTACTTCTTCGGCTCCAACCGACTGGGTAGGTTTTACTTCAAACAACAGCTCATCGTCTGAAAGAGCCTTCCAGAAAGTTTCGGTTTCCATGTCGCCATAGCTACCCAATAGCATAGAGTGCTGGTTGTTGGGATCGGTACCGAAGTAGTAACATTGTCGCATTGGCAGATCGGTAATGGAATGCCCTGAATCGATGCCCAACTCCTTCCACCAGGGCCGTTCAAAGCCCATCAGAATCTTAAAAGAAGGCTCTTTAATCACCGATCGCATGTTGTTGTTTACACTGTCATCGCTAAAGAAGAAGTTTTGCTGATTGAGCAGCTCCAACGACTTTCTGGGCATAGCCAGAATAATGGAGTTGGCATATACCTGCCATTTTTCATTACTCTTTAAATTCAGAAAGGTCAGCTGGTACCTGCCCTTGGACTGCTCATCGTTTTTACCAAAGTCAAGAAGTTGGTTTTCGCTCCAAATGCAGGCTCCGGAGTATTCCATATACTGATTGGCCAGGGCGTAGGCAATACTGTCGTAACCCTCTTCAATGGTTTTATAGGTTGGGTTTTGCGAAAAATCTCCAACCATATAGGGAAATGCCTCGGCAGAGTTCCAGTTGATGGTGTTGGAATAGTAGCCTCCGGCATTGGCCAAAAACAGATATCCTTCTTGTGATACCTGGTCTTTAATGAGGTTCCAAAAACCTATGTCGTTTACTTTTCGGGCATGATAAGGCGAGCCCGGGAAGTTATAGGTGAGCATGGGTTTTACCTCGTCCCAATCCCGACTGGTAAGCATAAATGTGTAGTCGTAGCTGCCGGCCTCATGACTTACTTTACTTCCATAGTTGGTTTTGAACCACGGGTCGGCCATTAATACATCGTAAATGATTTTATTAAAGAGCTGATCGGCACTGTAGCCAATATCGTCCTGGTTAAGGAAGTAACGGGTAGTAAGTTTTTTATTCTGCTTTTGGGCCACCTCCCATGCATCTTGCTTAAAATGCTCTTTGCGTAAATACATAAGTAGCTTGGAAGTATTGCCCATAGGAAACGGCACCGGTGTCATTTTATCCTTAAGTACCGGAGTTCGTTTGTTCAGATCCGGCTCAGTGAGTGGGTAACCTTCTATGAGCGTAGTCACTATTTCTTGCGAAGTAAGGTATCTCATGCCTCCTAGTTCGCCCCAAAAATTCATACCCGGCATAATAACCGACTCCAACCTTCCTCCCAGCTTGGTGTTCATGTCGAATATTTGTACCTGGCTTCCGTTGTATTTCTTTTCGTCCAACAGGCGGTAGGCACTGTAGAGGCCTGAGGTTCCGGCTCCTACTATGGCAACTTCAACCTGAAGTCCGTCTTTAAAACCGGAGTTGAGTGGTGTGTTTTTGTTCATAATGTAAAGTTGTTTTGTATGTTACTTTAATGCTTTGAAGAATTGGTCGCCCATTTTAAAAGGACTTAAATCGATTGAAGTATGACCATCGAGACTTAGATCTACCAGAACTTTTCCTAAGTATGGTGTAAACTTTGCGGCCCAGCCTGTGGCATAAATCACCACATTCTTATAGTTATCTACATAATTTGGTGCAAAATCTATAATGAGTTCCTTGTTCGGTATTTTGCTCAGGGCCACCAGACAAGTAGAAGTAAAA
>NZ_DBHC01000043.1:0-1867 GCF_002296035.1 Roseivirga sp. UBA838
TTTACGGTGGTTCTGGCACCAATCCATAACACGTCTACCCCACCTTTAAGGGCGGCTTCTACATGAGCTGTGTTGGCCACCTCTACCGTAACCGGCACATTGAGTATGTCTTTGGCAATGTTCAGCCACTCCAGGGCATCGGTGCCTATACCCTCAAAAGAACCGGGTCTGGTTCTGGGCTTCCAAACGCCTGCCCTAAACATTTCCACAGGGCTTCCTTTTAGTCCGCGGGCAATAGCCTCAATTTGTTCGGGGCTTTCTGCGCTGCAAGGTCCGGCTATCAATGTGTGCTCCGATAGCCCCAACCCCCAGTCTTTGATGTCTACAATTTCCATGACTTTTTAAAAATAAAAAGCCCGGTTCGTGTGAACCGGGCCTATGTGATAAGTTAATTTTTTCTTAATAAGCTGCGGTTCACCTCACCTTTTCGATAAAGTAAAAAAAGTAAAAGTAAGCCGCGAACAATGTTTTCATGGCCTAAACATATTCATCTTAGTTTTCTAAAGAAAACATTATTTGAAAAAAAATCGGAAAACGATTGTCTAGGCCCTGATCAAACCAAAAGTGGTGGTGTTATGTTTTTCATCCTGAATGCCCTCGGCAATAATAAGTAAGCCCTGAGACTCTAAAGCCTCTTTTGAGCTAATAACGGCTGCCTGAGAGTCGCGGCTATTCTTAAGTTCGTCTATGGCTCCGGCCGTACTCGAGCTGGCAATGAACTTTATATGACTGTATTTAGAAAAGAAATGTGTAGTTTCTTTAATGGCCATGGGGTGCGAAAAAACCTTGCGAATGCTCTTTATCGTGTTTGGTTTTAGACTCCCCAAACACAGATTTACAGGCAACTCAAATTCCTCTATCAATTGAAGCCCTCTTTGGCGTATGGTTTCGAGATTATTGCCCACCTGACCGGAGTGTGAGTTTCTGAGGGCAACGAGAGCCTGTTTTATTTGACCATCTTTCAACGCTTTAAAGATGGTTTCAAAGTTTTGAAAATAGGCAAAACTAAGGTGAGGCAAGAAGCGCTTTCTTGCCAGATCGTGAAAGGTGTTTTCCGGACCGAGTAGTCCCAAGTCAGTCATTAGGTAAATTTAGGTTTTGTTCTTTTTTGTTGAACACCTCAGTCTGCGTTTTCACTGACTGTTGGTGTAATAATCTTAACACTTCTACTACAAACTGGCGATCAAGGTTTAGCTGATCGGCCCATTCTTGTCTCGACTGAAAAATTTCTTTCCAGCGGCTAAGTTGAAAAATGGCTACGTTATTTTCTTTTTTAAACTCACCAATTTTTTCAACCAGGTTCATGCGCAGATTCAAAGCCTCCAGCAGTTCCCGGTCGGCCTGATCTATTTGTTCTCGAATGAGCTCCAGTTGGTTAATGATGTTTTCTTTAGTAAACACATCGTCTCGTAGCAACAAACCATTGATAAGGTCAGGAAGGTTGGCTGTGGCAATTTGCTGGGCGGCATCACTCCAGGCCGCATCAGGCTTGCAGTGCGACTCAATCATTAGCCCGTCATAGTTGAGGTCTAGCGCTCGTTGGGCAATTTCAGCAACCAGTCCACGATCGCCCGCAATGTGGCTGGGGTCACACAAGAGTGGCAACTCCGGAAACTCACTCTTCAGATCTAGAGGTATTTGCCACATGGGCACATTTCTGTATTTGTTTTTCTGGTAGCTATGAAAGCCCCGGTGTATGGCTCCTAGCTTACTTACTCCGGCTTTGGAGAAGCGCTCTAGCGCTCCTTTCCAGAGCGACAGTTCCGCATGAATGGGGTTCTTTATAAAAACGGGTAGTTCCGAACCCTTAAACGACTCGGCAAGTTCTGCCACATTAAAAGGGTTTACGGTGGTTCTGGCACCAATC
>NZ_DBHC01000043.1:2178-30631 GCF_002296035.1 Roseivirga sp. UBA838
TACGGTGGTTCTGGCACCAATCCAAACCAAGTCTACTTCATACTTGTGAGCCAGCTCAACATGTTCGGGAGTAGCTACTTCCATGGCAAATTTAAAAGGAGTCTCCTTTCTAAGGGCTTGTACCCATTGCAATGCGCGTTCGCCATGTCCTTCAAAATTCCCCGGGCGAGTCCTGGGTTTCCAAATACCACCCCGAACAAAGTCTACCTTATCAATAATAGGGAGAACACTGTTTCTCAGTTGCTCCTCCGTTTCTACACTGCAAGGGCCTGAAATAAGCAAAGGTTTATTGTATTGAGGGTACCAGTCTTTAAGTTCGCGCACAACCATTCTATTCCTGTTTTACAGAGCCTTAACAAATGTAGAAAGGTATTGGTTTGTTGTTATATTTGCCGACCGAAAATCGCCTATGGAACTAAAGAAGTTTGTTGATTTTGATGAGCTGGAAGTGGCTTTTCGTGCTAAAACTGATGAAGCTCTCAAAAAACGTCATTTCATTTTTTCTACCATGCAATGGCCATGGTTGGTAAAATTGGGTACAAGCCTTACCAAGTTTGCACTAGCCACCGGGCTTCCTGTAAAGAAGCTCATAAAATCTACCATCTTCGATATTTTTTGCGGAGGCGAAACGCTCGATGGCTGCCAAAGATCCTCCAACGAACTGGCAGCTTTTGGAATAGGGGCCATCTTCGACTACTCAGTAGAAGGAGAAAAGTCTGAAGAGGGATTCGACCAGACAACCAATGAGATACTTCGCACCATAGAGAGGGCAGGGGAAATGGAATATATCCGTTTTTCGGCCTTTAAAGTAACGGGGTTGGCTTCTTTCGATCTGCTCGAAAAAATTCATGCCGGAGAAAAACTTACTCAGGAAGAGGAGGCTGCTTACGCCCGTGTCTTTGATAGGGTAGACAGAATTTGCCGTCTGGCCTATGAAAAGGATGTTTCTGTATTGATTGATGCCGAAGAAACCTGGATTCAGAAGCCAATTGATGAGATATCTCAGAAAATGATGAGTATCTACAACCGCGAAAAAGCACTCATCTATTATACTTTTCAGATGTACTGCCATAGCATGCTCGATAACCTAAAAAGTATGCACAGGCAGGCCGTTGATAGCGGCTACCGGTTGGGGGCCAAATTGGTTCGCGGAGCCTACATGGAGAAAGAACGCGATCGGGCTGAAGAGTTGGGCTATAAAGATCCTATTCAACCCAACAAAGAAGCAACCGACAGGGATTTTGATCTGGCGGTAAGGTATTGCGTAGAAAATATCCACCAGATCGGTCTTTTCTGTGGTACCCACAACGAAATTTCTAACTACAAACTCACTCTTGTTATGGACGAGTTTGGCTTGCAAAAGAATGACCACCGTATATACTTTAGTCAGCTATATGGCATGAGCGATCATATTTCGTTCAACTTGGCCGATGCAGGTTATAATGTAATAAAGTATGTGCCGTACGGTCCTTTAAAAGCAACTATTCCATACCTTATTAGAAGAGCCAATGAAAACACCTCGGTGAAAGGGCAAAGCGGAAGAGAGCTTAGCTTGCTTAGAAAGGAGATGAGCCGAAGAAAATTATTTAAGAAACAACTAGGCCATCAGGATAAATTTTAGTTCTGCCTGAGTCTGTTCGTATTATCCTGTTGAATCATTAACTTTGCGCTCCAAAATTTTGAAGCGTCATGCAAGCACTAAGCGAACAGGAGATACAAAGAAGACAAGAAAGGGAGGAACTAGAGCAACTAGGCATTAATCCTTATCCATCAGAAACATTCGAGGTTACTGCCTATACCAAAGAGATAAAGCAGAATTTCGAAAAAAATCCTGAGCAGTACAAAGAGGTAAGCCTTGCCGGACGCATTATGAGCCGAAGAATTATGGGTTCAGCATCTTTTGCTGAACTACAAGATTCTGAGGGCAGAATTCAAGTGTATCTGAGGAGAGATGACCTTTGCCCGGGAGACGATAAAACACTCTATAATACCGTATTTAAAAAGGTATTGGGCATAGGAGATTTTATAGGCATTAAGGGCTACGCTTTTAAAACCCAGGTGGGAGAAATTTCAGTACACGTTACTGAGCTCAAGGTTTTGGCCAAATCGTTGAAGCCACTTCCATTGCCAAAAACAGATGCCGAAGGCAAAGTGCATGATGCCTTTACCGATCCTGAACAACGTTACCGTCAGCGGTATGTTGATTTGGTGGTAAACCCGCACGTAAAAAAGACCTTCGTACAGCGCACGCAATTGGTAAATTCTATGCGCAACTTCCTGGCCGATAGAGGGTATCTGGAAGTAGAAACCCCCATTCTTCAGCCCCTGTATGGTGGAGCTGCCGCCAGACCGTTCAAAACCCATCACAATACGCTCGATATGACTCTTTATTTGAGGATAGCCAATGAGCTATACTTAAAGAGGCTTATAGTAGGAGGTTTCGATGGTGTATTTGAGTTCTCTAAAGACTTTAGAAACGAAGGGATGTCGCGTTTCCACAACCCCGAATTTACCCAGGTAGAGCTTTATGTAGCTTATAAAGACTACAATTGGATGATGGATTTGGTGGAGGAAATGATTGAAAAGGTTGCGCTAGACCTTCATGGAACCACCGAGGTGCAGGTAGGAGAGCATAAGATCAACTTCCAGAGGCCATGGAAGAGGTTTACCATGTTTGAGGCTATAGAACACTTTACCGGGGTTGATATTTCTCAAATGAACGAAGATGAATTGAGAAAGACGGCCAAGGAACTAAAGGTTGAGGTGGACGATACCATGGGCAAAGGAAAACTCATCGATGAGATTTTTGGTGAACACTGCGAACCAAAGCTCATTCAGCCAACTTTTATTACCGACTATCCGGTAGAAATGTCTCCTTTGGCCAAGAAGCACAGAACCAAAGAAGGACTGGTAGAGCGTTTTGAGGCTATTTGTAACGGAAAGGAAATTTGCAATGCATTCTCTGAATTGAACGACCCGATAGACCAGAGAAAGCGCTTTGAAGAGCAGCTGGAGCTTGGCAAGCGTGGAGACGATGAGGCCATGGTTTTAGATGAAGACTTCTTGCGCGCACTGGAGTATGGAATGCCACCAACGGCCGGCTTGGGAGTAGGTATTGATAGACTTTCCATGATTATGACCAACTCCAACTCCATACAAGATGTATTGTTCTTCCCTCAGATGAAACCTGAAAAGAAGGTGTCTGTGGAGTTGAGCGAAGACGCAAAAGGAGTACTGGATGCTCTGAAGGCTGCGGGTGTTACCGATCTTAATGTATTTAAAGAGAGTACCGGGCTTTCTAACAAGAAATGGGATAAAGCCATAAAAGAATTGACCCGCAATGGGTTGGCCAAAGTGCAAAAGACTAACGATGCACTTACAGTAGAGCCGGTAGCCTAATCGCTACAACAATTCTAAAGATCCTCTTAAAGTACCGGACCAAATAAGGTCGCAGTCTTTGAGAGGATTTTTTTTACTCCAGCCCTTTAAAAGAAATGTAGCATTAGAAAGAGGAGAATCCACCTCGGTTGTTTTCAAACTGGCTTCTTCTGCGGCTTATTTTCAGGTCTTTCAGTACGGAAGACTTAATCTGAATATCGATAGTATAAGAAGTAAAGGCACCAAATGGAATCCAGTTGCCTCGCATTTCCCAACAACCTAAGTCTCTATACAAACCAATAGAAGTGGTGGTGAATTCTTTTTCGAAGAAATCGTAGCCGGTATTATATGTGATTTGCCATTTTGGAGTAAGAGCCACCTGTCCATGAGCCTTTACCGACTGACGCGTTACCTGGTTGGTGGGTGTCCAGCGATAACTGTAGTCATAGCTCAACCGAATGTTCCAGGGAATTTCCACATCCACATAGGCATTTGGGTCATAAAAATATTCACCCATTTGGGCTGCCAGTGCACCACCACCATCGTTTAACGAGCCATATTCGTTCTCATTATTGTTGCCAAAGCCATCACCCCCGAAATCTCCAACACCAATACTCTCGCCACCAAAGCGTCCACCACCTCCCATAGGGGCCGAAGCTCTCGAATTAAGGTTAGTGGAAAGGGAGAATCGGGCACTTGTGATTCTGCCCAGCCCCTGGCCGGATCGAATGGCCAGTACATCAACAGGCCGTAAAGTGGTTACGCCTTCAGAGGTTTCGGGCAAATAGGCATAAGGATCGAGCGTGGCCCCCATATTGATGTTTAGTTTTCTATCGAAAAGGGTGGTTCTGGCAGTAATTTGAATGGGGGATAGCCTGAATGAATCGGCTAAGAAGTTATAAGAACCCTGTAAATTAAGGCTTTCCAGTAAGGCTACTTTCTCCGACTTGGCTGTGTCGCTCTTTACTTTCATTTCAAATTTGTTATTGAGCGAAAAACCTAAGGCAGCAGACTCTCCCAGGCTTGGCGTACCAAAGCGGAAACCATCGTATTTAGAAAGCAATCGGAATCTTCCCCCTCCGGTGGTGTCGGTTTGTACAAGCTGATAATAGCCATACTTTGGATCACTAAAATCAGGCCTGTAGCTAAAAGAAACTGAAGGAGTCATGATATGGCGGATGGCTTCAACCCTGCGACTTCTCTTGAAATTGAACATGCCATAAAGCTGGGTGGTCATTCCAATACCGGCCGAATAAGTCATCGATCTGGAAAAACCATTGATGGTGTCTATTCTCACAGCATTCTGGTCTTCGAGAAATTCATATTGCAGTTCTTCCAGATACCAGAGTTCTTCTATTTGAAAAGAAGGCGAAAAGTTAAGGTAGGTTAGTGCCGAAAAGGAGGTGGAAACATCGATGTTGTGTCGGGCACCGTTCTTTGCATTGTCCAGTAGTTCTCCTAAAGTGTCAAAACCAACGGCAATGGTGTCGTTTGCCTCAGCTTTGTTGGCAATTTGAAAACCCGCACTTCCGGGTCTTACAATGTTTGTGATTTGGTTCGATGCATTAAATCGCCAGCCAAAGTTGAACCTTTTTAAAAGGTCAATGTCTGAATTTTGCAAAGGGTATACCCGGTTCATGTTCAGCGACATTTCCGGTAATGAAATGTCTATGATCCCAGTCTGTACGTTTTGGTTGTGGCGGGCACTAAAGGAATAGCTAAATGGTGAGCGAGGTATTACCCCACTATACTGCACATTCGACCTAAACTCCGACCGTATATTGTTCTGAAGGTTAACGGTACCCAGGTTGTTCTGATTGTAGGTGCTTGTTCCTGCGTTTACACTGGCCGAAAAACGCCCGTTGCGCCCTCTGGAGTCCGGTCGGTGAGACCAAGAAACCCAAAAGTCTTTAGAGTCCAAGGCATCTACTTCATAGTCGGGAGTAATGTTGCGATTATAGGTAAGGTCAAACTGCCCACTGAATTTATAGCGTTGCTTATATACCGATCGAATACGAGTAGCCCAGCTTCCTTTGGAGTAATAATCGGCCGTAACTGCGGTATGAATATTATCGTTCCAGGCAAAGTAATAGCCTCCTTCTTTTAGAAAAAGCCCTCTTCTTCGTTCATCTCCATATTTAGGAAACAGAATGCCAGAGGTAGATTCTTGCGTGTCCGGGAAATAACCAAAGGGAAGCCCCAAGGGAGTGGGTATGTCACCTACATACAATAGAAAAGGGCCCGTTATCACATTTTTACCCGGGTTAATTTTAATTTTTGAAGACTTAATGTAGGTGCCTGCATCAGGGTCGTCCAGACAGGGTATAAATTTGCCGTCCTTTATGTATGCACTCTGATCGGCATTTCTTTTCACTACACTGCCGCGCAAATGGCCATCTTGCTGTTTGGTGGCCACACCTTTAATTATGGCCTTTTGTGTTTCAAAATTGTAGCGAATCTCTTCGGTATCGAAAATATCAGGGCCATCCTGAAAAATTGGTCTGCCCACCCAGTTGCCCAGCGAGTCCTGAATACCGGTGGCCATTAGCTCGTTCTTGTTTTTATCTATAGTTATTCTTTCTGCAACCAGCTTTATATTACCATATTCAATTTTAGCGTTTCCGTAGAGGTAGGTTTGGTTGGTAAGCAGTTTGGTGATGATGGAGTCTTCAGCGTAGTATTTAATGGTGGTTTGAATCCCTCCAACCACAACCTGTAGCGAATCGGAAATACCCGGTACGGTGTCGTTTTTAACCGGTTGTTCGGCTTCGGCACGATTTTGTCTACTTTCTTGTCCGGCTCTTATAAACTGAGCCTTCAAAGAAGAAGTACAGAGAATGGCTAAAACAATGAAGAATATTTTCCCGTTTGAAAACACGCTGAATTTCGGTTTTTCCGAATTTTTAAGATTTTTGCGTAAAGTTATCTCAATCAGCCGTTTCATGCGCATCGAAGTGAAATTTTATCTGATTCCTTTAGTTCTTTTAACACTTCTGGTGGTATGCCCGACTGTTTCGCCCGCACAAACGGCCAAAAAGAAGTATAAGGTAGTTTTAGACCCCGGACATGGTGGGAAAGACTCCGGTACAAGAGGTTCCAAACTTTTGGAAAAGGATGTGGTTTTGGCCGTTACTCTTAAAGTGGGAGAATATCTTGAAAAATATACCGATGACATTGAGGTGATTTTTACCCGCAAAAAAGATGAGTACAGTCACCCCAAAGTTCGTGCCACGCTAGCCAACAATATGGAGGCCGACTTGTTTGTGTCTATACATGCGAACGCCATGCCTGCCGGCAACTCTCATGTTTATGGTACTGAAACCTACGTGATGGGAACCAAAAACGAAGGAAGAAACTTTGAAGTAGCGAAGCGTGAGAACTCTGTAATTCTTCTGGAAGAAGACTATAAAGAGCTTTATCAGGGGTTCGACCCCAATGCTCCGGAGGTAAATATTATGTTCGAAATTATGCAGGAAGCATTTCAGGAAAACAGCATTTTGTTAGCGCAAAACATTGAGGAGCAGTTTTCTAAGCGTGCGGGCAGACACAGCAGAGGGGTAAAGCAATCGAGTCTTTGGGTACTTTGGAACACAGCAATGCCAAGTGTTTTAATAGAAATAGGTTATCTTACCAACCCGAAAGAAGAGCGAGAGCTTTCTACCCCTGAGGTTCAGGAGTATATTGCTTCGGCCATTTTCAGGGCTATTCGCGACTATTTCGAGTATCAGAAAACGTTAGATAACTAGTGGCTAAAGGTAAAGAATTCAAAGTTGGTCTTTTTGTAGTGCTCATGGCAGCATCGCTCTACATTGGGTTTAATTACCTTAGAGGGCTCGATGTCTTTTCTCCGCTTACCACATACTATGTGAAATATCCCAATGTAAGTGGGCTCAACAAGGGTGACAGGGTTATTCTCAATGGTCTTGATGTAGGAAGCGTAATAGAGAGGCGTTTTTCTAACGAACAGTACAATGAAATTTTAGTAACGCTGGCTATAGATAAAACCATTAAGCTCACCGATAGTACCCTGGCCAGATTAGCTAAGCCTGATTTTCTTGGAGGAATTGAAGTGCAGTTGGTATTGAATTCCGGAGGTACTCGGATACTGGAAAAAGGCGACACGCTAATCGGAGAAATTGATGGAGGTATTACAGAACTACTTACTCAGGAAGGTCTCTCGGCAGCCAACCAACTCACCGCCTTGGTGAATAGAATAAACAATGTGTTGGAGCCATTTGCTGAAAAAACGGATACCATTGCGGCAGCCATAGATAATTTTAAGAAACTTTCAGATGGGCTGGTTGTTACCAACGAGTTGGCCCAGGCCTCAATGGAACAATTCAACCTTAGGCTGGAATATGTAACAGATTCGCTCGTGGCGGCCATGGGAGGTGTAAAGCCTCTAATGGACGAATACAAAAAACTGGGCGAAAAGCTCAATGCGGTTGATGTGGAGAGCAGGCTGGAACGAATCGATTCGGTGCTTTATTCTACGCAGAGCTTCCTTGCCCGACTCAACTCTGATGATGGTACACTTGGCAAGCTGCTTACCAGCGACTCCCTGTACAATACCCTGAATCGGACCATGGCCGATTTAGATAGTCTGATGATCGACCTGAGGTACAATCCTAAGCGTTATATGCACTTCTCTATTTTTGGCAGAAAGAACCGTCCGCCAGCCGATAGTAGGAAATCAAACAGGTAGTGCAAAAACAGTAGCTCCAATTTCAAGTTTGAAATCTGAGGGTGCAGGTCTATTTTTAGCCTGTAAACCGTAATAGAAATTGAGCAACTCACTTAAAGGAAATGGATTTAGAATTCAATAAAAATGACGACAGCATGCGTCAGCTGCTTTTTCAGTTAAATACCAAACTGAAGAAAGTTAAACTTGGCGGAGGAGAGAAAAAGATAAAAGCACAGCACGATAAAGGAAAGCTTACTGCCCGAGAGCGTATCGACTACCTTGTTGACGATTCTGATGATTTTGTTGAAATAGGAGCTTTTGCCGGAGACGGCATGTATACCGAAGTTGGCGGATGCCCCTCAGGTGGAGTGGTCACAGGAATAGGAAGGGTTAGTGGACGTCAATGTGTTATTGTGGCCAACGATGCCACTGTAAAAGCCGGAGCCTGGTTTCCAATAACCGCCAAAAAGAACCTGAGGGCTCAGGAGGTAGCCATGGAAAACCGGTTGCCCATTATTTATCTGGTCGATAGTGCAGGTGTTTTTCTTCCCATGCAAGATGAAATTTTCCCCGATAAAGAACACTTTGGCAGGCAATTTAGAAACAACGCCCGGATGTCTTCAATGGGAATTATTCAGGTAGCTGCCATTATGGGAAGTTGCGTGGCCGGAGGAGCCTATTTGCCCATTATGAGCGATGAGGCAGCTATTGTAGATAAAACAGGCTCCATATTCCTGGCAGGCTCTTATCTGGTAAAGGCCGCCATTGGCGAAGATATTGATAATGAAACTCTCGGAGGAGCAACCACCCAAAGTGAGATTTCGGGAGTAACCGATAACAAGTTTCCAAATGATGAGGCCTGTTTGGACTACATAAAATCCATTTTCGATAAAATTGGGGAGTTTGAAAAGGCCGGTTTCGACAGAAAGGAACCCCGACTGCCGGAGAAAGATCCCAATGAACTCTATGGAATAATGCCTCAAGACAGGGTGAAGCCATACGATGTGCGCGAAATTATAGCTCGCCTGGTAGATGGCTCGGAGTTCGATGAATACAAAGAGAAGTATGGCCAAACCATAGTATGTGGCTATGCCCGAGTTGATGGTTGGGCTGTTGGAATTGTAGCCAATCAGCGGGTTGTGGTTAAGTCGAGAAAAGGCGAAATGCAAATGGGAGGAGTGATTTACTCTGACTCTGCCGATAAGGCCGCTCGATTTATAATGAATTGCAACCAGCGGAAAATTCCTTTGGTGTTCCTGCAGGATGTAAGCGGATTTATGGTAGGCAGCCGTGCCGAACACGGTGGCATTATCAAAGATGGCGCTAAAATGGTCAATGCAATGGCTAATTCGGTAGTACCTAAGTTTACCATTATTACAGGCAATTCATTTGGAGCAGGCAACTATGCCATGTGTGGCAAAGCCTATGATCCACGCCTCATTTATGCCTGGCCGACCGCACAAATAGCGGTAATGAGTGGAGCTTCTGCGGCCAAAACCTTGCTTCAGATAAAAGTATCTACACTAAAAGCCCAAGGTAAAGAGATAAGTGAGGAGGAAGAAAAGAAACTACTCGATGAAATAAAGGCTAGCTATGATGAGCAAATGAGCCCATATTACGCTGCCGCCCGTTTGTGGGTAGACGGTATTATTGACCCCAAAGACACCCGAAAAATTATATCTAAAGGAATAGAAGCTGCTAATCATGCCCCCATTAAAGAAGCGTTTAATGTAGGAGTGATTCAGACATAAGTATGGAAGAGACAAATCATTTAAACAATAGTGAGCTCAAGGCATTGGTGTCATTGTTAGACGATGACGATGTGGAGGTGGTTCAGCATGTAGAGAATAGAATCATGGCCTTGGGAACCTACATTATTCCTTACCTGGAGTTTGAATGGGAAAATAGCTTTAACCCGGTGGTGCAAAAGCGCATAGAAGAGTTGGTGCACAACCTGCAGTTTGAGTTAACAAAAGAAAAGCTCTATGCCTGGAAGGTTCAGGGAAACCACGACTTATTGGAAGGTATGTGGCTGATAAATACCTATCAGTACCCCGATCTGGAATTAGAGCAACTCAGTAAAGAAGTAGAACAAATTTATTATGACGCCTGGTTAGAGTTTAAGACGGATTTACACCCTGTAGATCAGGTAAAGCTGCTCAACTCGGTAATGTTCAATAAGCTGAAGTTTGGAGCAAACACTAAGAACTTTCATTCGCCAGGAAACTCCATGCTCAATGTGGTGTTGCAAACCCGAAAAGGTAATCCAATATCGCTTTGCATAATCTATATGTTGGTTGCTCAAAAGCTAAAAATGCCAATTTATGGAGTCAATCTGCCCAATTTGTTTGTAATGACTTACAAGCAAGGCGATGTGCAGTTCTACATCAATGCCTTTAACAGAGGCTTGGTGTTTTCTAAAAAAGAAATTGATGAGTACATCACTAACCTGAGGCTGCCTCCGAACGAAAAATTCTATGAGCCTTGCACTAATCTTGATATTATTGCCAGAGTGTTACGCAATCTCATGAATGCTCATGAAAAACTGGGTAATAATGACAAGGTCAATGAAGTGCAGCAGATGCTCTCCATTATAGAAGCCAGCAAAGAAAATCAGTAAGCAATAACCGTAGTTAAGGGAGTGTCTGCTGGTAGAAAAAGCTTGTATAGAGATACTCCCTCATCTCTCTCAATAATTTTTCCTTCACCGTAGGGCCTGTCCAGGTTCTTAGTGATGAGTTGTTCTGCAAAGATTAACTGAGTTCGGCCGTGCAATTTGTACAAAGCCTCTTTGGCACTCCATACCCGGGTTAGGCGATTAATATCCCCATCTACCCATTTGCGTTCGCTGGAATGAACAAACTTATGAGCGATTTTGAGCACCTGCTCACGCTCGTGTTCAATATCAATACCTATGGGGCCATTGAGGTTTATAGCTGCAGCAGCATAACCCTTAGCGTGCGAAATAGATAGCCCTATGCTCTCGTCTACCAAATGAGGTTTGCCAAACTTATCCTTATAAATCTCGAAATCGCCAAACGGCTCTAGTAGAACCCGCAACGCACAGCGTGCGGCCAGCGATTCGATTCTGCGCGATTCTACTTTTATACTGTTTAGCTCCTCATCCTGAATGGTCAGGTTCAAAAACTCCTGCAGAGTGTCGGCCTCCTCTTCAATTTGCCAAATGGCAAAATGAACATTTTCTTCTACTTCACCTTTTTTAATAATAGGCATCTGCTTTCTAAGTTTTTGGTTGGCGGCTGCTTAGCTTTGCAACGGATAATTCAAAGGCCAAAGATATGTCTAAAATTCAAGTCGCTAAAGTAAATACTCTTGCTGCCCATCAGGATTGTGTTTACGCCTTAGCACCAGGGCCCCAACCACATGTGTTCTTTTCTTCGGGTGGCGATGGTGTAGTAGCCCAGTGGGACCTTACTAACCTCGAACAGGCAAAGATGGTAGCTAAAGTGCCCAATTCTGTATATGCCCTTTGTTATTATTCCCAACGCAATGCACTCATAGTAGGCCAAAACTTCGATGGCATTCATATTATCGATCTTACCGAAAAGAAAGAGAAGGGGTCAATTAAATTGGGTAATGCGGCTATTTTCGATATAAAGGTAATGAACGATCATATTTTCTGTGCATTGGGCAACGGAGAGGTTCATGTGCTGGATATTGCCACACTTCAAACCTTACGGGTTATTAAAGCTTCCGACAAAAGTGCCAGATGTATCGCCATTAGTCCGAAAAACAATGAGTTGGCAGTTGGGTTTAGCGATAATTATATTCGAATTTATAACCTACAGACATTCAGTAAGAAAAAAGAGTTTGAAGCTCATAAAATTTCGGTTTTTACCGTACAATATTCACCCGATGAGCGTTACTTAATCAGTGGTAGCAGAGATGCCCACCTGAAGATTTGGGAGGTGAACCAAAGCTATGAGCTCAAACAAGCCATAGTGGCTCATATGTATGCAATTAACCACCTGGTTTTTAGTGCTGATGGCAAACATTTTGTAACTTGTAGCATGGATAAGTCGATAAAGGTCTGGGATGCCGCGACTTACCAACTCCTTAAAGTAATCGATAAGGCAAGGCACGCAGGGCATGGCACCTCAGTCAACAAAGTGCTTTGGTCAAACTTCAACAACCTATTGGTATCGGCAAGTGACGATCGGAGTATATCCGTTTGGAATATTAATTTTAATCTTTCTGAGGAATGAATATTACACCATTAGAAATTAGACAAAAGGAGTTCGAAAAGAACTTTAGAGGTTATGACAAAGACGAAGTCAAAGCCTTTTTGAATTCGCTTTCCCTGGAGTGGGAGAAGCTCAACGACCTGAATAAGGAGTTGAAATTTAAGTTGGAAGCAGCGCAAGAAGAAGTGAAAAAACTACGTGAAGTAGAAAACTCGCTTTTCAAAACGTTGAAAACAGCAGAAGATACCGGGGCCAATATGATTGAACAAGCCACAAGGACTGCCGAGCTGCACATGCGCGAGACAGAGATGAAGGCCGATGCCCTGATGAGTGAGGCTAAATCCAGAGCCAAGTCGATTATCGAAGATGCTGAAGATAAGGCGCGTATGATTGTGGACGATATGGAAGATGAGATTCGTCAGTTAGAGCAGGTGTTCAGAAGCTTGGATGCCAACAAATCGTCTTTAATGAGCGATTTGAAGATGCTGGCTGAAGATATTCTTTCAAAACTCAGCCGACACGAAGATTTTCCGGCCGACATTAAACCCCACCTCAAAAAAGCAAAGGAGTTAGCAAGGGAGGTCAATGACAATGTGGCTCCCGTAGATGTGAATAAAATCATCGCCCACAACGAGAAAAAAGAAGCAGAGGCCAGCATTGATGAAATGGTGGAAGATTCTGACGATGAGGAAACCATTGCTATGGTAGAGGCCATTGATGAGGCCCCGGAAGCCGAAACTCAAAAAGAGGAAAAGGTGGAAGAAGAGCCCAAAGCCAAAACACCTAAAGAAGAACAAATGGTTGAAGAAACCACTGAGAAGAAAGAGAAGGGTTCTTTTTTCGATCAGTTTGATTGATTCAATTAGCTCACTTCATAGCATAGATGGTGTATTCACTGTCGAATGAGTGAGGATATTCATTCCAATATTTAAACGAATCGATGAACAAAGATATCGTTGCGCTGGAAGGCATGGAGTTCTATGCCTTTCATGGTTTTTATGAAGAGGAGAGAGAAAAGGGGAATCATTTTGTGGTGGATGTTGCCCTCACTACTTCTTTCGAAAAGGCCGCTGAAACCGATGAACTTTCCGGTACCGTCAACTACGAAGAACTGCATGCGCTAGTGAAAGCCGAAATGGAAATCCCAACCAAGCTATTGGAGCGCGTGGCCGGCAGAATTATTGAAAAATGCTTCGAGCAGTTTCCAACAGCTTCAGAAGTGAAGGTGTCTGTAGCCAAGAAAAATCCGCCTATTGATGCTAAAATTGAGCAATCCAAGATAACGATGATCCGGGCACGTAAATAGTCGGTGATTTCGTAATTCCCGTCCCGAAAAAAATCGGGAGTAATCCCCAAACCCTTTTCAAAACAATTGAGATCCCGATCAGGTCGGGGATGATGATCCAATTGAAATTTGGGGTTTGTTCAACCTAAAAAGGTTTTTATCCCGACTTGACGGAGATATCTACCCCGCTTAATCATGACTTTCATAATTAAGTTTTAGGGTTACTCATTTAGATCGCATTTGTTAGATCCAGTATACTAGCCACAAGCTGTGTCCTCACAACGTGATTTAACAGCCATTTGTGAGGGCACAAACGGAGGCAAGGTTCAGAAATATACTTCTTACGACTTAAGTAAGTAACCCTATTAAGTTTTGAACAGTATTTTTAAAAACAATCCGCCATCTTGCGGCCTTTCTAAGAAATGACTCCAGCTCAGGCCGAAATATCCAAGCTTATTGATCTTCTGAAAATAGAGAAGGACGAAGACTATGCTCAGTATCAACAAAAGATGCTGAACACTTCTCTTGAAGAAAGAAGAAGACAAGGGGTTACCTGGTATCCGGTGGTAAAGGCCAATCATTTCATAAGTACCGGTGAGCGCTGGACCGTTGAATTGGAACGTACTTCACACCTGGAGCAAAACCACGCCTTTCAGTCGGGAGCGGTGGTCAGTTTGTTTCTAGGGCAAGATGAAAGGGATTGCACTACTCAAGGGGTTATCAGCTTTATTCGGGATAACAAAATGAGGATTGTCATTAACGATGACGATTTGCCCGATTGGATTGGCGATGGAAAGCTGGGAGTGAACCTGCTCTTCGATGAAGGCAGCTACCGCGAAATGCACAAAGCACTTATGGAAGTGCTGAAGGCAGAAAACGGACGGCTGGCTGAGTTGCGAGAGATATTTTACGGGGCTAACCGGCCGGCCTTTAAAAGCGGATATGATTTTCAGTCAGTCAACCTTAATGAAAGTCAGAATCAGGCACTCACTAAGGTTTTTAATGCCAGAGATGTGGCGATAATTCACGGCCCACCAGGCACAGGCAAAACCACCACCCTTGTCAATGCCATTAAAGAAGTGGTAAAAACCGAGCGACAGGTGCTGGTTTGTGCCCAAAGCAACGCGGCAGTAGACCTGCTGGTTGAAAAGCTAGATGTACTTGGAATAGAAGTGCTGCGGCTCGGCCACCCGGCTCGCCTTACTCCGGAGGTAATCGAAAATAGTCTGGATGTCAAAATAGCTAGTCATGCTTATTTTAAGGAGCTTCGCGAGATAAGAAAGCGCTCGGAAGAGTATCGGAGAATGGCCGGCAAGTATAAAAGAAACTTCGGCCATGAGGAGCGTATGCAGCGCAATCTGCTTAGGAAAGAAGCTAAAATGCTCAAAGAAGATGCCGATAGAATTGAGCAGCACATTACCGAAGATCTCATGGATAGGGCGCAAGTCATAGCCTGTACTTTGGTCGGTTCAACCCATTCGCTGGTCAATGATCGTGTCTTCAAAACCGTTTTTATAGATGAGGCTTCCCAAGCGCTTGAGCCTGCGGCATGGATTGCCATTCGCAAGGCCTATCGTGTAGTAATGGCAGGAGATCACCAGCAGCTACCGCCCACCGTCAAGTCGATAAAGGCAGCAAAGGAGGGACTAGAGAACACTCTGTTTGAGAAGGCAATAGGATTACCTGAAGCTACTGTTATGCTGCAAACGCAGTATCGGATGCACCCGAATATTATGAGGTTTTCCAGCGATTACTTCTATGAAGGAAAACTCAAAACGGCCAATGAGGTACTGGAGCGCACCTATGCAATGGAGCTGGAGCACTTTGTGTTTATAGATACTGCCGGAGCAGGATTCACCGAAAAGGTGAAAAAGCAGACCCTTAGTACATACAATGAAGAAGAGGCCGCTTTGTTGGTCAAACATTTAGGTGACAACATCTTACCGGATACTTCCATTGGCATCATTGCTCCATACAAAGCCCAGGTAGAGGTTTTGCATGACTTAATAAAGGACAACCCTGCTTTTGATGAGGTGCGGGAGAACATTACCATCAATTCAGTCGATGCGTTTCAGGGGCAGGAGAGAGATATCATCTATATCAGCTTAACCCGGTCTAATGATAAAAGTGAAATTGGGTTTCTCAAAGAGTACCGAAGAATGAATGTGGCCATGACTCGTGCCAGAAATCAGTTGGTGATTATTGGTGATTCAGGAACTCTTGGTAAAGACAACTTCTACAATGCGGTACTGGACTACGCCCAGAAAACGGGAGGCTATAAAAGCGCTTTTGAGTTTTTGTATTGATGTTTCTAGAAGCTCTCCTGAATCAAATCGAAATTAATAACAGCACCTGCCACAGTGCCAGAAGATACGGCTACCGATACGGCTCTCATGTTAGAAACATCGCCACATGCATAAACGCCTGGTACGGAGGTCATTTGCTTTTGATCTACTTTGATTAGACCCTGTTCCGTAATTTCACAGCCCAGACTTGTCGCAATATTGGTGCCTTGTTCAAAATGCGGACTATGGTAGAGTGCATTGATTTGGTGTGTATTGCCGTCTTTTAGAACTACTGCTGAGATTTGGCCATTCTCTTGCTCTATTCGTTCAATTTCTGTTTCTACAAGAGTGATGTTGTTTCTTTTTACTGCGGTTAGCTGCTCAGTAGGCAAATCGATTTTGCCATTGGTAAAAATGGTGAGTTCCTGGGTTAGATTTGAGATGAGTTGTGCATAGTGAAAAGCTTTGTCGCCATTGGCTAGTATGCCTGTCGGTTGCCCATGAAACTCATAACCATGGCAGTATGGACAATGGATGACCGATTTTCCCCAGCATTCAGCAACTCCCGGGATATCGGGTAGAATGTCTTTAATGCCAGCAGCTAGTACGAGCCTCTTGCTTGTAAAAGAGCCTTTGTCTGTTTCTACAGTGAAGCCCTCAGGTGCTTTTTCGGCACTCAATGCCAAGCCGTCCAAAAACTCTACGGTTTTGTATTGTTGAACTTGCTCCTTTGCAATTGCACTGATTGCAGCAGGTTTTCGGCCATCATGTGTAAGGAAATTTTGGGAGTGCGGAGTAAAGCGATTGCATGGCTTTCCGCTATCAACCACCAGCACTTTTCTCAACGATCGGCCTAAGGCCAAAGCTGCTGAAAGGCCGGCATAACTGCCTCCAATAATAATAACCTCAAATCTTTGCATCCTTTAGCTTTTAGACAAAGGTAGTGGCTTAAATTATAATTGCAACATTGTTGCAATTAGTTATTTCGCTTGGTATGCTTGAACCTTCTTGCTGATCGCTTCAACCAAAACCTCGGCCGCTGCCGGCTTCAGTCTAAACCATAACTCCGGTTCAATAAGCTCCATTTCAATAACAGCCAATTCATTATTGTTATCACGGATAATGTCTACTCTGGCATAGTAGGGTTGTGGATTGCAGGCGGCCACTGCTTTTTCTGCAAAGGCAATTTCTTCCGAAGTAGGTTGATATTCATGTACCGTTCCGCCAAAATCGTCCTGGACTCGGAAGTCACCGGGTTTAGCAATTTTTAGTACGGCATGGGTAAACTGGCCTCCCATTACCATTAGCGATACTTCACCCTTTTCCACCACATTCTTCTGAAAGGGCTGAAGCATCATGGCTTCTTGCTGAATCAGCTTTTGAAAAATAGGCTCGTATTCATGAATGTTGGAGAGGTCGATTCTGTAAGTGTGCCTTGCGGCTCCGGAGATACAGGGTTTCAGTATGCAATCTGTCCACTCTTTCTGAGCAAAGAGAGCAGCCAGGTTGGTCACCACTCCAATTTCCACATAGTGAGTTTCAGGAATGTTTATACCCTTAACCTGAAGATCCTTGAGGTAGTGCTTATCCATATTCCACTGAATCAATTGGTATGGATTGATCATTTCGGTGGCTTCACTCACTTTTTTGAGCCAGCCCTTCCATTCTTCGTACCGATCGAAATAGTCCCAGGTGGTGCGGAAAAGTACTGCTTTAGTAGAGGACCAATCGAAGTCTGGGTCGCTCCAGCTTTTTCTTGTCACTTTAAAGCCCTTGCTTTGCAGTGCTTCTACCACAAGACCATCTTCCTTAAGAATATTTTGTACGTACCAGCCGGGATTTTCTGGGGCCACATAGCGGTTGTCTGTCAATACCACTATGTCGAATGATTTCTCTTTCAAGGCATAAATTTAGATGCTAATAAACGAAAGATTGTTTAGAAATAAGGTGGTTTTCAATGACCAATGCATCCATTGCTGAATTCAAAAACAAGTCAATCGCCTCTTCAGGTTTTTCAACCATAGGCTGTCCTTTTTTGTTGAATGAAGTGTTCAGTACTGCACCTACACCGGTATGTTTTTTTAAGGTTTTCAAGAGCTTATAAAACCTTGGGTTCCATTGTTTTTCTACGGTTTGAGTTCTTGAGCTACCATCGACATGAATAACAGCTGCCAATTGATTTATGGCGGAGTCGATCGGTCTATCGACTAAAATCATATAAGGACTGTTTAATTTGTCCTGAAACAGATTGTGAAGCTCTTCGGGAAGTATGGATGGGGCAAAAGGGCGAAAGTCTTCTCGAAATTTGATATGACTATTGATATGATCTTGCATGCTCCGGTTTGAAGGATTGGCGAGTATGGATCTTCGCCCTAGCGCTCTTGGGCCAAATTCACAGCCCCCTTGAAACCAGCCCACTGTCTTATTATTGGCTATAAGACGAGCGGTTTGTTCGAGCAGATTTTCTTCGTCCAATTCCTTTATGGAGCAATTCTTTAAGGTGTTAATTGTTTCTTTTGAAGCTGAGAACGAGTAAGAGCTGCCGAAGCAGGTACTTCCATTATGAATTTGCCTTTTCCCCTTTACTATTTCCAGCCAACCATAGAAAGCGCAACCAAGGGCAATGCCATTGTCTGCAGCAGCAGGTTCAATATATAGTTGATTTACTACTCCTTTTCTGATTAGCCGACTGTTGGCCACTGCATTGAGCGCAACTCCTCCTGTGTAGGCCAGAGGGGTTGCAGTTTCACCTTTTAAACGCGACTCAAGAATATATTCTACGGCTCTTTCTACCTCCCTTTGAGCCCAAAAGGCCATGTTGGCATAGTGCTGCCTGTTCTGTTTAAAACCTTCCCAATGATGAGCGGGTGTTGTAAGTGGTTGGTCCCATTGCGGAGAGAGAAAAACTCTACCTTTTTCAAAGTAGAAGGCCTCATGCTGAATTTCGGGTTTACCTAAGGGCGCAAGCCCCATAAGCTTGCCTACATCATCCATGTTTCCGAAGCAATAGTGGCTAATGGCGGAGTAGAAACCGCCAATGGAATGATTGGTGGTTGGCAACCAGGGAGACTTCTGGGTGTTCAGGGGACTGAAATCTTTAAACAACGTATGAAGCTTTGTTCCATCATAGTGGTAATAACTGTCTTTCTCGCAAATTAGCCCGTCACTAAAGTTTAGGTTGAGTTCTTTCAGATCAGGTAGGTTTTCATCGTTGCATTGGTCGTATGGACTCCCGCAACCATCAATGACTAAAACATTGAATTTTTTGTACGGACAAGTGCCTATGACGCTATACGCATGGGCCAAATGATGCGAAATGGAGACAAATTTCTCGTCTGGATAATTCTTGAAAACCCGAGGGCCTTTAAACTCATTTTTGGAGGGGATCACAAAATTTTCACATTGAACGACCAAATCTATTTCGTCAAGGCCAATTCCGGCTGCTTTCAGGCAGTATTCAGTGGTGAGGCTGTCATTTCCTCCGTCATGTTTAATTCTGCTTAATCTTTCTTTTTCTATACCTACTAATACGCGGCCATTCTTAAGTAGAACAGATGAACCATTGTGAGAAAGCCCTGTGCCTAAAACGTAGATATCTTTTTTCAACGAATTGTGTGTGAAAACTAAGTTAGTATTAAGGGGTATTTGGAGAGTTAAAAGTAAAGCCTCTGGCATCGCTACCTTCGTAAAAATCTACCTCAAGGCCAATAAGGTACATGGTTTGTTTCTTCTCTACGTGAATTTCAATGCCCTCAACCTGGTAGCTTATGTCACCCTCTTTGGGTTTATCGAAACCAAGCATGTAGCCAAGACCGGCACAGCCCATGCCACCCTTTACGCCAATGCGCAACCCGTAGCCCTGGGGTATGCTTTTGTTTTCCATAATGCTTTTTACCTCAGCTATCGCTTTCTCGGTTAGTTTAACCGGTTGCAAGGCAGGAATTGTAGAATTTTTCTCCATTTCGGGCGTAAACTTAATACCTACATTAAGATTCTCACTATTTTAAAATCTAAATTGAGCCCAAAAGTTTCAGGCCTTAGATATGGACTATATAACTGAGTTAATAAAGATTCTGGTTCCGGCAGCATTGGTTATGTATGCTATGTATTTAGTGACACGCAATTTTCTACAAAAACAATTCGAAAAGCAGTTGCTCGAAGTGAAGTCAAAAACGGTTGAAACGGTACTTCCGTTGCGTCTTCAGGCCTATGAACGGCTGGCACTACTTCTGGAACGTATATCGCCCAATAACATGCTGCTTAGATTAAGCGACCCTTCTATATCGGCTTTTGAGTTTCAGCAATTATTGCAAAAAGAAATTAGAGAAGAGGTAAATCACAACCTTTCGCAACAGGTATATGTGAGCGATGATGCCTGGAAAAAGGTAAAGGGCTCCATCAATGATATTGTTGCTGCCATACAAAAGGCGGGTGAAACCATGACCGAAAAAAACAATGCCATTGATTTGGCGGAAGCTATTTTTGATCTTATGATAAAAGAGAACCGAGACCCGGTGGCAGAGAGTCTTTCGTTTATAAAAGCTGAAGCAAGACAATTGATGTAGACTATGAGCAGAACGGAACCCAACGAAAAAGAAAAAAAGGTTTTTGACCGATTTAAACAAAAGGCAGTTGAAATTGTGGGCAATTCTGAGGCTCTGAAAAAAACGCTTTTGAGGGTTCAGAAGAAACTGGATGCACTGGAAGATGATGAAACCCTGAAAGGCAAAGTAGTGGCCTACGTTCACCTGATTGTACGAATGCTTTCCAACTCGGTGAATGGGCATTACCCTCATATACCCTGGCAAACTCTTGTAATGATAGTGGCCGGATTGCTTTATTTTGTGGCTCCTCTCGATGCCCTGCCCGATTTTATCCCCATTGTTGGCCTTATAGACGATGCTACCATATTGGTATGGTTAGGCAAATCTTTTAAAGATGATTTGGACAAGTATAAAGAATGGGAAAAGTTGAACTTATCTCGTTAGTCTCGGTGTTGCAACATCGAACATTTGTTTGAATCCAATGAAATTATCTGCCGACCTGATCGACTCAGCCTATAGTTATGCTGCCTACCGCAAGTTAATAGACCAGTTGCTGCTCGAGGGAAAAACAACAGGAGCCAACCAGTCTGAGTCAATGATAAGTTATGCCGTTCTAAGCCAAAAGCGCATGCAAAAGTGGGAGAAGATTGGCAAGCTCCTACCGGCTCTGGAAGCCATGGTTAGCCGTATAGATGTGCCCATGACCTGGTTAGTGATTACTGAAGGGTGGTGTGGCGATGCCGGACAACTGTTGCCGTTTGTGCATAAAATGACCCAACTAAACCCACAAATTAATTTACGGCTGATTTTAAGAGACGAGAACCCCGAGGTTATGAATAATTTTCTGACCAACGGGGCGCGTTCTATTCCCATAATAATCGGGCTTTCTGCCGATGGGGAAGTGCTGGGGCACTGGGGGCCCAGACCTGATCTGATACAACGCGAATTTTTAGAGAACAAACAAACCCAGGCTAAATCGGGCAAGGAGTTTACGGAATACATGCACCTGTGGTATGCCAAAGACAAAGGGGTCACCTTTCAGAATGAATTTTTGGCTATTTTAGATGTATGGATTCAAAAACTGCAATCATTGCCGGTGCAAGCGGGCTGATTGGAAGGTCGTTAACTCAAAACCTTTTACAAAGCAAAAACTATGGTCAGGTCATTGCTTTGGTCCGCAAGCCATTAGGTATCCGGCACGAGAAGCTCAAGGAGCTGACTGTAGATTTCGACAAGCTTTCTGAAATGACGGATTTCCCCAAGGGGGATGATGTTTTTTGTTGCCTGGGCACGACCATGAAAAAAGCCGGTTCCAAAGAAGCTTTCTACAAAGTTGACTTTACATATGGCTATGAATTGGCCAAGGCGGCATTAAATGCCGGAGCCGATAGATTTTTTCTCGTTTCAGCAATGGGATCAAACAAGAACAGCCGCTTTTTCTATAACCGGGTGAAGGGGGAGCTGGAAGATAAAGTCTCCTTCCTGAACTACCGAACCATATACATCTTCAAACCTTCGCTGATTAGAGGGGTAAGGGAAGAAAGAAGGCCGGGTGAAAAGTTTGCTCAGTTCATTACCAAGTTTATTCCTTTTATTGGCCCGTGGAAAAAATACCGGCCTATTCATGCAGACAAAATTGTAGATGCCATGATGAAAGTAGCTCGTCAGGAAGACAAAGGCTGCTACTTCTACGAGTCTGAAATTATGCGGAAGATGTGATCAATTTGATGATTTGATGAAGAATATTAGAATTTGGAAGCTTTGGTTGTTATCGAGCGCTGTTCTGGCCATTGTCATTTACTTTCTCACGGCTATAAACCCTATGGACTTGAATCAATCCAGTGATGTACAGCTTCACGATACCTATTTCGTTACACGAAACTGGTCTTTCTTGTTGATTTGGACTCTTCTGTTTTTAATAGTGAATGGAACTATAGCCCTTCTCTATAAACTCCTTCGCAACTTCATTACTTTACCCGCTATTTTCCTATTAGCGGCCTTCTCATTCAGGTTTTAAACGAGGGTATCTGAGAGCTGCATTTCAATATAAAAAAGCTGATAAAAAGTTGGCCTTAGATGCATTGCCCTTGAAACTGGAAGAACCATTCCCCCTTTTTCGAAAAGGGGGTTAGGGGGCTAAGAACACTCATAACTCAATTTTACTTACTTCATTACGCTATCTACAGCCTTCTTTCCACCAACTATTGGCAAAGTCAGGCTGGTACCATTTAAGTCAATAGTGAGCTGAGTGCCGGGCTGTGGGTGAAGGGTAAATTCCTGGTCACTGGAGAAGATCATCAAGCCAATTTGTTGGCCGGCAGGAATAATCTGGTCATCCGGTTGCAGATCGAAAGAGACTGTGTAGAATTTGCCAGGCTCAAGTGGTTCGCTCCGGGTAAGTGATTTATAGTTCTGCGGATCCGCCCAACCCCTGGTGATGATGTTATCATAAATTCTGGCATCGTCAGCAGCATTCCAGGGCAGCGAAACAAGCCAAACCGAAAGGTTTGCAGCAGGCTTACTACTGGCCAGCTCAATGGTTACCCGGGCTACTCCCGAAATATGCAGAGGTTCGGTTAGCTTTGGTGTTACATACAACAGGCGGTGTTCAGACTCATCGGCTTGAGCAAGTTGAGCTCCGGAAAAGTTAACATTGTCCGTTAGGGTTTCCTGCCCTTTAGATTGCGCCTTGGAGGTAGATAGTGAACCATGAACCTTACCACCGGCTTTCAGGTAAAAGGTTACGTCCGAGGCCTGCGGGTTAGGGTAGTCGGCATATGGTGTAGGTTCCTGTGGGCTATCTCCTTCGCGTACAATTTGCGCCTTAGGGTCGTTTTCAACCCCATTATCAATTCCATGAAGGTATTTGGTGAACCATCTGTTCATCATGCTTATTGGTGGAGGCCCTCCATGACCTGCCTGATGGTAGTATATTTGCACCGGAAGCCCCATTTTCTTTGCTTCCATGGCAATGCGGTAGCTATGTTCCGGCATAACGTTCCAGTCGTTGAAGCCATGTGACATCAGCAGAGCTGCCTTCATGGGTTTCATGTCATTCAGGTAGTCTCTTCCGGCCCAAAAGTCGTTGTAGTCGCCCGTAATTCTGTCCAGGTTATTCGCCATTTCTGTGTCGCGCACTGTTCTGTTGTTGTAGGCTCTTTTGGCCTCATCACCACTGTGAATAAAGTCGTAAAGAACATCTATATCTTCACCCAGATAACCTCCCGGGCTTCTCACCAAACCGTTCGAGCGGTAATAGTGGTAGTAAGAAGTATTCGGAGCAATCGGAATAATGGCCTTGAGAGCATCTACCCCGGTAGTGGCCGCAGCCAGCGGAAGTGTGCCATTATAAGAGGTTCCTGTCATTCCTACTTTTCCAGTCGACCAGTAGGCCTTTACTTTTTCCTGTCCATCGCGTGTTTTATAACCATTGTCTTTTCCCGATAACCATTCGATTACAGCTTTTGGGGCTAGCGATTCGTTGTCTCCTCCAACCGTGGGGGCACCATCGGAAAGACCGGTACCGGGAGAGGAGGAGTGCACAACAATGTAGCCTCTTGGCACCCAGGTTCTGATTTGAGAATTGGAAATGATGGGTCTTTCACCTCTTCGCTGTACCTCTACATGCGTTCTTGGCGGTGGTGTGGCACCTAATTCATGCTCAACATTCCAGAAAAGCCCTTTGGCCAATCCGGCAGTTCCGGCATAGTATGGGCTGGTTTTATAAACTACCGGTAGTTTTAACCCTTCTGTTTCGGTTTGTTTCGGGCGGGTAACAGCCACGTGCATTCTATCCGGCTTGCCGTCTCCATCCGTATCAAACTCTGTTTCTACCCACAAGTCTTCTCTAATCCATTCTTCCGGATTGCTGAAAGCTTCTACAATTTGAGCTTCTCCATTTTTGAAGACAGGTTTGGCATTTTGTGCTAGCGTACAAAGGCTTGTAGACACCAATAACACGGCAACGGAAAGGTATTTTTTCATAGGTAATTACTTAAGGCAGGCTTAAGTTATGAAATAATAGGTCTCCGGCAGATCGAATTTTTATTAACCTGATAGTGGCAGCATGGAAAAAAGAAAGAGGCTGTGTCGGAAGCTCGCCTTTAGCCAATGGTTGGGCTAAGAAGGAAACTCCTGAGACAGCCTCTTCCCAGAAACAAGTCAACCCCAATAATTAATTGTAGGTTTTCTTTAGTTTGGCCCAATTGTCATCGGCCTTCTTCATCAACCCTGCGTGGTTGTTTTCTTTCAACCAAAGCTGCTGGGCATCTAGCTCAAGGTTATAAAGAAACAAGAAGTACTTTCCGTCTTTTACAATGAACTTATTTGGGTCGGGCCTGAACTTTGCGCCTGCATATACACCAAAGGCACAGTAGCCTCCATACTGAGGTAAATACTTCTCAGGATTTCTGTCGAATTTTTGTTTTTGCTCGGCAGAAGTAAAGTAGTAAACCACTTTGTCGTGTTCAGACTTATATTCTTTAAGTCCTCTTTGAGCAAGGCCCAAATCCAAGTAAGAAACGGGCGAGTAGCCTTGCAACGCAATGTTGCTGTTGTCAATGTTGTAGGCCTGTTTGTCTTGAGCCAAAGCTACCTGGCTCAGAAAAGTTAGCGCAAGCGCCAACATGCTTATTTTTCTGATTGTTTTCATGGTATAATTATTTAATCTGTTAATGAAGGTTCGCAATTGTCGCTAAGAGCGACTACCAGAAATACTACCACCGCATTGGCTATGTAGTAGTACATGTCTATTCCCGTAAAGTGGAATAGAAAGGGAGCAGCAGCAAAAGTGGTGGCGGCCATTAAGTCTATGAGCAAATGACCGTTATAGGGAATGGTGTGAAGAATGCTAAACTTATAAGTAGTGTTTAGACTTACGATAATCACAGCCACTCCGGTGACCACAGAGAGCCATTTGGCCATGGGTGAACTTTCTCCAAGCCCCAACAGGAACGGACTGCTAATAAGTGCCACTGCGGCCGAGTAGTCTATGATGCCGTGAACGGTTGGAGAAATAAACCTGAATTTCATGGCTAGGCTATTTTAGCATCGAAATAGGTCTCTTCAACTACTTCTCCGCTATCGTTCCACACTCTTCTAATAATCTCGTGCCATAGAATGCGCGAGTTGTCTTTCATGTCGAAGTCGAAGGTAAACTCCGAGGCCGAAGCGTTGCCATCTACCAATGTTCTGTGATGGGTAATGCCGTTTACCTGGGCAATGGCTCCGGTAAAGCCTTCCATCTTTTCTACCATCTGATCGCGAGAGGCGGTCTTTACTCCACCATAATCAGAAGTGTTGGCGTTGGCCGAGAAGAACTGCTTCACGGCATTCACGATATCGCCTTGCGATACCATTGCATCCATTTTTTGTACTTGTTCTTTTATGTTCATGTGAATTGTTTTTTGATGAATCACATGACAAATTTGGCCTATCGAGTTGGGCCAATGCTTACAAAAAATGGCCTATTGATTGGACTTTTTACTTTGCAGGTATTTGGTGGGGCTCAGGCCGGTGTAGTGTTTAAAGAAATTACTAAAGTGACCGGGCTCTTCGAAACCCAGCGAAAAGGCTACTTCCTGAATAGATTGGTGTTGCAGAAGCATTCGCTTGGCCGAGAGAATAATTTGTTGCCGTATGAGCTGCCCAATACTCACATTGAGTTGTTGACGAACTTTAGTGGAAAGGGCTTTTACCGATAAATGCAGTTTATCGGCATAAAAGCCTACCTCCCTTTGAGTGGTATGAAACTCATGCAGTAGTTCAAAGAGATGAGTGGCAAAATCATCGGTGCGGTCTATGCCGGTGTCTCTAACGAAATCCGATGGAGTTTTTTGAGTTTGTTGCTTAAAGAACCGATTAAAATAGGCAGGGTCTGAAAAACCATGGTCGTAGGCAATTTCTTTAATGCTCTTATTGCTGAAGACCAGGTCTTTTTTGCTTTCAGTGAGGCGCTTATTTTTTAATAGGCCTTTTATGGTTACACCAACCTTTTCATTGACCAGCCTATGAGGGTTGAGTCCGGACGATTCAAACAATAGTTTGAAGTCGGCATTCTGAAGTTGCTCCCTATACTTCTCGTCAATAAATTCTTTAATGTCGAAAATCAGATGGTACTCTTCGGGCTTGGCGTTAAAGGGATTTTGCCAAAACCACTGCCTTGCGGATACATCTATAATATCTTTGGGCGCCCCAAAAACAGACTCGTTCAGGTATTTCTGGCACTCCAGGCAATCCTCAAAATTGATATACCCCAAGCTCACCATATGCTTAAAAAGCACTCGAACCTGCTTGTCTTTAAATAGAGCTTCATCTGGGAAGTCTATGCGTCTTACAGTAAAATCATCGCCTAAAAACTTTATGTACTGGCCTTTTTCCAGGAAGATGATTTTATCGTCCCAATCGAAGTAGTTTTTGAAATCTACCTGCAACCCTCCACTACCCTCAAGTATATGCAATAGACAATGAGTGTTTATGAACATCACTTCATTGACTTTCGGTTTAAATTTATTCACCAGCATGGGCATAAATTTGGGTTGCTCACAAAGTTCTTTCCTTTGAGTTAAGCACAAAAGGCAATGCCGCCAAAGAGTCGGCCAACTTGCTTTTATCACTATTCAATAATATAGTGAGATTGGTGGGTTGTTGCAATTGGTTGGTAGGTAGTGGTTTATATTAACGAGGCGTTTAAGTCGTTTTTTTGGTTTGTAGCAGTAGAAATGCGGCAAGAATAAACCCGAGAAACAGTAATACCCGTTCTTTGTTTGCAAACTCAGGGTACCAGCTCTCCCAAGCTTCCCATTGCCAGGCAGGGTCCGGAATATGCTGCCAGATAAAAGTGAGTGGAAAAGAAAACAAGGCTAACAAAAGAAGCTTCGCTTTGTTGGTTTCTTGTAACTCGAACATCACCCAGGTGGCCAAAAAGGGAAAGCCCAGAAAAACAATTCGTGTCATGTCTCCACCGGCCAGCAGGCCAAAGGCCAGGTACAGGGCACTGTACATGAGCAGTAGGTTTCGGGTGTTGTCGTATCGATAGGTTTTTCTATAACGGTTAATGGCCAGCCATATGGCCGGGCCAAAGGCCATGGAAATGGCAGCCAGCCACCTAAGCAGCTCAAAAGGATTTAAAACAGCCTCTCGCGCATGATAGGCCAGGGTGATGAATGCGCCTCTACCTGCTTCTTGCGGAGGAAAGTTAAAATTGACTATAGATTGAGTTGCAATGGCCAAAAGAACAGCAGCGGCAATAAATGGTAAGTCGTAGTAACCCTCATCCGTTTTTCTGTTGTGCCAGGCTCCATAAACTAGAAGTAAAACAGGCAAGGCCAAGAACGATTCTTTTTGCAAAGTGGCCAGCGGAGCCAGCCACAAAAGGTGAATGAATTTTCGCTTTAAGACAAGCCAAAGGAATAAAGCCTGAAAGGCATAAGTAGGTAAATCGACTGTTATGGGGTCGAAGGCATTGAGCCGTATCATACCCGTCCAATGAAAAATCAGCCATAAAAAGCCCGCCCAAAACCATCTTAGCTCAAAGCCTAAGCTTCGCCATAAATGAAACATAACCACCACTGCCAATAAGCTAAAGATCAGATTGAGCCATTGAAATCCGGGTAGAATATCATAGCTCCAAAGCGAAGCTAGAAACGGCACCAACAGGCGTTGATGAAATGGGTGGGGTACATTATAGTCTTCTCTGTAACCTTCAAAATAATCGTATATGTTGCGGTAATCATTTCCATCGAATTGCGGAGCGAAGTCATAACTCAACGGTGGCTGCGCCTGCTGGTAAAAGAAAAATGCTCCGGTAGTAAGAGCCAGAAAAATGAAAAGCCAATAGCCTTTAATGCGCATAGGGTGAAAATACCAAAACAATCACGTCCGGCCGGAAAAATAGTCCATATATTTTCCAATAGACTCTTATACCCGGCCTGCATGCCGGCAAAGCCAGGCACCTCAAGTTTAGCGTGAGATTCCGGATATTTTTTAGGGTTACTCATTTAGATCGCATTTGTTAGGTCCAGTATACTAGCCACATGCGGTGTTCTCACAGCGTCTTTTAACAGCCATTTGTG
>NZ_DBHC01000003.1:0-74116 GCF_002296035.1 Roseivirga sp. UBA838
GGCCTAAAAGCTCAAAATTGTTGGGTCTGCGGATGCCGCTCTTCGCCCGATTGATAGGCAGATCTAACTTGTTCTTTAAGAACAGGTAGACCTCATTTCCTATCTTTCTTGCTTCCGCCTTTGAATCAGCATAAACACTGAAATCATCGGCATAGCGGACAAACTTCAACCCTTTGGCTTTGAGATGCTTATCCAACAATATGTTGGAGAGCAATGGGCTAAGCGGGCTACCTTGTGGCATTCCTTTCCTGCGTCTGTGCAGCCTTCCATTGATCTGGATAGGTGCACGCAGCCATTTTCTGGGTGGTAGCCTTAAACCAAAAGGATAAGAAAGACTTTGTTAGAGTAGGCGAAAGTACCTACTTTTCAGGACTGTACGTAGACCACAGCAATACACTCCAGCTCACCAACCCTGGCTTAAAAGCCAAAAATATGATACCCTTCTGTGAATGCTGTACACACACTCTGAATGGAAAAGTGTTTGGCACAGAATAAAAAGCCTTACACTATTTTTTGAGAGGCATGCAGTCCACTCCACCCCAATAATTCATCCATAGAAATCCTAAACAACCACCACTAAACCCACCTACACAACCCTTATAACTAACTGATAACCATTTACATAAAACCAAAAAAGGCAATACAAACCCTCCGTTAGCTGACCTATGAACTATGCTAAAACTACTTCAATTGTTCTGGCCATGCTTATGGTTCTCTCAGCTTGCCAAAACAACCGATCTTCAAAACCTACCTATGTAATCGCGTACTCTTCGGCCGAATCCGGCAATGGAGAAATCTATCTGACCGATGCTGCCGGTCTGGCGAAAATTAAGCTCACCGATCATCCGGAAAATGATGGCTACCCGGCCTGGTCGCCCAGTGGTGAGCAAATTGCCCTATACGCCTACCATGACAACCGAACAACCTGGTCCATACACACCATAAACGCTGATGGCAGCAATAGAAAGCGGCTCACCCATACCAAGGGCATGTGGGACAGCTCCCCTAGCTGGTCGGCAGACGGCAAACAAATAGCTTTTGCCAGAGAGTATCCTGATGAGGCCGGAAATTGGCAGGAGGAAATATGGATAATGAACTCCGATGGCAGCAACCAGCGTCAGGTCATGTTGCTTGAGGGTGGCGGGCCTTATTTTACACCCGACAATAAGCTATTGTTTCACTCCAAAACCGGGCAAAGCGAAATTTGTATGGCCAATGCAGACGGAAGCGATTTAACTCAGCTAACCAGCAATAAAGCCGAAGACTGGCATCCGGAACTTTCGCCCGATGGCCAACAGATTGCCTTTATGTCGGACAGAGATGGAAATCACGAGATCTATATAATGAACATAGACGGCTCCGACCAAAGACGCATCACCCGAAACCCCGCCCGCGATTCCAGCCCCTCATGGTCGGCCGATGGTTCTAAACTTATATTTGCCAGAGAAGATGCCAGTGGCAATTATCACACCTATATGGTGAATAAAGATGGTACCATGGAAAGGAAGCTTATAGACAATGCAGGAACCCCGGTATGGCTCAAACTCAAGCGGTAAACCATTCGCTACATTAAGCTTAATCAGCCCCTCATTTTGGCCTTACTATAACCAGAAAAGTAATCATAAGGAAGAAGACCTGTTTTTATGGTTTCACCGCATTTCAACAATCTCTTTTCGGTAACTTACTTGAATTATTCTGGGCAAATAATATGGATTCAAAGCATCTTGAGGAGATAAAAAATACTAACTATGCTCTTGTTGCTCAACCTGAGAACAATTTCTTCTCGAGATAAAAAGACCTCATGTACACGTAAAAGATGGAGCGACACAACAAAAAACCACATCCTCAAAATCAACAATAACCCAAAAACCTTAGATGTAGAGGTATTTTTCAAACTTCTTGCAACTCTTGCCTAAGAACATGGGTTTATGAGCATAGTAAACCCACCCCAACCATGAGCGCTGTAGAGTTATTCGAAAAACAAAGAGCGGCCGGCTACAACCGGTTTGTTGAAACCTGGATCCCTAATTACAGATACTTTTTGAACCTCTTACCCAAATTATTGCTTCCGCTGAAGGAGCAAAAACTACTGGTGGTAGGTTGTGGCACCGGCAACGAAATTGAGCCTTTGGTTTCGGTTCATAAGAACTGGGATATTACAGGCATAGACCCTTCTCCGGAAATGATTGATCAGGCTCGCCAGAAGTTGCAGCCCTACTCCAACGTAAAGCTCATTGAGGGAGTAGTGCAAAACCTCAAAGACAGCGAACGGTATGGTGCCTCCACCCTGCTGCTGGTACTGCACTTTCTAAAAGATGATGGTAGCAAGCTGGAGCTGTTGCAGCAAATTGCTCAACGGTTGACCCCGGGAGCTCCTTTAATTCTTTTAGACATTACTGGCGACAGTCAACAAATAGAAGGAAACCTAAACGTTTTGCGTGCCATGATTCCTGAAGACGTGACTACGGAAGAAATTGAGCAGCGAATCAACCGAATTGCCAACGAACTCCACCATGTTTCCGAACCGCGGCTAAGTGAGTTACTTGTTCAGGCAGGGTTTACCTCTCCGCTACGATTCTTTCAGTCGGCTATTTACATGGGCTGGATGACCACCAAAGCCGGATGAGCTTTCGATTATCCGGACCTTGATTTCGTATGGTGCAAACCGAAGTTATTTAAGCAATGGCCGGTGATTTTCGAGCAAAAATGTTCCGTCTTCCTCTTTGCCCACATCAATACCCCACCGCTCCATCATAGGCGCTTCGAGGGCCTTCTGACGATACTCATCCGGGGTCATTATGGGAATGCTATAAATAATGGGGTAATAACGCTTGCAAGTTGGGCATACCATTAGCCCCTCCAGTACTTCGCCCGTTTCATCTTCATTGTATATATCTATGTGCAAATCGCTTTTATCAATAGGACAGCACAGTTTTTTAAGCATTGATTTTTGCATGGTTGCTAATTCTTTTTTATTGCTTTCAATTTATGGAGTAACGCTCTGTAGACACCAATTTGTCCGGCAGGATCTTCCGTATTCATAATACCGGAAATAATGGCCACACCATCGAAGGGCAGTTGAGCAAGTTTTTTGAGGTTATCGGGCCGAATGCCCCCGGACAGGAAAATAGGCAGGGAGCTAATGGATCGCGCCATTAGTACCGTTTCCGGCCTCACTATCTCACAGCTGTCTACAGAAGCGGAAGGGAATAAAGCGCAAAAGCTCACATAATCTGCCCCTTCACTTTGCGCCCACCGTATTCTTTCCACATTGTTGCCCACCGTAAATCCTACCAGAAGCCCCTTTAAAGCCTCTTTTATAGCAGGCCAATCTTGCGGTATGGTATCAAAATGCACTCCGGCTGCATTGCACTGCAGCGCAAGTTCCCAGTCTTCATTCATTAAGACAGGCGTACCGTACGGCTCGGCCATGTCTACAACCTCTTTGGCCAATTGTATTTTGTCGCTATGCGTAAACTCCGGGGGCCAATGGTTCCATAGCTGCAACACATCGACACCCGCCCTGAGCGCTTCTTGAAGCTTACTGAACAGCAGATTGCCTTGCATGGCCGGATCGGCCACTAGATAAACACCCTCCAACCGCTTCATTTCCACCCGGCTTTAAGGGCTTTGAAAAAAGCTCCCCAATAAGGGTCTTTACCCTCTACACTAAACTCAGACTGCCTTCCGTCAGCCTCTGTTATTCGATAAACTCCCTGTTGCGGAGTAAACTTTCCCACCACTGCAGACGGAATACCTTCCTGCTCGAGAGCTTTAATAAGTTGCGCTTCGCAGCCGGATTTAACCGCCATGGCCATAGCTCCCGCTCCAATGGAAAGTCTCGGGTCAATCTCAAACAACCGAGCCACTGCATCTACTTCAGGCTTTAGTGGCAAAGCCTCTCCCAGCAGGTCTACACCACACTTGGATGCTCCGGCCATTTCGGCTATTGCCCCCAACACTCCCCCTTCCGTTACATCGTGCATGGCCTGTAGCCCTTTTTGTATTCCCAGGGTTTGAGCGGCCAACCGCGCCTCTTTGAGCACCGAAAGATTCCAAAAATTTGATTCAGCCTGCTGCTGCACCTCCGTGCCGCAATGCCGGCTCACACTTTCAGGAAAGGCCATGGCCAAAATGGCCGTAGAGGAAAGTGCCATGCTTTTAGTGAGTATAATGCTATCGCCAGGCTGCGCACCATTGCTGCTAAGAATCTGGTCGCGGGGAGCTGTAAGAAACATAGTTCCTCCTCCTGCTATGGTAGAGTTTTGTCCTTCAATTTGCCCGGTATGCCCCCCTGTAATGGCCACCCCCATTTGCTCGCAAAGCTCATGGATATGTCGCCAATAGTCCTGAAAGGCTGATAACCCCATGGCTGTAGGCAGGTTAAGGACAAACTGAGCGAACTGCGGAGCATGGCCGGTTGTACTCATATCGTTGGCCAGCAAATGCACAGAAAGCCAGGCCGAGGCTTTTGCCCCCATGGAGGGTATCCACGATAGCGGATCGCTGGAGGTGGCCATAGCCAAACCATTACCCAAGTCTATTATTGCGGTATCTACACCAAACTGTGGCCCTTGAATAACTCGTTGGCTAGCCGCACCGGTATAAGGAAACAGTTCCGACTTGAAAACCTGTTCATCTACCTTTCCACTCTCATCTACGAATGCCGCCATCACACATCATTGAGTTGAACATGAAGACCAAAAAAGTCGCCATAAGGCTGGTGCCACTGCTGCACCGGAAACCACTTGGGCAGCCCGGTAGCCTGCCACTTTATGCTATAATCTCTGTCGAACAATGCTTCATCAATAAGTTCTTTAAGACTGGAAGGCGTGTAGAAATGAGCCGTAACATAGTAGTTGTTTCTGCCAAAAACCTGCTGCACACGCCTCCTCACAAGCTTGGGCGTGTTGCGGTTCATCATACCAAATATGATTCCGTACTTCCCTACCCTAACGGCTTCGCGAATTACTTTCACAGGGTCTTTGTAATACTCAAATGTGGTAACGAAGGCCAGGGCATCGAAACTATGATCTTTGAAGGGCATATGGTGCGAGTCGGCCAACACCAGGTCGCCATCAAAGAGATGCACCCCTTGCCCCAGCATAAATGGTGAAATATCTCCCCCTGTGGCCTCTATACCTATTTCTTTCCACCACCGGGTAAAACGCGTGGTACCACAGCCAAACTCAAGAAGGGTTTTCACCCTTGAATCGCTTTTTATCAGGTTTTCCAGGGTTTTCTTTTGCCACACCTCTTGCCTTTTATAAGGGCCTTCGTAGTACATTTCGTAATGATCGGTGTCATCGCGATTGAAGAACCACTCCTTACGCCCCTGCCAGTTGCGCAACTCACCGGTGGCTACATCGAATTTTTGCTTTTTTTCAATATTACTCATTGATCAACAGTATTGTTGATCGGATGAATGCCTGAAAAACAGAAGGATAATGATAATGGACATCATTACAATTCCCTACGCTGGCATTATCCAGATCAGGTTAGCGGGTATAATCTCAGCCGTGCCGAATTTCCGACACAACACCCCGGTTGTAACATTAACTAATGCAAAGGTATACAGCGGTAGCAGTTTGCAAAACGCTGCTCCTCTTTTCCGGAAAATATTTTATAACAGCCACACCCGGAGAGCTACATTGTATATGGCCAAGCCTGATTATCTTTAGCTCATGACTTTTAGCCTGCAACCCTCTTTGGCCAATGAAAAAGTGCGCCTGGAACCATTACTTCCTTCCGACTTTGACGCTCTTTATGCAGTAGCCTCCGACCCGGAGCTTTGGAAACAACACCCTAACCAAAACCGATGGCAGAAGCCGGTGTTCGAAAACTTTTTTAAGGGAGCCATAGAAAGCAAAGGGGCTTTTAAAATTATAGATAGCCAAACGGGTGATGTTATTGGAAGCACCAGACTATACGATTACAATGCGAAGCAGAACAGCATACTTATAGGCTATACCTTTTTTGCTAAAAACAGGTGGGGAAAGGGATATAACCATGCCACTAAAACCCTGATGCTGGACTACTTATTTGAACATATCAGCCGGGTCGATTTTCACATTGGTGCACAAAACTTTAGATCGCAATCTTCTATTGAAAAACTGGGGGCAAAAAAGATCGATGAACTTGAGGTAGCCTACTATGGTGAAGCGCCCAAACTGAACTTTGTGTACCGAATATTGCGCAACGACTGGCTCAAATGGAGAGAGAATTAACTCCTTAAAAATAGACTCCTGCTCAACGACCCCAGGCAGCTTACAAAACCCTCATTTGTAACTTAGCGCGATTAGTGTCGTAAATCTATTTAATTTTCTATATTTAATAGAAACATAGGTGCAACATGATTACTCAATACAACTTGCAAAGCAGTACCCTGTTGGGGCCCGGAAAGTCTTCAGGACCAACCCGGGAGGTTCAGCTTAGCTTGTTCATGATTCTTGTAGTATTTGCCGTAGATCTTATCATTCCTCTTGGAGTAGCCGTGGGTATATTGTATGTCTGTTCAATGGCAGTCATATTAAGCCAAAAGCCTAAAACACTACTTTATTTCTCTATACTCATCTCAATACTTATTTGGTTAATCCCGCTTATTACCATCAACAACCAAACCACATGGATGGCCTTTGCAAACCGTGGCATTTCTACGCTGGCCATATGGGTTATGTACATTATTGGAATACGGCACTCTCGGTTAAGTTTACAAGTACAAAAGCACAACCGGGAACTGGCCCACAAAAACAAAGAGCTGGAACAGTTTACCTATGTGGCCTCTCACGACCTGCAAGAACCACTGCGCACCGTTACTAACTTCACTAAAATTCTGGTTGAAGACTACGGCACCAAGCTAGACGATACAGGCAAAAAAAGCCTGAAATTCATTAGCGAGTCGGCTACCAGAATGCGACAACTGGTAAAGGACTTACTGGACTACAGCCGAATAGGTCAGGAAAGGCAGCTTACCATGGTAGACTGCCATAGTCTTCTGGTTCATATTCAGAAAGATCTTTCTTCGGTACTGGAATCTACCCACACCACCCTGGTTTTGGGTGAGCTGCCCGAGGTAAGAGGTTACCAAACAGAACTTCGGCTTCTATTTCAAAACCTCATTAGCAATGCTATTAAGTTCAGAAAAAAGGAGGTAGCCCCGCAAATTCAAATTACTGCAAAAGAAGACAACGGATGGGTCTTTGCCATACAAGACAATGGTATTGGTATATCTAAAAAACACCAGGAAAAGATCTTCACCATTTTTCAACGTATTCATTCCAGAGAAGCTTATGAAGGCACCGGCATTGGCCTGGCCCATTGCCGCAAGATAGCTGAGGTGCACAAGGGCAGAATCTGGGTTGAATCTGAGCCTGACCAGGGCAGCACTTTCTATTTTTATTTACCAAAACTATGACCCATGAAGCCCATACTCAACTCTATTTTGCTCATCGATGACAGCGAATCTGACAACTTCTTTCATCAGCGCGTCATCAATCAAATAGGATGCACCAACCATATAGTAGCTGTTGAAAGTGGGCAGGCCGCTTTAGACTACCTCACCTCCAAAGTAGGCGGAGAGCATCCTCAGCCCGATCTTATCTTTCTGGACATTAACATGCCCGGCATGAACGGCTGGGAGTTTATTGAGGAGTATGACAAGCTGGACCCCAAATACAAAGGCAATGTAATTGTAGTAATGCTCACCACCTCTCTAAACCCGGACGACAAACACAGGGCAGAGGATATTGAGAACATAAAAACCTTTATGAGTAAACCCCTAACCAAAGAAATGGTGAACAACCTGCTGCTAAAGCATTTTAAAGACCGGCTTTAGTAGACTTTCAGTTACCTTTACAAAGCCTAAAGCATTAATTTACGGCAGGAGCAACTGCCAAAGCCACTGTTGTATGCAAGACTCCTTATTCCGGCACATCAATAGATTTGTGGGTATTTCTCAAGAAGAGTTCGGCCAGATCTTGGGCTATTTCGATCCCATAACTACAGAAAAGAAAGAGAATTTAACCCACTCAGGCCACCTCTGCGATCACCTCTTTTTTGTAGCAAAAGGATGTGTGCATGCCTTTTTTACCGATCGCCAAGGAGTAGAAAAGACCATTATGTTTGCCATTGAAGATTGGTGGATTACTGATTTTCTGGCCTTTCACCACCAGAAGAATACAGATCTAAGCATTCAGGCTATTGAACCCAGCGAATTATGGCATATCTCTTACGCCAACTACCAACAGCTCCTCCGGGCCCATCCTTTACTGGAAGTATATTTTCGCAACGTATACGAAATTGCCTACGGAGCCTCTGTAGTTCGCACCAAATATGTTTTCGACTATTCGAAAAAGGAAATATTTAATCACTTTAGAAGAGACTTTCCTGAGTTTGTCAATAGGGTGCCTCAGTATATGGTTGCCACCTACCTGGGCCTTACCCCGGAGTATTTAAGCAAAATAAGGGCGGAGAAGCTTTCTTAAACCAGTTCAAGTTTTTTGGTTCGCAGGGCCTATACATTTGCTCAAAACAAAAGCAAATGAACAAGAGAATTCAGATTGAAGAAGTTGAGCCAAAGAGCTATGAAGGCATGTTTGCCCTGGAGAACTATATAAAAAACTGTGGAATTTCCGGCAAAATGGTTCACCTGATTAAAATGCGGGCATCGCAAATTAACGGCTGCGCATTTTGCATAGACATGCACAGCAAAGAGGCTCTTAAAGATGGTGAAACTGCCAGGAGGCTTTTTCTCTTAAATGCCTGGCAAGAAACCACACTTTTTACACCGGAAGAGCGCATTGTGTTGAAAATTACCGAAGAGGTAACCTTAATACATAAAGGAGGCCTAAGCACAGAAACCTATAATGAAGCTGTCGCCACTCTTGGCGAAAACTACCTGGCTCAGGTAATTATGACTGTTGTGGCCATTAATGGCTGGAACAGAATAGCCGTTAGCACTCACAAACCCATCAATTGAGCACTATGAAAAAGACCAGCCTACTCATACTAACTATCTTTTGTGGCCTAATCAGTTGCCAGGATCACAAAAACCTGCCCTCTAAATCTTTCAACAATGAGTTACCCATCATAGGGCTACTCATTTTTGAAGGAGTACTAATGACAGAGGTCACCGCTCCAATGGATGTTTTTTCCAAACCCGATCAAGATGGCACACCGCTGTTCAATGTCGTCACCATTGCCCAAACTCCCGAACCGATAACCACCGAAGAGGGACTAACCATAATACCCGACTATACTTTTGCCACTGCGCCCTCTCTCAACGTGCTCTTTGTGCCCAGTGCCTACGATATGTGGTCTATGGTGCGCAACCAAACACTTCTGGAGTTTATAAGAGCCAAAAATGAAGAAACCACCTACACGGTAAGCAATTGTGCGGGAGCTCAGCTCATAGGAGCGTCTGGCATTGCCAATGGAAAGAAAATAGTAACCTGGATTGGCGGAGGAGAACAATTACAGAAAGACTACCCCAAACTGCTGGTTCAGAACGACAGCCTTGTAACCTATATTGAAGATGGAAAATTTTCATCTTCAAACGGCAATCTGGCCACTTACGTGTCGTCTTTAGAACTTCTGGAAAAAATGACAACGCAAGAACACCGCCATTTTGTAGAGTCCTATTTATACCTAAACCGACTGAAAATGTGGGAGTAAGCAGAATTTCATATATTCGAATTCCATGGCCAAATTAGCAGCCAACATTTGGGTAGTGTGGCAGGGTCATCTACCTGAAAGACAGTGTATTTATTTTAAAGATTTTTTGATTCTTAGGTTTTAATATCAGAATCACTTCCCTATATTTGCAGTCCGAATTTTGAAAGCATAGAGAAATGGCTAAGAAAGGCAATAGAGTTCAGGTGATATTAGAGTGCACAGAGCACAAAGAAAGCGGCATGCCAGGAACATCTAGATACATCACCACCAAGAACAGAAAGAACACAACTGAAAGATTGGAGTTGAAGAAATACAATCCAATTTTGAAGAAACATACCGTTCACAAAGAAATTAAGTAATCATGGCTAAGAAAGTAGTTGCAACCCTAAAGAAAGAAGGTGGTGTAAAATACGCCAAAGTGATCAAAGCAGTAAAATCTCCTAAAACTGGTGCATATACCTTTAAAGAAGAGATGGTTACTGAAGATATGGTTAAATCTGTTTTAGCCGATAAATAAGAAATTGCATTTATCAATTATATTAAAGTCCCGTTAAGGGACTTTTTTGTTTACTATTCTTTTCGTCATTCTGAACCTGCTTTTGTCGGCAAACAAGCTAGTTTCAGAATCTTTGTATACGGGAGAATATATTCCGAAATAATTTCGGGAACGTACTTTAGCTATATAGGCTTATATAAGATAACTTCATCAAACCTTACTGTTATGGCACTATTCGGTTTATTTTCTAAAGAGAAAAAAGAGAAGCTCGATCAGGGACTCGAAAAGACTAAAGAAAGCTTATTTAGTAAGCTCGGTCGTGCCGTAGCCGGAAAATCTAAGGTAGACGATGAAGTACTCGATGAGCTGGAAGAAATACTAATAACCAGCGATGTTGGTGTAGAAACTACCGTAAAGATTATTGAGCGCATTGAAGAACGAGTGGCACGAGACAAGTACATGAACACTACCGAGCTCGATCGCATTTTGCGCGAAGAAATTGCCGAACTGCTAGCCGAAAACAATACCCAGGATCTTGCCGACTTCAAACTACCTGAAGGCCACAAACCACATGTTATTTTGGTGGTAGGTGTGAATGGTGTGGGTAAAACAACCACCATTGGCAAACTAGCCGCTCAATTCAAGAGCAAAGGTAAATCTGTTGTACTGGGTGCTGCCGATACCTTTAGAGCCGCAGCTGTAGACCAGTTAAAGCTTTGGGGCGAAAGAGTGGGCGTACCCGTGGTAGCACACGGCATGAATACTGATCCAAGCGCAGTAGCTTTCGATGCCGTAAAGCAAGGGGTTGAAACCGGTGCCGACCTTGTGATTGTAGACACTGCCGGAAGGCTTCATACCAAGGTAAACCTGATGAACGAGCTGACGAAGATCAAACGCGTGATGCAGAAATTCATCCCTGAAGCTCCTCACGAGATTCTGTTGGTGCTCGATGGCTCTACTGGTCAAAATGCCTTTATTCAGGCCAAAGAATTTACCAAAGCCACCGAAGTTTCTGCTTTGGCCATTACCAAGCTCGATGGCACAGCCAAAGGTGGAGTAGTGATTGGCATCTCAGACCAATTCAAAATCCCTGTGAAGTACATTGGCGTTGGTGAGAAGGTAGAAGATCTACAGGTTTTCAATAAAGCTGAGTTTGTAGACTCTCTTTTTAAGAAATAGACAGATCGATTAGCCTTCAAGGATTAGCCTTTAGCGCTTTCAACACAGACTCAATATTGTATCTAAAAAGGGTCTCCTGCTGATAGGAACCTCCATATAGATATCCATTTTCCTCATCTACAGATAAATTCCAAAGTTTATCAGGGCAGGCCAGCTGAGCTTTTAAGTTTCCTTCCCAATCAAAAATGCGAATAGTGGTAGGGTGAAACTCAGCCCACTTTTCCACAGAAACATCATAATAGAGTGTAAATAAGAAGTCTTTCGTGGCAGCCGTTCCATAATAATAATCCCTGTACTGCCTAGGGACAGATTTCGAGGGTGTAATAATGTCTGAATAGTTGTAAAGAGCATACTTTTCAGGGTCTCGGTAAGACATAATAAATTGTCCATCTCTGTCGAAAATGTCTAACCGATCATAGTAATCCATTGCAACGGCAAAACGAGATTGGTCAGGCTTCATTGAAAGAGAAACACTGTTAAAGTTTGCCCATTTTTTCCATCGTTCCTCATCAAGTATATTATTGACTTTGGGATACTCACCATAGGCTTTAATTTCACCGTTCTTTAACATTACCAAGGGAGCCATATTGGTTCCGTCATAATAACCAGGTTGATGACCTACTAAACCCACTGAGTCAACAACGAAAAGTGCATTCATAAAGTCATATTCGGGTCTATGTGTCACTTTTCTTTCAATTATGGTCTTGCCTTGTTGAAGGCTCTTGGTAATATTGATAAGACTTATCCTAAACCTTGGTGGGTCATTTACCCAAATCAAATAATCTCCATCTCTCTCTAAATATTGACCCCAGTAACTAGCTCCATAGAATGTATCAGGCCCTTCCCTTCCCCGCTCACCTATCTCACCTAAAAACTCAAGATCAGATGAATTGTAAACAGTAAAAACCACCCTATCAGCCCTATTTTGATCTTGCTTAATGAGTAAATATGAGCCTACTATAAAGGGAGCCAAACCAATCTCTTTCTCAAGAAATTGTTCACTGACAAGACTGTCCACCATTATCTTCTCCTCTACAATGCTACTTGAAGAGTAGTTTGAACAACTAATGGTAATGGAAAAAGTAATAAGAAGTAATAAGCATGCCGTTGCTTTCATATTGAATGTGTTACTTCGGAATATATCAAATTCCTGAACGTTTGCGTACAATTTACTGCACTTTATCGGTCAAACCCTTTGTGTATTAAATCATAATTATTTGATTTTCAACACATTAAATTCATGGCACTCATCTTGTTCCAAGAATAACGGATAGAAAACATTTGTACATTAACGAACAACTTATGAGTGCTATAGCTATACAAATTCCGCAAATCTCTGGCGAGCAAGACATTGAAGTGGAAGTAAAAATCAACGGCCAAAAGCGTTCTTACAATTACAGGGTAGAAGTATTCTACTGGGCCGACTGCGACAACCCAAGCGATGACAGAGTAGACTGCATCCGGCAAATTCTGGCTAAGTACGACTCAGAGTGGGAGCTTTATCAAATTGGTCTTCCAACAGATGAGTTAGTACCAATTACTTTCAGAAAGAGAAGAGGTTAGTTTCAAGTTTTAAGTTCAAAGTTTTATGTCTGGGTGACCGAACTTTGAACGTTAAACCTAAAACTTAAAACTTGCCAATTCTTGTTACCTTTGCCCTCCAAATTCATTGATTACCATGAAGGTTAAGGGGCTGAAGAAAGATAAAGTCAACATTGTAACACTAGGTTGTTCTAAAAACCTGGTGGATTCTGAAGTTATGTTGACCCAATTGAGGGGAAATGGCATTAGAACCACTCACGAATCTAAAAAGGACGATGCAAACATCGTCATCATCAATACCTGTGGCTTTATAGATAATGCCAAGCAGGAGTCTATTGACACGATTCTGCGATATGTAGATGCCAAGGAAGAAGGGCTGGTAGAGAAGGTCTATGTAACAGGTTGCCTTTCACACCGCTACAAAGACGATCTGGAAAAGGAAATTCCTCAGGTAGACGCTTTTTTCGGCACCATGGAATTGCCCGCTCTGCTAAAGAAGTTCAAGGCTGACTATAAGCACGAACTGCTTGGCGATAGAATTACCACCACCTCTAAGCACTATGCCTATCTGAAAATCGCTGAGGGCTGCGATAGGCCCTGCTCTTTTTGCGCTATACCTTTAATGCGTGGTGGGCACAAGTCCAGGCCGATAGAAGAACTCGTTACCGAAGCTAAAAACCTGGCCAAAAATGGCACCAAGGAGCTTTTGCTCATTGCCCAAGATTCTACTTATTACGGCCTTGATCTCTACAAAAAGAGAAATCTGGCAGAACTAATGCAGCGACTCTCCGATGTGGAGGGTATTGATTGGATAAGGCTTCATTATGCATTCCCGACAGGCTTCCCTATGGACGTGCTGGATGTGATGGCCGAACGCCCGAACATTTGCAATTACCTGGACATTCCTCTTCAGCATGGCTCTACCAAAATGCTCAAATTAATGCGCAGAGGCACTACCCGCGAAAAAACGGAAGCCTTGCTGGCCGAAATGCGATCAAGAGTACCAGACATTGCCATAAGAACCACCCTTATTGCAGGGCACCCGGGAGAAACCGAAGAAGACTTTGCCGACATGGTAGACTTTGTAGAAAAATCAAGGTTCGACCGGCTGGGCATATTCACTTATTCGCACGAAGAAAACACCCATGCCTTCTCAATGACCGATGATGTGCCTGACGAAGTGAAACAAGAAAGAGCCAATCACGTTATGCAGGTTCAGGAGCAAATTTCCTATGAAATAAACCAGGCTAAAATCGGGAAAACGTTTAAAGTATTGATCGATAGAAAAGAAAGCGGAAGCTTTATTGGGAGAACCGAACATGACTCTCCCGAAGTTGACAATGAGGTTTATATAGACGCTAAAAAGCATTACCTGAGAGTTGGAGATTTTGCCCAGATTAAAATAACCGATGCCACTGAATTTGACCTTTATGGCGAACCGTTGCTGTAGTTATTGCACATTTTTAGAACTTGAAGCGTACTAAGACAGTTACCTTCAACATAAACCAATAGTATGAGCACTTTAACCGAGACTGACTGTCTGCTATCAACGATAGAATTTTCGAAGACCAACAGTTTTTCATCGTTTTTTTTAGACTACATCTCCAACAAAGAAGAGCTCAAACCTTTTCATAACGGCCTACCTTCTTTAGCCAATCTTAGACAGCAAATTGAAAAGAGGAACTTCCCTGTAGAACACCGCTCGGTGGTGTCTGCAGTACTCTTCGACCAATACGCTGATACTAAGGCCTCTGAAATGACGCTAGCCAACATAAAGGCACTGGAAGATCAAAAAACCTTTACTATAACTACGGGCCATCAGCTCAATATTTTCACCGGGCCTCTGTACTTTATATACAAAATTGTTACCGTTATCAATGCCTGTCAAAGGCTAAAGCAAACCTACCCTGAATACAACTTCGTACCGGTATACTGGATGGCCTCCGAAGACCATGACTTTGAGGAAATATCGCACTTCAGACTCAACGGTAAAAAACTGGAATGGAAGACCAATCAGCAGGGAGCCGTTGGCCGATTTCACCTCAAGGAAATGAACAGCATCTTTGAACAGGTAATTGGCATGCCTCAGTTTTTTGTTGAAGCCTATCAGAAAAAAAATCTTGCGGCAGCCGTAAGGCATTATGTCAATGCGCTGTTTGGAGACAAAGGGCTTGTGATTGTAGATGCCGATGACCGACAGCTCAAACACCTCTTTAAACCGGTAATAACTGCCGACCTTTTTGATCACAGCCCCCAAAAAGAAGCTCAACACACCACCGAACAACTAGAGAAAATCGGTTACTCTACCCAGGTATTCCCCAGGGAAATCAACTTGTTTTACCTAAAGGAGAATATCAGGGCACGGATAGTGAAGGCTAAAGGTGCCTATGAAGTGTTGGGCACAGGCATTCGGTTCAGTGCTGATCAACTGGAAGACGAAGTAGAGAATCACCCGGAGCGGTTTAGCCCAAATGTGCTCCTCAGGCCTCTTTATCAGGAGTTTCTCCTCCCCAACCTGGCCTATGTAGGTGGCCCCAGTGAGCTTGTATATTGGCTTCAGCTAAAAAGTGTTTTCGATCGGTTCAACACTACCTTTCCGCTCTTAATGCCACGCAACTTCGCAGCCGTAATAGACAAAAACAGCTTGCGTAAGATTGAACAAGCTCAACTCAGCTGGGAAGACTTGTTCAAAGATGAGCACAGCCTTGTCAATGAAAAGGTAAGGGAGCAGACTACTTTTCAGCTCGATCTTGCCGAGCAAAAGCAAAAACTCAATCAGCTGTTCGATGATGCCCACCGGCAGGCCATTGCTATTGACCCTACGTTAGATAAAATGGTAAAAGGTCAGCACAGGCGAGCCGAAAAGACCCTTGAAAAGGTTGAACAAAAAATACTCAAGGCCGAAAGAAGAAACCAGGAAGTTCTGGTAAACCGAATATATGCCATCAAAGAAACATTGTTTCCGGGCGGAAGCCCCCAGGAACGAAAAGACAACTTCCTGAACTTCTACATGACCGACCCGGGCTTTATTGAAAAGTGTTTTGATGCTTTTGATCCCTTCGATTATCGCTTCCACCTTATTAAAGCCAATGAATAAACAGGTTTTGCGCAGTATGTTTCTGGAAAAAAGGCTTACGCTAAGGCCTGCAGAATACGCTCTGCGTAATACCCTGATGATAGAAAACTGCAAGCAGTTTTTAACGGCCTATAGCGAGCTTAAGCATGTACACATTTTCGGTTCAATGCCTACCAAATTAGAACCCGATACTGCTCCGCTGATCGACTGGCTGCTCTTGGAGCAGAAGCAGGTCTATAGCAGCAAAACTCATTGGAAGAAAAGAAGCCTGAGCCATCACCCCATAAATCATTCGGCTGACTTCCGGCCAGACTCAAGGGGAATTCCTGAACCTACGAGCAGCCAAGAAGCACAGGCTACTTTGTTCGATTTGGTTTTTGTACCATTGATAAGTTTCGATGAATCGGGCAATAGGATTGGCTATGGAGCCGGCTTGTACGATCGCTTCTTGGCCGAACTGAAGCCTGAATGTAAAAAGGTGGGATTGGCCATAACCCCACCTTTGAACACTATTCCTTATGCCGATACTCACGACATTCCCTTAAGTGCCTGTATTAATCACCTGGGCATCTATACCTTTTGAGCCCTAACGACTTCTTTTCAACAGCTTGACACTGGCCTTTCTATTGGCGTTTACAGCCTCGAAAATATAAACTCCATCTGCCGAAGATCGCAAATCGAGCCTGATTTGAGTTCCTCTCTGATACTGTTTCACTTCATTCATGGTCACGCTTCTGCCCTGAGCATCTATGACCTGATAGCTTACCGCTCCCGAGAAAGTTCGCGGTAATACCAGATGAAACACTCCATTGGAAGGGTTAGCGTCTACCACAATTGTGGTGGCATTTTGTATCAACTCATTGTCGATAGAAGCAATTACATTTTCAATGGTATAGGTTTCTTTTTGAGTGAAACTACCATCAAAATCATTGCCTGCCAGGTCTTGTACATCTTGAGAGGACACAAAATTGATATCAATTACCCCATCGGCCGCAATATTAGAAACCGTCACGGTAAATACCCTGGTACCGGTAACTGCCAGCAGTTCGCTTATCTCTGCCGAAGGAGCACTGGAAGACAACTCCAAATCGCTTATATCCATATTCTGTACATTTTCAGTAAAGGTTAGGGTAAACGAAACGGTGTTCTGGTTGGTAACTTCAGTGCCGGGATCATTGCGGGTGAGTGATGCACCGGGGGCTGTCACATCGGTAATAGTATACGTTTGTTCCGATTCTATAGTACCGGCAAAGGCGTTGCCCGAAGTATCTTCAATATCGTTTGAAGCGGCCACTCCCAAGCCCAAGGTTCCGGAACCTCCTATATCTCTCACGGTAACCCTGAATACCTGACCGGCTGTAACCACCGCCACGTTGTCTACTACACCCGAAGCTGTTCCGGTAGTCTCAAAATCATCTGCGCTAATATTAATGACTTCTTCATCGAAGGTGACTTCAAACTCTACTGATGTACCATCTGTGGCCTCTGTGGCCGGATTGAAACGGTTGATGGAAACTATTTTTGGAGCCTGGCCATCCAGGTTTAAAGAAACTACATTTGAAAGCCCGGTTCCTTCCACTCCCTGAATACCCAGGCGCAACTGATAATCGCCACCTTCGGCCACAGTTAGTTCTGCGGAGTTGGCTCCATCAATTTCCTGTCCGTTTCGAAGCCATTGATAGCTCATTGGAAAACTGGCATTATACGATATGTTGCCGCGTAAAGTAACCGCTCGACCATTTTCGCTAACGGAGTAATTGATGTTTGCCACCACTCCTTCCACATCGTAGTACCCATAAAAACAACCGTTACCATGGGTGCTGACCATAATCATGCCTTCTACCGGACGAGCCACAATGTTTGCTACGACTACATTACCAATGCTTTGTGATGCTTGCTGTGTCCAAACCGTATTGTCACCGTCCAGTGCCTTTGTCATGTATAACCCTACAGAAGTTCCTACAAAGTAGTAGTTCCCCCCTGCACCATCGGGCATTATCTCTACAGCTCTCACAGATGGCCCGGCTCCCGAACCATCGGGATTTTCTTCCAGATTACCCGAAATAGAATGCCAGCTTTGTCCTCCGTTTTCGGTGTACCAAACACTCACCAAACCATAGTTGGAGTATGTAACAATTACCTTATCGGCATCTTGAGGGTCCACAGCTATGCCCGAAATATTGGCAAAAGGCAGACCGTTTGATATTAACTGCGCCTCAGTTTGATCGGCCAGATCTTTTGTATTGGCCACCTTATATACCCCGCCTTGTCGAGTACCGAAGTAAAGTACTCCCTCGGGCTGAAAAGACACATCGAGAGCCGATACCTGCTGAGTGGCCAGGTTGGTATTAATTATAGTAGACCACTGCCCTTCTCCCGGATTGTTTCGCACATCGTTGGTGAAAAACACTCGGCCTCTTGCGGCCACAAATACCTGGTCTTGATGCACAGGATTTACATGGTATGGATTGACGAACAGATAATCACTGTCATTGTCGGTCGGTGAAATATTGCCTACAAAATTATATTCATTGCCCTGCAGCTCATATCGAATAAGGTTTCCTCGCTGAGATGACGCAAAAATGGAGTTATAGTTAATGGCCGTAAAGGCACCATCTCCTCCAAAAACTTCTACCCAATTCTCCTTGGCATTAGAGGTGAATTTTGCCCAGGTTCCATTGTCTTGCATTCCTCCGGCCAACTGCGGATCGCCCAGATCAAACTGGTGAATATCGGCATGATAAAACTGCGTGGTAATGTAGCCATTGTTCAGGCTCTTCCAGGTAATGGGATTGTTGGCACTTACATTGGCCTTATTGTTCTCGGTTAGATGCAAACCTCCATCGGTAGCCGAAATCATACGGTTCGGGTTAGAAGGAAAGAATGCATAGGCATGATTATCGGGGTGATGATTGGGATACCGCGGAAAACTGTTCGGGTTATTGTCGTTGTTGTAGCCTCCCACCTGTTTGGTTTGAGCAGTGGTACCAAAGCCATTGGTAGACCTGATTAGGTTTACCCCACCAAGGAATATAACGTTCGGGTCACTGGGGTGCACGGCAGCGTATAGATCATATCCTCCCTGCGAGCCATGCCCGGCCCCTACATCTCCGGTACTCACATTGATGTTGGCTGAAAGATCGGTCCAGAAGTTTGCCGATTCATTATAGGCAAACAGCCTGTTGCCGCTCACAAAGTACACTTTGTTTTCATCGTTAGGGTCGATGGCAATCTCAAAGCGGTCGAAGCTACTTGGGAAATTGGAAGGTGGCTGGATTTTGGTCCAGCTCAAACCATCATCAGACTTATAAAATCCATCTTCACGATTGTTACCATTAAAGCTACTGTTAGCAATGGCCGCATATACTTTTCCGGAAGAGCTTACGGCTACATCAGAAAAGTTATTTCCGGTATTGTTAGCTCCAAGCACCACTTCAAACGTTTCGAAGCCATCGGTACTGCGAATAATTTCGCTGAGCCCGGCCGCATAAATTTCTGTGCCCGAAGAGGCCGACTTATCGATGGCTAGCTGATGGATGATACTAAAGCGGTCGGTGCTGGTTACCACATCACTCTCAGAGGTACCGGCTTTTGCCGTTGCCTGAATGAGCGACCAGGTTTCTCCGCCATCGGTAGATTTATAAATGCCATTTCCCAGATAAAACGCCCCGCTAGCCGAGGCCGAATTGCCAGTGAATTCCCCGGTAGAGTAATACCACTCATTGGTTTTACCGGTTCGGGTGTCTTGCACTATACTGGTAATAGCTGGGTGCTGCTGCAAACCGCTCTTTCTGGCCCAGGTCTGCCCCTGATCAGTACTTTTCCATACCCCCCCGGCAATTCCACCGGCCACTATTATGTTTTCATCGGTAGCATCAATAACTACTGCGCGGGTTCGGCCTCCAATATTATATGGCCCCACATTGGTAAAGTTCTGGCTATTCTGGGCTTTGGCTTGTTTGCCAAAAGAAAACGGACTCACACTGCTGGGGCTCGCATTTACAGCTTGGCTGAGTTTGGTTTTAGCATATTCCAGCTCTCGTTCATAAATATTTTCCGGCAACCGCCCTGTTCTGGGGTCTACGAGTTGGCCCATTTCAAACTCCAGGCGTTCAATGGGGTTTTCACTTTCGTCTTCCTCCAACCGATCCATCAATTCGGTGGGAATGGCTCCCATGCTCAACGACCGGACAGAGTAGCTGTATTTCTGTTCAACAGGCCGATTTGTAAACACCGCAACGGCCAGCAAAAACAGTCCTGCACTGCCAACCAGTAATTTCTTCCAATTCCTCTTCATTCTATTCTATAATCATATTTAAGACCAAACTCCCCTCCGGTCGGTTAATGGGAGAAAGGACATCCAGGATCACTTCACTATTATTTTTAAATCGGGCATTGGTAGGGGCAATTAGCGTTACCTTTTCTCCAATGCGTGGCTCTATGCCCGCAAAAGTGCCCCCCTGATCTACCACCTGCAGAATCTCTACAGTATAGCTAAGCCTATCGCCCACTTTTTCAGGAGTGCCTAACACTTTGCCTTTTATTCGTAGGGCGTCTTTTCTCATGCTTTCGGTTTGTGCCTGAATTACCCCGTTTTCGTTGGTTGGAAACTGACTTTTAGTACATGAAAAGGTAAGCAAGCCAATTATTACGTAAGGTAGAAATGATGATGCATAGCACCATTTTTTGAATATCATTGGTAGTAGTTTTATCTCGAAATATACACAATATTGAGAACGGACAAGAGAGAAAACCTACTCAATTTTAGCACTTAGATCTTTCTGGCGCGTACCATCTCCTTTTTACCGGGAGGCCCTTTTAAAGTCTCTACTTCCATGCCCAATCCGGCCAGATTTCGTTTAAACTGCCCTTGCGCACAATAAGTCACCAAAAAAACCTCCATTGGCCATCTTATTATAGATACTTTCAAGTGGCTCAATACCCCAAAGTTCGGCTTGCTTGCTGGGAGCAAAAGCATCATAAAACACCAGGTTGAATTTCTCGTCTGTGGTAAAATCTTCCAACTTGCAGGGTTGTTTCAACAAACTAAAATTGGGAGCTAAAATCTGCTTTTCAGACCACTCCGCTTGATGAAGCCTAAGCAAGTCGGCTTTGGTAAGGCTTCCATTCAGTACTTCTGCATAATTTAAGCCACTGTAAATCTCTTCTGGCAGAGGGTAAGGCTCCAAACTGGTTACATGAAAATCATTCTGAGCGTGCTTTAGAGCATAGTCCCAAACCAGCATTACATTTAAACCCGTACCAAAACCAACTTCCAAAATATGGAAAACCTTGAAGCCCGTGGCCAACATACGTTGAATACCTTCCTTAATGAACACATGAAGAGATTCGCTCAAAGCACCATGGGTTGAATGATAGGTTTCTTTGAGTTCGGGGTTATACAAAGAATGAGACCCATCTGAGGTAACTATGAGCTTAACCGAACCACTCATGATTTATAAATCAATACGGTAGCGTAGGCAGCCACCCCTTCTTCCTTCCCCACAAAACCCAGTTTTTCGGTAGTGGTAGCTTTTATGGAAACATCCTCTTCCTCCACTGCCATAACTTCGGCAAGGCAAGCCTTCATGGCCGGGATATGAGGATTAACCTTGGGTCTTTGAAGGCAAATTGTTGAATCGATGTTAGAAATCTCGTAACCCGCCCCTCGAATAAGCTCCATTACGCGCCTAAGCAGAACCTTACTATCAATACCCTTAAACTGTGGGTCAGTGTCTGCAAAATGATATCCAATATCGCGCATATTGGCAGCCCCAAGCAGGGCATCGCATATCACATGAATTAGCACATCGGCATCGGAATGCCCCACAGCGCCATGAGTATGTGGCACTTGAATTCCGCCTAACCAAAACGCTTTGCCTTCTTCTAACCGATGTACATCGTAACCGAACCCTACCCTAATTTTCATTACTTAATTGATTTGATTTGTACCTTAAAACAGAGGCATTCTCTCGCACAAGCAAATGCTCAGCCTGCCTTTGTATATCTTCCGGCCTAACTTTTCGAATCATCTCCCTTTCCTGATTCACCAGATTGGCATCTCCCAACATTTCTGCATAAGCAAGGTTCATGGCTCTATTGAGTAGTTCCAGTTCTGAGAAGACTAAAGTCGACTCTGCTTTGTTTTTAACCTTTTCAACCTCTGCTTTTCCGAGCTCATGTTGTTTAAAATCTTCAATCAGATTCCAAATAGCCTCTTCACCCTCTTCAATGGGGTGTCCCCCATTGAGCTTACCTTCAATGACCAACAATCCCGGATCTACCGATCCGGAAACATGGGCCGATATACTGTTGAATATTCTCTTTTTCTGAAGTAGCTGCTGATATAACCTGGACGATTTACCCCTACCCAACACATCGCTCAAAAGGTCTGTGGCATGATACTGAGGATCGGTTCTGCCGGGCATATGGAAGGTCATATAAAGCGCATCAACCGGAACATTTTCTTCTACTTCGAGCTGCCTGTACTCTGACTGAACAGGCTCGGGGGGAATATTGCGTTTCACCTCAGCTCCTGCAGGTATTGGCCCAAACCATTTTTCGGCCAAACGCTGAACCTCTACCAACGAAACATCTCCGGCCACAACTAAAACAGCATTGTTGGGTAGATAGTAAGTGTAAAAGAACTCTTTCACATCGGCCATGGTGGCCTGCTCTATGTGGGCAATCTCTTTGCCTATGGTAGCCCAACGGTAAGGATGTTCCTTATAAGCCAGCGGACGCAATTTGAGCCAGGCATCTCCATAGGGCTGATTAAGATATCGCTGTTTGAATTCTTCTATAACTACCGACCTTTGCACCTCCAGCACCTTCGGATCGAATGACAAGCTGAGCATACGGTCTGACTCCAGCCAGAAGGCTGTTTCCAGATTAACAGCCGGCAGGGTGATATAATAGTTGGTAATGTCGTTGCTTGTAAAGGCATTATTGTCGCCACCTACACGCTGTAAGGGTTCATCAAACTGAGGCACATGACGAGACCCCCCGAACATTAAATGCTCAAATAAATGTGCAAAACCAGTTTTTTCAGGGTGCTCGTCTCTGGCTCCAACCTTATAAAGTAAATTGAATGCAGCCATAGGTGTGCTATGATCTTCATGAACGATCACCTTCAGCCCGTTGTCCAGAGTAAAACTTTCGAATGGAATCATGTCAGACAGCGAAATTAAAAATAATGCCCCTTAATTTTCGCAATCGGCCCTTTACTTTATTTTTGTTCGCTATATCACCCACCTATGAGATTTAACAAGAGCGGTTACAGCAACGAAGAACTCCTTCATCTATACAAGGAACTTATTACCCCAAGGCTAATAGAAGAGAAAATGCTCATCTTGCTAAGGCAGGGAAAAATCAGCAAATGGTTTTCCGGCATTGGGCAAGAAGCCGTATCAGTAGGTGCTGTTCAAGCCCTGAATCAAGACGAATACATTCTACCAATGCATAGAAACCTGGGGGTATTCACCGGTAGAAACGTTCCCTTCAGCCGACTTTTCGCTCAGTTTCAAGGCAAACTAAGTGGCTTTACCAAGGGTAGAGATCGTTCTTTTCATTTCGGCTCCCGAGAACACCATATTGTGGGAATGATCTCACACCTGGGACCTCAAATGGCACTGGCCGATGGGATAGCCCTTGCCAATCGTCTGAAGGAAGACAAAAAAGCAACACTGGTCTTTACCGGTGACGGAGCCAGTTCGGAGGGCGACTTCCACGAAGCCCTCAATGTGGCAGCCGTATGGGATCTGCCGGTCATTTTTGTAATCGAAAACAATGGCTATGGTCTTTCTACACCAAGCCATGAGCAATTTAAATTCGACAGCTTTCTCTCCAAAGGCCCGGCTTACGGAATTGAAGCTGTACAAGTAGATGGCAACAACATACTGGAGGTTCACAAAACGGTGAGTCAGTGGGCCAAAGAAATTCGCAAAAACCCCAGACCTGTTATTGTTGAGGCACTCACTTTTCGTATGCGCGGCCACGAAGAAGCCAGCGGCACCAAATATGTGCCCAAAGCACTCATGGAACACTGGGCCAAGAAAGATCCGGTGGAAAACTACGAGCAGTACCTTCTTAAAGGAAAAATACTCACTGAAAAGCTTATTGATAATTACAAAGCAGAAATAAAGGCCGAAATTGACAAAGGCCTTGACACAGCCTATGCCGAAAGCCTGCCTGAGTTTAAGGAAGAAACAGAACTTAGCGATATGTTCTTCCCGTATGAAACTCGTGCAAAGGCTCCTGAAAGCAAGACGAAAACAGAAAAGCGTTTTGTAGACGCCATTTCAGATGGACTAAAACAAAGCCTGGAGCGGTTTGAAAACCTGGTGGTTATGGGGCAGGACATTGCCGAATACGGAGGCGTTTTCAAGATTACAGAGGGCTTTATTGATACTTTTGGTAAAGACCGAATTAGAAATACACCGCTATGTGAATCGGCTATAATTGGCACAGGACTGGGGTTGAGCATTAACGGCTACAAGTCGGTAGTAGAAATGCAGTTTGCTGACTTTGTAACCTGCGGATTTAACCAGATAGTGAATAACCTGGCCAAAATCCATTACCGCTGGGGGCAACAGGCCGATGTGGTGGTGAGAATGCCTACGGGGGCCGGAGTTGGGGCGGGTCCCTTCCACTCACAATCGAACGAAGCCTGGTTTTTTCATACCCCGGGGTTAAAAATAGTATACCCCTCTAACCCATACGATGCCAAAGGGCTATTGAACGCAGCCATCGAAGATCCCAACCCTTACATGTATTTTGAGCATAAGGCGTTATATCGTTCCTTGAGCCAGGAAATACCGGACGATTACTATACCCTGGAGGTAGGAAAAGCTCAGGTGGCATTAGAGGGTAACGATCTTTCCATCGTCACATATGGCATGGGAGTGCATTGGGCAAAATCCTTAGCCGAAGAGCTTCCCCATATTTCAGTAGAGGTCGTAGATTTGCGCACTTTATCTCCGTGGGACAAAGAAACCGTGAGTGAATCGGTGAAGAAAACAAATAAAGTTTTGGTATTGCACGAAGACACCCTGATAGGCGGAGTTGGTGCAGAAATAGCGGCTTGGATATCGGAACACCTATTTCAATGGCTCGATGCACCTGTTATGAGATTGGCTAGTCTGGACACTCCTGTACCTTTTACCAAAACACTGGAAGAAAACTTCTTGCCACAAAAAAGACTTAAAAGTAAAGTAACCGAGCTGTACGACTACTAAGATATGTTCTGGAAAAAAGATAAAAGGCGCGAATCCTGCGGTATGCAATGGACTCCACTCACAACAATGAGCCAACTAGAAACCATTGTTGAAGAGAGTCACAAACACCCGGTACTAATTTATAAGCATAGCACGCGTTGCGGTATTTCTTCCATGGCTCTTGGCAGGTTAGAGAGAGAATGGAGCCATAATCATTCGTCAATAAAGAGTTATTACCTCGACTTAATTGCTCACCGGAACATATCTAACCAAGTATCTGCCTCATTTGGAGTGGCACATGAATCGCCCCAGGTAATACTCATAAAAAAAGGGAAGCCGGTATACCATGCTTCCCATTTATCAATTTCGGCTAACGATTTAATCAGCGATCAATAGCTGAACAAGTTAAAAAACCGTCCAACACCCCTCTACCCAAATTCTTATGCCATTAAACACCCGATAATGTCCGGGCACCCATCTATGGTGAGACCTTCTCACACTCCAATGGCCGTCTATCCAAATATCGCGTCTCAACCGGTGATCGTAGTGCCAGTAACCTGACACCCAAATATGACGGTTACTTGGTCGGTACCCTCTTCGCACGGCTATTCTCCGGCCATTACGGAAATCATAATCGTAGTAAACCCTGGTGTTTCTTACAGGAGTCGGTCGTCTGTCATATCTCCAACCACGATCTCTGTAAACCCTGCAGTCAATCACACGAACCGATCGACCATGACGATCTCTTATCTCATCCCGATCGCGGTGACGATCGTTTCTGCGCACATCTTCTCTTCTGTCTTCTCTCCGGTCTCTATCCCTATCGCTCTGCCTTCCTCGTTGTGCGAACATCTCAGAGGCAGAAAAGAATAAAAACACTGCTGATATAATTAGTATTACTCTTTTCATAACCTTGATCTTTAGTTTAAAACTTACTTCAAGGTCCGGACCTGGTAATTAATGCATTGTGCTTATCTATTCCATTACCGTGCCAAAAAGAGCGAGGAGTTTTAAGAGGGCTATTGTCTTGTCCAGATTTCTTTAATAGGCTCACCGGCAGAACTCAACCCGCTATGCACCCATTTGTTGCCATTTACCTCATAATTAAAAGTAAGCGATGCCCCCACCCTATCCGGGTTTCGCGAAAAAAACTCAATGTGCTCAGTATACTTACCATCCTTCAGGCTAATGGTCCCTCCCCCTGTTCCTGAAAACTGCTTATTTTCAGGGTTGTAGGCCGCCCATTGAAAGCGGGTACCGGTTATTACTTTTATGGTCTTTCTCGCCCCCTGCGACATGGCACGCATTTCGCCCTCCTGCATTCTATCGGTAATGCGCCACGCTCCGGCCAGGTCGCTGTTACCCGTATCAATTCGGTTAAAAACCATGGTATTCGTAGCTTCCCCAACGGTATAGCTAAAAGTTACTTTATTCGCTTTCAGTTCGGCCGTCATCTCTACACGTTGCCCAATTTGGCTTTCGTCCCAGGTATTGAACTCATTGGTATAAAACAGTTTATTGGCAATGATTTCTACCATTCCTCCCTGACTACCAATAAAACGCTTCCCTTCCTCATCGAACTCGGTGTAAAAAACATAAGGTTCTTCAATGAGCAACACAGCCCTATGTGCATAGTGCTCACCATTTACAGTTTCTAGCTCCCAGGCACCTTCCAGTGCATTGGCCCTAAACTCACCGGTAGAAACTGAAGAGCCCGGGAAAACATGGGCAGCCCAAAAGGCAAGAAGAATTATTAAATATTTCATAGCCAAGCATTTAAGAGGAAAAGATACGTAATTTTGAAATCAATTAGAGTGGCAGAGTCAATTTTGAGGCTCTGGAATGGCTTGCGAGAGGGTAATTGCTGTGCGCCAAAACCTTAGGCTTTAAATTTCTTTACCATGCTTTGCAAATTATTGAATTAGACCTATCTTTGCATCCCAATTCAGAAAGCAGAAATTAAATGGCAAACCATAAGTCAGCATTAAAGAGGATCAGATCAAACGAAGCAAAGCGTTTGAGAAACAGATATCAGAACAAAACGACTCGTACGTTTGTAAAGCGATTGAGAAATACTTCTGATAAGTCTGAAGCACAAGAGCTTTTGAAGAAAGTTATCAGCATGTTGGATAAACTTGCTAAGAAAAACATCATTCATAAAAACAAAGCTTCTAACCAAAAGTCTAAACTGACTAAACTGGTAAACAGCCTCTAAATCATAGGTTAAAGAAATTTTGAAAACCGAGTACTTACTACTCGGTTTTTTTGTGCCTTCAATTTATTTTCAATCAAATTTTACCACATTATTTCTTTATTATTGAATAATGGAGAAACCACTGGGTATACAAAGTTGGGCAGAAGAGGATCGCCCCAGAGAAAAGCTACTGCTCAAGGGTCGCACTACGCTTTCGGATGCAGAATTGGTTGCCATACTCATTGGCTCAGGCTCTACCGAGCTCAGCGCAGTAGAATTATCAAAGAAAATACTGGCCAGTGTAAACCATGACCTTAACCATCTGGCTAAACTCTCCGTCAGTGACCTGATGCAATTCAAAGGAATAGGAGAAGCCAAAGCGATTAGCATTGTTAGCGCCCTGGAGTTGGGCCGAAGAAGAAAAACAGGCGAACAACGAGCCAAAGTTAGAATTAAGTGCTCTGCCGATGCCTATGAGGCCATTTCGCCTGAACTACTCGACCAACCCGTAGAACAATTCTGGGTAATTATGCTAAGCAGGAGCAATCAGGTACTTAATAAGAGACCCATTAGCCTGGGAGGAGTGAGTGGTACAGTGGCAGACCCAAAAGTTATTTTCAAAAAGGCTCTGGAAGATCTTGCTAGCGGTATAATACTGGTGCATAATCACCCCAGCGGAAATCTAAAACCCAGCCGGGCCGACCTTCAGCTAACCGAAAAATTAGCTCATGCCGGCAAACTTCTTGAAATACCTGTGCTAGATCACATTATTTTTACTGACAACGGCTACTTTAGCTTTGCCGATGAAGCCCTGCTCTAGGGAACTGACCATCAAAACACTTGTGCTTCACTTTTTAAACTACCACCCTTAACTTCGCGTTCTGAAAAATACGCTAACACAGCATAGCCTCAAGCCTTATGAAAAAGAGCAACTTGTTCATTCTACTAATTGTAGCCATAGTAGCCATTACCATTTTCAACTTCCTGACCATTGGCGAGAGCTCTGCAGATTACAAAGCTCGGTTGGAGACCGAGCGAAAAGACAAAAACGGCTTTATGCTCTCCTCCTCTTCGCCCCTACTCGAAGAAGACAAGCTCAACTTTAAGGGGCTCAACTACTACCCGATTGATGAAAGCTATAAAGTAACCGCAAGAATAGAACTCACTGAAAAAAAGCAGCCCATATTTATAGAGTCCACCACAGGAGAGCAGCTCAAGTACATTCCTTTTGCCAAAGCAACCTTTAAACTTAAAGAAAGGGAGCACACAGTAATGCTCTATCAGGACTGGGAAGAACGCAACGCCAACAAGCTATCGCTTATGTTTGCCGATGAAACCAGTGCTATCGAAACCTACGGTGGCGGCCGCTATGTTGATGTGATGTATAGAAACACCAATTCGGTGGTTATAGATTTCAACACCGCTTACAATCCCTACTGCCACTTTAACCCAGAGTATAGTTGCCCTATCCCCCCGAGAGAAAACATGTTGAATGTAGCCATAGAAGCCGGTGAAAAAATTTACAAAAACGATTAAACACACGGACAGGATCAATTAATCACTAATTTTGCCCATTCTCTGAAAAAGCATTTAGCGCAAAATGAAAATATCACTCAACTGGCTCAAACAATACATAGACCTTCATGAAAGCCCGGAAGAAATTGCCACCCTGCTTACCGCAACCGGACTGGAAGTAGAAGGTATTGAAGAGGTTGAAAGCATTAAAGGAGGACTAAAGGGGCTGGTTGTAGGCCAGGTAACCAACTGCATACCACACCCCAATGCCGATAAGCTTAAGCTCACCCGGGTTGATGTGGGCACTGATGAGCCACTCCCCATTGTATGCGGAGCTCCTAATGTAGCAGAAGGACAAAAAGTAATTGTAGCCACCGTAGGTAGCACACTTTACCCTACTACAGGAGAGCCTTTCCAAATTAAAAAAGCCAAGATCAGAGGCGAGGTTTCTGAAGGAATGATTTGTGCCGAAGACGAAATAGGCCTGGGACAGTCTCACGATGGCATAATGGTACTCGACACCCAACTGCCCAACGGTACACCTGCTGCCGAATACCTTCAGCTAAGTTCCGACTTTGTATTTGAGATAGGACTTACCCCCAATAGAGCCGATGCGGCCTCCCACATGGGAGTTGCCAGAGACCTGAAAGCGGTACTCAAAAGGGAACTTAAATGGCCAAAGGTAAACGATCTTAAACCTGCCCCTAATTCTAAGGGAGTAGACCTCAGTGTGGAAAACACTGAAGCCTGCCCAAGGTATTCGGGCCTCACAATTGAAGGTGTCACCGTTCAGGAATCGCCCGAATGGCTACAAAAATACCTTAAGGCGATTGGTATAAACCCTACCAACAACGTGGTAGATATTACCAATTATGTCTTACATGCCATTGGCCAACCAATGCACGCCTTCGATGCGGCCGCTATTGATGGACAAAAAGTAATTGTTAAAAACCTTGAAGAAGGCACTTCTTTTACCACCCTCGATGAAAAAGAGAGAAAGCTTTTTGCAGAAGATCTAATGATTTGCAGCGAGAAGGGAGGCCTATGCATTGCCGGAGTATTTGGAGGTATAAACTCGGGAGTAACAGAAAAAACAACCACTGTTTTTCTTGAAAGTGCCTATTTTTCTGCCGACAGCATAAGAAAAACAGCGCAGAGGCACCAGCTCAAAACCGATGCTGCCTTTCGCTATGAACGTGGCACCGACCCTAATCTTACGCTCTACGCCCTCAAGTATGCGGCCCAGCTCATTTTAGAAATAGCCGGAGGCCGGGTAGTTGGCCAAATACACGATATATACCCTCAGCCAATAGAGAATTTCCTCATAGACGTTTCCTATAGCAGAATCAATCAACTTATAGGAAAAAAACTGAGCACTCGTGAGGTCGATGAAATATTGGCCGGACTGGAAATACAGCAGGAAAATAAGACTGAAGAAAACTTTACGGCTATAGTACCTCCTTACAGGGTAGATGTGCAGCGCGAAGCCGATATTGTCGAAGAAGTGTTGCGGATATATGGCTATAACAATGTGGAGTTACAACCAACTTTGAGCTCTACTTTTCTTTCGGAGTTCCCGAAAAAAGATGCTGACTCTCTTCAACAAGAAACTTCCAGGCTATTGAGTGGTGCAGGATTCAACGAGATCATCACCAACTCATTGACCAAACATCAGTATGCCGAAGCCTCCGCGAGCATTAATTCAGAAGAAGATGTTCACATATTAAACTTTTTGAGTGAGGAGCTTAACGTAATGCGCCAATCACTGCTCTTTTCAGGCTTAGAAGTTTTGGAGCGTAACATTAAACGCAGACAAACCGACCTGAAGCTGTATGAGTTTGGCACCACTTATCATAAAAAGAACAACAAGTACACCGAGCAATCAAGGCTAAGTTTGTTTATTACCGGAGCCCAAGCGCAAGAGTCATGGCTAGACAAAAGTAGATTGGTTCGCTTTCACGACCTCTCGCAAGTAGTCTATCAGTTACTCAATAAGTTTGGAATTCACCAACTCGACATTGAAGAGGCCAGCTCAGATGTTTTTGCCTATGGTATAAGTCTTAGTTACAGAAAAAAACCGCTGGTGTATCTCGGCAAGGTTAATCCGAAACTGGCCAAACTTTGCGATGTGAAGCAGGAAGTTTTCTATGCCGACTTCGACTGGGAGGCTCTTCAAAAGTATTATCCATTAACGATTGACTTTGAGCCACTTTCCAAATATCCGGAAGTGAAAAGAGACTTATCATTAGTTGTTGACAAATCGATAAAATTTGAGGACATTAGGAAGCTTGCCGTAAAAAATACAGGCAAATTATTGACAGGCTTGCGCGTGTTCGATGTATATCAGGGAGACAAAATTGGGGCCAATGAAAAAGCCTATGCCATGAGTTTCTTTTTACAAGACCAGCAACAAACACTGACTGACAAAGTAATTGACAAAACCATGCAAAGGCTGATAAACGTCTTTGAAAAAGAACTAAAAGCAACAATTAGAAGATAATGAGCAACCATCCGATTGACCAGAAGCTTGCTGTTCTCGAGAAACGAGTAAACGAACTGATCAAGGCCTACCAGTCGGAAAGAGCTAAAAACACACAATTAGAGCAGGTAAACCAACAGTTAAAAACTGAAGTTAATGGCCTTGAAGCCAAACTTGCTGATTTTCAAAATCAGTACAAAATCGCTAAAATTGTATCTAGCACAACAGTGGAGAAGGATGAAGCTGTTGAGTTGAAAAATAAATTAAACGAGTACATTAAAGAGATTGATCGTTGCATAGCTCATTTGAGCTAACTTTAAGATAAATGGATCTTCTATCAATAAAACTTAAAATAGGAGACCGCGAGTACCCAATGAAAGTGAAACCTGAAGAGGAAGCTAGGGTACGTAACGCAGGCAAATTCATCAACGAAAGACTTCGGTCTTATCGGGAAAAGTTTGGTATTGATGATAAAGAAGACCTGCTGGCTATGGTGGCCTTTGACTGTATGGTAGCTAAACTGAAAAGTGAAGAAGAGTTTACTGCAATCGATAGCACAGCAGAAAACACCATTGACAGACTGGATAGCCTCATAAAGCAAGCACTCTCTTAATACCGTCATTTCATTTCAACTCAGGTTTTATTCGGTCTCCGCATAGATTATAAATACATATGGGAGAAACGCTAACTATTTTGCTGACAGCCATCGGATCTTTGGCAGTTGGCTTTTTATTAGGTCGCTTTGTGTTGCAGAAACTCAACACAAAAGCCACACTTGAACTCGAAGAGAGGGGAAAACAAATCATTAAAGAAGCGGAGCTAACGGCCGAAAACATTAAGAAAGACAAAATCTTAGAGGCCAAAGACAAATACTTTAAACTAAAGGCAGAGTTTGAAGAAGAAGCCAACCGCAAAAAGAATCAGATAATAGCCAACGAAAATAAGCTCAAGCAACGAGAGAGTAAACTCAATCAGCAACAAGCCGAAATTAGCCGCAGAGAAGCCGAACTCGACAGCCTCAAAGAAAATGTAGAAGCGCAACTGGAAATTGTAAGAAAGCGCAAAGAAGAACTCGAAAGCAAGGTGGAAGAAAAGGTAAAAGCCTTAGAAAAAATTGCCAACCTTTCGGCCGATGAAGCAAGAGAGCAGCTTATTGAAACCTTGAAAGACGAAGCCGAGAGTAAAGCTTCGGCCCTCATTAAAGACATTATAGACGAAGCCAAACTCTCCGGTGCCAAAGAAGCCAAAAAGATTGTAATAGAATCTATTCAGCGCACAGCCACTGAGCATGCCATTGAAAACTGCGTTTCTATTTTCAACATAGAAAGTGACGAGATCAAGGGTAAAATCATTGGCCGGGAAGGCCGAAACATTCGTGCCCTCGAAGCAGCCACCGGTGTAGAAATAATAGTAGACGATACGCCCGAGGCCATTATCATCTCCGGTTTCGATCCTGTACGAAGAGAAATAGCCCGCCTGTCGTTGCACCGATTAGTGACCGATGGCAGAATTCACCCCGCCAGAATTGAGGAAGTGGTGAACAAAACCACAAAAAACATTGAGGAAGAGATAGCCGAAATTGGTGAGCGCACAGTCATAGACTTGGGCATTCATGGCCTTCATCCGGAGCTGATTAAACTGGTAGGCCGAATGAGGTTCCGATCTTCCTATGGCCAAAACCTGCTACAGCACTCCCGCGAGGTAGCCAACCTCTGTGCCACTATGGCCTCAGAGCTGGGGCTCAACCCTAAGAGAGCAAAGCGTGCCGGACTATTGCACGATATTGGCAAGGTATGGCCGGAAGAACCTGAAATGCCACATGCTATATTAGGTTTTGAGCTAGCCAAAAAGTACAAAGAGCATCCGGAAGTATGTAACGCCATTGGTGCCCACCACGATGAGATGGAAATGACCTCTCTCATTGCTCCTCTGGTTCAGGCTTGCGATGCCATATCAGGTGCAAGACCGGGAGCCAGAAGAGAAGTGATGGAGTCTTACATAAAACGACTCAAAGAACTTGAAACTCTTGCCCTCAACTTTGAAGGAGTAAATAAATGCTACGCCATTCAGGCCGGACGAGAGCTGCGTGTAATGGTTGATGCCGAGTCAGTTACCGATGCTCAGGCGGCTCAGCTTTCATTCGATATTTCTCAAAAAATTGAAAAGGAAATGCAATATCCGGGGCAAATCAAAGTCACGGTAATTCGCGAAATGCGTGCAGTAAACTACGCCAAGTAGTCTATCAAAAGCAACGCAGGCTGTTTCAGATGGCTAAATCAGAGGTAGTGTCTTACTACCCATGCCACATGCCGGTTCATGTGCCAATTTTAGCCTTTCGAAACAGCCTGTTTTTTTACAAACTAAAATATGTTCCCCTTCCGGCTTGCTCGGGTCGAGTATTCCTGATATTTTAGGAAAGGCGTGCACTTATTGGAGTCGTGATTCCATCCGTTGAATCATACAGCATTTCTCCAGTGGCAGTTTGCGTCAGGAGGTTTTTCCTCAATTTTAGATTAACCTTAAACATCTACTGTGACTAAGTCTTTTGAGGTAGTAATTGCCGCTGTGCGAATGTCTTTGACCCCTGGCAGAATCTATTCAATACTGCTCCTCCTTGTGCTCACCACCATGGTCTCTGCGCAGCAAAATTTCGACTACCTGATGAGTAAAGCGAGAGAAAACTCCAGAAACCCGGACAGCCTCTCTTACTATGGCAAATTACTATTAGAAAAAGAAGACAGCCTTTCAAGACTAGAAGGGTACTTTGCCATAGGTTATGCCGCCTACCAGTCGGGAAGCATTAAACAGGCCGTAGCTTACTACGATTCTGCCCTCTTCTTTACTAATCGGAAAAAACTCCGCACTACCTACGACAGAATTGTACGCAATCAGGCCATTGCTTACCAGCGCATGGGCGAAATTGATAAGGCCAAACAGATTTACGAGCAAATGCTGGTACTGGCAGACGATGAAAAAAGCCCTATAGGACGGGCACTAGCCCTGAATCAACTGGGTATATTAGAACAAATGGATGGCAATTTCGAAAAAGCCTCCAAACAGTTCAACGAAGCCCTCGACCTATACAAAAAACATAGCCCTGAAGGCATGGTGAACACCATGCTCAATTTGGGAACGCTCTACGGCCGAATGGATCTTATTGATAAGTCCAACACTATACTCAAAGAAGCTGCCGCCACAGCCATGAGCTTCAAACAACCGGTATTAGCGGCCAGATGCTACAATAACATTTCTGTCAACTTCAGAAAAATTGCTCAACTCGATTCCAGCAACACCTATCTGAAAAAGTCACTCCCTATATACACAGCCACAAGAAACACTCTGGGTTTAGTAAACACCTATCAGAATATTGCTCATAACTTTTTAGAAGCTGAAAATCAAGACAGTTGCTATCACTATCTCCACCAGGCAAGAGCACTCAACGAACCTGGCGAAGACATGTTTCTATCAGGTGAGCTTGATTTTTTAGAGGCTCAGGCCGAACTGAAGTTTGGAGAAACCGCAAAAGCCATTGCACTCATTAACCAGTCAATTACCAAAGCACTTACCCAGCAAAGAATAGACGACTTACGCGATCGGTACGAATTTCTTTCCGAAGCCTATGAAAAAGATGGGCAGGACAAACTAGCCCTGCAAATTTTAAAAAAATGGAAAGCTCTGGACGACAGTCTGGAGTACTTTAAAAACATAAAGACTATCGATGAGATTACGGCAGAATACGATCTGGCTCGCAGCGAAATACTGGTAGAATCTACCAGAGTAAAAACCAATCTCACCCGAAACCTCATCATAGTAAGTGTTATTACACTCTTAGTAGTTGGCCTCGCCTATACGTACTATAGAAACTTTAGAAAAGAACGGAACGAGAAGTTGGTAAAAGAAAATGAGCTTGAACAACTCAAAGAAAAACTGAGAGACTTAACCCATCGATCGCAGCTGGCCACTCAGCGAGAATTTATAACGCTAAAAAGCAAAGCACTCCTCAAACTGGAAGAAATCAAATACATTCAGTCCGATGGGCCTTATATTGAAATCTATCTGGACGAAAAACAGAAACCGGAAGTAGACCGAAATACGCTCAAGAACATTCTTTCCGAGCTCCCCTCCAATAAATTTATTCAGGTACACCGGAGCTATATTGTAAATATAGACCACATTAAATCTATATACGCCACCAAACTGGTGCTTGAAGATGGCACCGAATTGAATGTGAGTAGAAGCTTCAAAGAAGAGGTAGAATCACTATTGAACATGCCCGCCTAAAAGGACAATGGCAAGAGTTGATTAATAATGAAGAACACAAGAACAAGACTATTCCCCATCGCTCAATTCATTCTGTATCTAGGGCTTTTGCTAAGCACGGAGTCAAAGGCTCAGCAAGACTTTAATGACCTTAAGTCAGATATTTTAATGGCAAAAACGGAAAGGGCAAGACTCGAAGCCATTGTTACCCTAAGTGTAACTTATAACCGGAACCAACTGGATAGCCTGTACTACTACTCCGAAGTACTCTCCGACCCCGATATTAACGACAAAGAATTTGCTGAAGCTGCTAAGGACCTGATAGAAGGAGTTGCCCTTTACCATCAGAGCAGACATGCAGAAGCCATAGACCTTTTGGAGATAAGCCGGAAGAACTTTGCCGAGCTAGGCTCCAAAAACCTTCAAATACGAAGCATGAGTTTTCTAGGGCTGGCCTACAACCGTTCGCGCGAACATGCGCAATCGGCCAATGTTTTCAGAGAAGTACTGAAACTTACCGAAAACGATAGCGAATATACCGATGCCCGAATTGCCGCCTTCGGCAACCTATCCAACGCCTACAGAGCTCTTGGTCTTTTTGCCGAAGCTATTCACTCCCTGGAAAAAGCCATTGAACTATCGGGCGATGTTCGGCCAGAAACCCAACAGATGAGCTACTTCAACCTTGGTCAGATGTTGGCCCAACTGGAATTATATGACCGCGCACTCGATGCCCTCCGACTTATCGATGTAGAAAACTTTCCCTCAGAATCTGTTCGAACTGCCGTTTACTCCAATATGGCAAGAGCCTTCAAACAGCTTAACCTTTCAGACTCTGCTCATTTCTACTATCAAAAAGCCCTTAACAAAGCCCAAACAACCAACAATTGGCAGCAAGCCCTAAAACCCCAAATAGAGTTGGGTAGAATTGCTATGGAACGTCAACAATTTCCGCTGGCCGAAACATTACTTAACAACGCAGACGATTTTTACAAGCAACACCGTTTTCCTCCACCTGCTTACACCGACCTGCTACTTGCCAAAATGGAGCTCTATATAGCCAGTGGCCAGTGGCAGAAAGGCCTCCAGGCATCTAAAACCTTCGAGCAGTTCATCAATACAAATAGCATTATACACATGAGTCAGAATGGCTTTGAGCTTGTGGCGCAAATCCATGAAGGGCTTGGCGACACTGAGTTGGCGCTTCAATATCAGAAAATGTACAACGACCTGGGCCTGGCGGCCAAAGAAGCCGTTCAGACCAACCGACTGATTGAACAAAGAAACCAACTGGCCCTGCTCGATGCTAACGAGCGCCTTGAAGAAGAGAGCTCCTCTAAAGAGTTTTATCAGGGGCTTACCTTTCAGGTGATTGCCCTAAGCCTGATACTTTTAACAGTACTTTCAATTGTATACAGATACTATCACCGAGTTAAAAAAGACAACGTAGTAAAATCTACCGAGCTGAGCCAGTTAAAAAGCCAGCTGGAAGAAGCGCAGAGTCAAACTCAGGAGGTAGAGTTTATAAGTCTTAAAAGCAAGGCCTTGATAAAGCTCAGTGACCTCCGCTTTGTTCGTTCCGATGGTCCATACCTGGAATTTCATTTGACCAGCAAAACCAAACCGGAAATTGACAGAAACTCTCTTAAAAGCCTCATGGATGAACTACCCAATAATTTCATTCAGGTTCATAGAAGCTTTATTGTAAATCTAAACCAGGTAAAGTCTATCTATAAATCAAAATTGGTACTTAATGACGACACAGAGATTAGTGTGAGCCGCAGCTTTAAGGACGACATAGACGAACTGCTGCGCAACACCGCCTGACATTTAGTACTACTTTTAACGTTGTTCGTGACAACACCAAGCCACCCCCTTCTATTCACAAGGCTTTTTCAATATGTCGTTCATGACAACTAACCCGTCAGTCATGACATTTATCTGAAATTGGGCCGCCCATTCACCAAATTGAGTAACAACAATCAGTACTCCAATTAGGGTACCCACACATTCCAATGACCAACAAAATTCAGACTAAAGACAAGAAGAGAATTCTTGAGCTTCTCTCTGCCAGAGAGGTTGAGATTCTCACGCATATGGCTAAGGGCAGTTCCAGAAGCGACATAGCATCGGCCCTTTCCATTTCGGTGCTTACCTATGATGAACATAGGAAGAACATCAGAAACAAACTTGGCCTGCACTCCAGTGCCGACTGGGCTTTGGTTCTGCTCCCTTTTATGGGCTAACCATAAAAGGCAATAAAAGAAATATAGTCGGTTTAGTTGAGTCTCTTGGTTGGGGAGTACACACGGTTCTCCCCGCCATTCTTGCCCAAACCAGCATATCAACATAAGTCAAAAAAAATTATCACAACCAAAATGTTAACAAAAATGAAAAAACGACTACTCCTCGTTCTTAGTTTCGCACTGGTTTTGGGCATACCTGCCACTATGGCTTTGCCTTTACAAGACGGTGCAGCTCAGGTTCAGGAAGGCAAAAAAATGAGCTTTCAGGGAACCCTTTATGAAAATGGAACACCGGTTACCGGTGAACGTAACTTTACCTTTTTAATAGATCTTGGTGAAGGCAACAGCTGGACAGAGACCCAGAGCAATGTTCAGATTATAGAAGGCCTCTATGCTGTTACACTCGGTTCGGTAAACCCAATGCCCGAAGACCTTTTTCATGGAGTAAGTGGCCGTACGCTTACCATTAGCATTGGCAACACCGTATTGGGAACCACAGAGCTACTTGCTCCATTCTCGCCAAAACCCATTGGCCCTACCGATGACCTCCCCAGAAGAATAAGCATAGATAACTCTACTACAGACTCAGACACCATCTTCTATTTCAATATTTCCTCAGACAACCTGAACAGAGGAACCCAAAGAGGTATTCAGGTAGATATGACCGGAGCAGGGTTCAAAACCGCCCTCAGAGGCAACGTAATCTCCCTCGAAGGAAATGAACAAGGAGGCATTGCCATAATAGGTAGCGCAATAGGCCAGGGCAACGGCAGCCACGAAGGTGTGAGAGGACAAGCCTTTGGAGCCGGACGAAACAATGCCGGGGTACTAGGGTTAGCCGGAGGTCCGGGCAATGGTGCCACAGGATATGAAGAAGGCTCTTACAACAACGGGGTGGTAGGCTACGGCCAGTCTAACCCATGGGGAAACACCGGTGTAAGTGGTTGGGCCCTAGGTAATGTTGGGGTAGACAATATTGGAGTTGCCGGTATCTCCGCTGTAGGAGGAGAAGACAATACAGAAATAGAAAACAAAGGTATTTTAGGAAGAGCCGAAGGCTATGGCATTAACAAAGCCATATGGGGCCGTGCCATGAATGGCGTAGAAAACTGGGCCGGATGGTTCGAAGGAGATGTGGCTGTGCACGGAGGAAACAACCTGAATGTATACGGTTCTAATCCGGAAGACAGTATTAAAGTACAGCTCAACTATTACGAACCAAATCACTCTGGTTCGGTGCTTACCTTTGGCCACAATAAAACCAGGCGCTCGCTCATTGGCAGCGACTCCTATCGCACAGGAGGCTTGCTACACCTTTACGATTCATTAGACAGGGCCATGGCGCAGCTAAGAGCAACCGGCCGAATAGCCGAATGGGTAGCCGACCAACACCCGCATGGGCAGCTCTCCTTGTGGGGCAATACCAGCCAGAATTTCTACATGGGAGCAAGAGTATGGGAAGAAGGAGGATCGGACTTGCCGGTATTGCAAATGTTTGGCAAGAGAATCGAAAATCCGGATAATCCCGGCAACTTCTCTCCAATGGAAGGAGTATTCATGTCCATTCAGGACTTTGGTGACGGAAAGCAACAAGGCCTATTGCAACTAGGCAAAGAAGGAGAAGCAGCTGCCGTTATGAGCAAAGACAATCTGCAAGCCATGCTCAATATAGTAGACCACAACAGCAAAACCCGCCTTGAGGTGAACGAGCAAAATTCAGGTTCTATCAAGCTAATGAGTGCCGTTGACTCAGTAAATGTGCTCATAGACTCCAATGGAGAAAAAGCAGGTCTTATTCACCTCAACGATTCATTGGGAAGAGCCAACATGAGAATGCTCACCTACTCTGGTGGTGGTGCGTACCTCGAGCAGCACGCAGGAATTTCAGAAATTGGTGAAACACGTGTTACCTACCAACTCGTTGGCAATGCCAACCCTTGGAGCAATATGATCGCCCGCAATGCCGATGGCACAGCCAAAGGCCGCGTTCAAAGTGGCTGGTTGCCAGGAGGTGGTGAAGAAATAGGGCAATTCCGAATTTCAGATGGCAGCAACAGAACACTCGCACAAATGTTTGCTAACGGAACAACTGGTGGACGACTCGCACTGGAAGGTCCAAGCTCATCAAACTTCTTTATGGGCGGAAAGGATTGGGAAAATGCCGACCTGGCTTTCTTCGCAATGCGAGGAGCGACATCAGTTAATGACGGAAACGGAGGCTCTTACTTCCCAGATCTAATTGCCCTTAATATTAATCAAAAAGATGGAGTGGACTATGGCTCGTTTGACATGAACAACTCCAGTTATTCAAGCATAAATCTAGGTGTTAAATCATGGGAAAGTGATGGGCTAAAGAAACCCATTTTCCAAATGATGAGCGACTTTGAAAAGTCCGATGGAAACGGAGGTACCTATAGGCCGTCCTTAGTAGATATGCAGGTAAATATTTCGAATGCAGGCACATATTCTGGAGACTTCAACCTAAACAGTTCAGCAGGCACAGGTATAAGAATGTATGGAGGCGCAGACTTCAATAATGATGCTTCCGATGTATATAGTCACATTGCTTTAGATGGTTTAAATAACAACCACATCTACCTTGACGGGAACGGTAATGGTGACTTTACAGGCAATATCAGTGCTGTTTCTATCAATCAAACCTCTGATGCTCGTCTCAAAACCAATGTAAGTACCCTAACCTCCGGCCTGGCCATGGTAAATAATCTGAGAGGTGTACGCTATAACTGGAAAGATACAAGCCGACCTGAAAACAAAATTGGCTTTATCGCTCAGGAAGTAGAAAAAGTAGCCCCAGAACTGGTTATAACCAAAGAAGATGGCTTTAAGGCTGTGAACTATGGAGAAATGACCGCCCTTTTGGTTGAAGCTGTAAAAGAACTTACGGCTCAGGTAGAAGCGCTCAAAGCAGAAAATGGCCAGCTCAAAGCCGAGGCCAACAAAGTAGAGGCCTTGGAAGAGCGTTTGGCAAAAATTGAAGCCTTGCTTTTAAACACCCCTAAAACTGTTAACGCTGATCAAAAATAATCAGACATGATTAGCATTAAACGATCAAAAACAGTCAGATACCTGGCAACCCTTCTGATGGTAGCCCTCTATGCCTTGCCAATGCAGGCACAGGAAGGCTCTACCGATAATGCGCGAAACAAGCGTATGACCACAGCCAGTGGAGGATGGTTTTCAGGGGGTATAAACACCAGCTTTATTTCCGTAGGGCAGAATGGTGCGAGTACCTTGCTTACCGCTACCGATGGCCAAACCCAATCCAAAGGCAACTTTGGCTTTGTGGTACCATTGGTTGAAAAAATAGAGCCCAATCAGGCACCAATAGCCATATCGGCAAGCCGATCGGTATTCTATAAACTTGGCGATGTACTGCGTCTCAATGGTTTCGACCCGGATGGAGACGCTATAAGGTTCGAGGTGACTCAAGGGCCCGAAAATGGAGAATTAACAGTATCAGGTGCTCGTGCAGGACGTTTTACGTTTACACCGGCCGGTAGCCTATTGCCCAAAAATGGTTACAAAGACACCATTCGGTTCAAAGCCATAGAAGTTGAAGGCGAGAAACTAGAATCTGAAGTGGCCATGCTGCCCTTTACTTTCAACGTGGCCGATGAAGCACATGAAATCACGAATCTGACCGTTGCCTCTTCTTCAGAAAGTGCCAAAACCCTGGCCCTGACACTGACCGATTCACGGTTCAATGCCAACTACACCATAGACATTGGCTATATAGACCTATCTAATCCTTCGGCTCCAAAACAGGTATCCATTGTAAATTCCGGCTTTAGCCTGGAGAGTTTCACACAAGACTCCAATACACTCACCCAAACCATTAGTGTGAGCAAAACGGACCATCCCTACCTGTTTAGTGCTGAAAAAGCCATCATTACCGTTTTGGTTAAAACACGTTCCGGATTTAGTGACGATGACCTGTTTGTTTTGACCAATACAAGCAACGGCAGTGGTGGTACTATTAGCCATTTAGATTCGGATACCCGATTCTTTACTCAAAACGGAGACACAAAAAGCCTTACCAATCAAACTTCTTCCGATGGGCTATTCTTCAGTTTTGCTTCGGAGAAAGAAACTCCGGAAAATACGGCCGTTTCTATGAACTTGTTTGCCGTAGAATTAGGTGACTTTGACCTTAACAATGCCTCAATAGCTATAACTACCAACCCCAAGAAAGGCTCTATTACCGACCCTGTTTTGGTAAAGTCTTCCGCCAACCTGGCACAATGGACGGTGTTTTATAGCCCGGTAGGCGATGTGGGTTATTTAGATTCGCTGGAGTTTACAGTGACCAGTGCCGACAGAGAAGCTTCGGTTTCCGCGTTTGCCAAAGTGCAGGTGGTAGATGTAAACGACCCGCCAACACTTTCGGCCATTGCCGATCAGCAACTAAATGAAGAGGAAGCCGGAACCGTAGACCTGAACTTTGCCGATGTAGATAACGACCTTATAGTTACCGTTACTTCATCTAATGCCAATCAGGTAGCGGCCACAGTAAGCAATGGCCAGCTAACGTTAACTCCGGCCCTCAACTTTAATGGAAAGGTAAACATTACGGTACTGGTAGAAGAAGAAGGCACCAGCGAGGCATATTCAAAGTTAGAAACCTTTGAAGTAGAGGTTGTTGCCGTGAACGATGCCCCAATTATGGCCTCAATTAGCGATCAGGTGATAGATGAAGACAATGTATTTACATACACGCTATCTGCCACTGATGTTGATGCTGCAGTGCCATTGTTCACTTACAAAGCAACCCCCGATATAGCCGGTGTAGCCACCGTTTCCATCAATGGGAATGTGCTAACAGTAACTCCTTCGGCCAATTACTTCGGTACTATAAACTTTAGTGTAACAGCCGATGACCGCCTGGGAACCAATACTTCTGTTTCGGCAGCAGAGACATTTAGCCTTACCATTAACCCGGTAAACGATGCTCCCGTTTCAGTAGCCACCATTCCCGCCCAAAACCTGGTAGATGTTCAGCCCGCTTATATAATGAATCTTGGGCTATACTTCGATGACGTGGAAACATCAGATGCTAACCTTACCTTCACTCATAATGCTACCGGCACTCTGTTCACGCTTTCGGTAGAGCAAAACAACCTTACCGTTACTCCAATTCAAGGGCAGAGTGGTAGTGAAGACGTAACCATTACTGTAAGTGATGGAGAGCTCTCTGTATCGCAAACCGTTACTTTCAATATTCAGGGCAATAGTAGTGACATTACAGCCGCAACTATAGATAACGTGAGCATTGATGAAGATGCCGGAGCCTACACAGTAGATTTGAGTGGTGTTTTTGCTGACACAGGCGATCCTTCCGCTCAATTCTCCTACACTATTGGAGGTCTTTCAAAGGTGAGCTCATCGCTGAATGGCACGGATCTGGTGTTGACTCCCGAGGCAAACTTCAATGGCACAGAGACCATTTTAGTAATAGCCAGTGCGAATGGGAAAACTTCATTTACCTCATTTCAGATTAATGTAAATGCCGTAAACGATGCCCCTACCCTGGGTTCTGTCAGTGCACAAAGCATTCAGGAAGATGGCCTGTTGAGCGATCTGTATATAACGTTTGAAGATATAGATACAGACGCTTCAGACCTCAGCTTCACAGCCACTTCATCTAACGAATCGCTCATTGCTTCTACAGCTATTGGCATAAGTAAAGGAAGCAATGGTATAACACTTTCTGCCCCAACCCTTGCCAATGCTTCGGGCAGTACAACCATTACCGTTACTGTTTCTGATGGTGAACTTACCGCCACTCGTCAGTTTACGGTAAACGTACTTTCTGTAAACGATGCGCCAACAGTCATTTCTACAACTATTGCGGCCGCTTTGGAAGATGCTGCTTACGAGCAAGCATTGTCCGGTTTGTTTGCCGATGTGGATGGTGATAACCTGAGCTACAGTATAGAGGGTGGTCCTGAATGGCTAAGCATTGACAACGGCTCTTTGAGCGGAACGCCAGGCAATGATGATGTGGGAAATACCTCCTTCTATATTACCGCAAGTGATGGTTCGGGCGGCAGTGTACGACAGCAGTTTAGCATTACTGTTACCAATACCAACGATGCCCCTGTGGTGGTATCTCCTGCTGCGGATATCACTGCTACTGAAGATGTATTACTGAGCTCATTTATCAGTAGCTCAATCTTTAATGATGTAGATGGAGATAATCTAACTCTCTCGGCCACTTTTAGCGGAGCAAATTGGTTAACCTTTGATGCAACCAACAATCGCTTTACCGGAACCCCGGGCAATGATGATGTCGGTACGGTGAATATTACCATAACCGCTACAGATCCTGATGGGGCCTCTGCCTCGGACGAATTGGTACTTACGGTAGTGAATACCAATGACACTCCCACCGATTTGACCCTTTCGGCAATAACAGTAGCCGAAAACAGCGACATAGGTACAGTAATAGGAAGTCTTTCAACTACCGATGTAGATGCCGGAGACTCATTTACCTATACTCTGGTATCCGGATCGGGTGCAGAGCATAATGATGTCTTTGCCATTGCCAATGGCAATTTGGTAACCAATGCAGCTATTGACTTTGAAAGCTCAGCCAGTCTTAATCTAAGACTGCAAACCACCGATGCGGCCGGAGCTACTTACCAGAAGTCTTTTACCATTGTGGTGACCAATGTAAACGAAGCTCCTACCGCGCTAAGCCTGAGTAATTTAAGCCTGGCTGAAAACAGCGGAATCAATGCTGAAGTGGGTAGTTTGAGCACTACCGACCCGGACAATGGAGACAGCTTTACTTACAGCCTGGTTTCAGGTGCTGGAGACACAGACAACAGCGGCTTTGACATTAGCAATGGAAAACTGGTGTCTAAAAACAGTCTGGACTTCGAAACTAAGAGCAGCTATTCGGTAAGAGTGAAAACCACTGATGGCGGAGGCCTGTCTACTACCAGCAGCTTTACCATTACCGTAACGGATGTCAATGAAACACCAACCGACATTGGTATATCGGCCAGTTCAATTGATGAAAATGTGGATGAAGGCACCGTAGTGGGCGTACTTAGTACTACCGATGAAGATGCTAACGACAGCTTTACTTACAGTCTGGCTTCAGGAAGCAATGACAATGATGCCTTTAGCATTGACGGTAGCAATCTAATTACTGCCGCAGCAGTAGATTTCGAAACCAAAGCGAGTTATACAGTGATAGTTACCACCACTGATGGCGGTGGCAATACGCTGGATAAAACCTTGACGATTACTGTAAACAATGTGGCCGAACCTTCAATAGCCGCTATTGACGGGTTGGTATTTGCAACCACTGATATTGAAGAAACTTCTACCCTTACGTTTACCGTGGAAAACACAGGAGATACAGAAATTGAAGTTTCTTCTATTGCGTTACCAGAAGGCTTTTCTGCCGATAAAACTGCGTTTAATGTAGCCATTGGCAGTTCTGCTGATGTAATAGTAACTTTTGCCCCGGACGAAGCCAAAACCTACAGTGGCGAAATAGTAATGCAATCGACCGTAGGCGAAACACGAATCAACGTGGTGGGTGAAGGAACAATTGTTACCGGGCTTGATGACGATATGCTTAAGGCAACCCAGATTGGGTTGTATCCCAATCCGGCTCGTGATGTTGTGACCATAGACCTAACTCAGCTACCTCATATTCAACCGGACCTTGCCATTGTAGACTTAAATGGCAACAGCGTTTGGAGCAAACAAAAGGTGCAGGAATCAAAGGTAGAGCTGGATACAGGTACTTATCCGGCCGGCACTTACCTTATCAGAATATCTTCTGATAAGGGCAGTGTGGTGAAAAAGCTAATCATTGTAAAGTAAGTCAGCATGAAACAGAAGATCATTAGAACAAACTATATGTTGCTGAAGAGTCTAATGCTGGGAATCATCTTGTTAACCACCGCCTCTTGTAAAGGTGGTGGTGATGATACCCCTCAAAAGACTCCTCAAGAAATAGCCCAGGAAGTAATGGAAGCTACCTGGAGCCTGGAAAATGGAGGGTCTATAACCCTGGATGGCAGCAATGTCTCTAACCGCTATGAAGGCTTTACCCTTCGTATAGGAAATAAAACCTACACCACTACCAATGCTGGAGAACTTTTTCCTGCTACAGGAACATGGAACTGGGTGGGAACATCGGACGACCAGGTAACTACAGAAAGCGGTAAGGAAATAACCATTACCGAGCTAAGCTCTACTCGTTTTGCCTTTTCATTTAGAAAAACCGACCAAAACGTGGCAGCAGGCGTACCCGGCAATTATGTGGTTACTCTTACCAAGTAACCTGACAAAACTTAAAAGCATACGCTGTTTTTTTAAAAAAATACCTAGATCAGGGTATTGAGTACGGAAGTAATCTGTGAGACCTTTACATCGTCAGTAAAGATTCATATAGTAGTCTGATTTAGTTGAGTCTCTTGGAAATGGGAACCGCAGAAGGTGGTTCCCATTTACCCCTAACCCTGAAACCCTATGACTGAAAAAGCCATCAATACCATTTCAAAATTTGTAAGCAAGGTTTCTGATAATTTTGAGGTAATTATTCTTGTGGCCGTTATACTTTTTATTCTGCTCTAGCTCCATAAGCCGCAATATCCCAACCCCACTATTGCACACCTGTCTGATTACCTTCCTCCCGCGCACAACCCTTTTAATTATCACTCCTCTCTTTTTAGAAAGAATCATTTTATGGGGTTACAATTTAGATTGCATAGAACTAAACTTCTATCATAAGCTGCGTTTTACAACACCTTATAAGAGCCATTGATGAAGATACAAATGGTAGCAAGGCATAATTGGTGTCATAAGGAAGTAACCCTGTCATTTTAATTAGTGGTCCGGGAAAAAAATTGTATACCATAGCAACAAAAAAGGCCGGTAAATTACCGGCCTTTTCGCAATATCTATGAATAGGAATTATCCTTTCAGCACTTTGGCCATGGTTTCACCAATATCTGCAGGAGATTTTACTACATGGATTCCACATTCGGCCATAATTCTCATCTTGGCTTCAGCAGTATCTTCAGCACCTCCAATAATGGCACCGGCATGGCCCATTCTTCTACCCGGAGGAGCTGTTTGGCCGGCAATAAAGCCAACTACAGGTTTTTTATTTCCGGTAGACTTAATGTACTCTGCAGCCTGGGCTTCGTAGTTTCCACCAATTTCACCAATCATAACAATGGCATCGGTTTCATCATCTTCCATCAACAGCTGCACCGCATTTTTAGTTGGTGTGCCAATAATTGGGTCGCCACCAATACCAATGGCAGTAGAAATTCCCAAACCGGCTTTAGCCAATTGATCAGCAGCCTCATAGGTTAGGGTTCCTGACTTGGAAACCAGCCCTACTCTACCCTTCTTAAACACAAAACCGGGCATAATTCCGACTTTGGCTTCTTCCGGAGTAATGACTCCCGGGCAGTTAGGACCAATAAGAGTAACATCTTTTCCTTTAAGGTATTCTTTGGCCACAACCATATCTTTTACAGGAATACCCTCAGTAATAGCAATGATTACCTTAATGCCGGCATCGGCTGCTTCCATAATGGCATCGGCCGCAAATGCCGGTGGAACAAAAATGATCGAAACATCCGCTCCTGTTTCTTTCACGGCATCGGCTACGGTATTAAAAACAGGTCTGTCTAAGTGCGATTGGCCACCTTTTCCCGGTGTTACACCACCAACCACATTCGTTCCATATTCTATCATTTGACCTGCGTGGAATGTACCTTCAGAACCGGTAAATCCCTGCACAATCACTTTTGAATCCTTATTCACTAAAACGCTCATTGCTATGGGTTTAAATTTGTGGCAAAAATAGAACATAATATCGCACGACCAAAGGGAATATTGAGTATCGAACAGTGTTCCATCAGCTCAATTGGCCGTTTGTCTGGTACATTAGATCATTAACAGATTTTAACCGAAAATTTTTATTCTTATTGAAACCATTTGAGCCTACAGAGCGTCTAATAGACAGAAGTTAATTCTGAAAGAAAGGAGCCCAATAAAGCTCATCAGAATTTAATTCCAGGAGAAGACGTTTAAAACATAGTTAGTTAGTTTTTAGTATTTTAAGGTTGAAGATGAGAAAAGCCCCAAATGGGGCTTTTTTCGTTGATGGGCCTATCCCCGACTAAACAAACAGGCCTTCACTCCATCAAATTTTTATACTATTTTCGGTCTTCACGAAAAGCACAATCACCTTGAAAGAACCACAGTTTTTTGGAGCAAAACTGTTTGGCCTGATTGCCGGGCCGCTCTTGTTTTTCCTTATCCAGTTTATTCAACCTGGCGATGCCCTGAGTGCCGAAGCATGGAAAGTGATCGGTATAGCCCTTTGGATGATTATATGGTGGATTACCGAAACCGCTCCTATACCGGTAACAGCTTTGTTGCCTATTATTCTTTTTCCATTGACCGGGGTGTTTACGGTAGATGAAGCCACTGCTCCCTATGCCAACAAAATCATCTTTCTATTTATGGGAGGCTTTATGCTTGGTTTGGGTATGGAAAGGCACAATCTGCACAAGCGAATTGCCCTAACCCTTATAAAGAAAACCGGCACTAACCCCAATGGCATCATTTTAGGCTTTATGCTTACTACAGCTTTTATATCTATGTGGATTAGCAACACAGCCACCACCGTTATGATGCTCCCCATAGCCCTATCTATCACCCAGTTGTTAGACATTGATGAAAGCGCAACCAAAGGCAAAAGGCGTTTTGCTCTGGGGCTAATGCTAGGAATTGCCTATGCAGCCAATGTGGGTGGAACTGCAACTATTATTGGAACTCCGCCCAATGTGGCCTGGGTAGGCTTTATGAACGACATGATCGGTTATGAGATAACCTTCGCGCGCTATCTTATGATTGGCCTCCCCATTTGTTGTCTAATGCTGACCATCAGCTATTTGGTTATTACCAAAGTAATGTACCCGAGTGGTCTCAAATCATTGTCCGAATCGGCCGAAGTAATTGATGAACAATTAAAAAGCCTTGGTAAAATTTCGAAACCCGAGAAATATGTAGCGGCCATATTTGTGCTTACAGCCCTTACATGGATTTTGAGAGGAAGCATTAACAACTGGTTAAACACCGATCTACTAAACGACTCGGTGATAGCGGTAACAGGTGGTACTCTTATGTTCATTACTCCCATAAAGCTTAAGGAAAACAAGTTCCTGCTCGAATGGGAATATACCCGTAAACTACCCTGGGGCATACTCTTGCTTTTTGGAGGCGGGCTCACACTGGCCAAAGCCATGGAGAAATCGGCCATAGTAGAGTTTGTGGGAGAGAGTATTGCCGGGGGAGGCGAATTAAATACCATTCTACTAATTGCCGGGCTAACGGCCTTCATGCTTTTTATGACCGAAATTATGAGCAATGTAGCTCTCACAGTCATCTTTGTTCCAGTGGTTATAGGCATATCGCAAACACTCGACATGAATCCGGTATATCTCACTCTACCGGTTACCCTTGCCGCCAGCTATGCCTTTATGATGCCTATCTCCACGCCCCCCAATGCAATTGTTTTTTCCAGCGGAATGATACGCATGAAAGAAATGATTAGGGCAGGTCTGGTGCTCAATCTTATAGCCATTGCCTTGCTTGTACTTCTTTCTCAAACACTCTTACCTCTGGTTTACTAAGATGAAAGAAGCAACCAAAATTTTCGATCGGCTAGTTCAGGAAAGAAGGTCGGTAAGAATCTACGATCAAGAAGCTCCATTCGATGATGAAGCTGTACAGAGAAGTATTGAAAGAGCCGTTCTAGCCCCAAATAGTAGCAACATGCAGCTTTGGGAGTTCTACAGGGTTGAATCAGATGAGGCCAAAAAACAGGTAGCCTGGATGTGTATGAACCAAAAGGCGGCCAAAACAGCCCGAGAACTGGTAGTGGTGGTAGCCCGCAGAGACCTTTGGCGAAAAAGGCAGAAAGCATTGGTTCAGGAAATGAAAAGAGTCTATCCCGATGCTAAGTCTAAGCAAGCACAGCGGGCTATGAACTACTACAGGAACCTTATACCCAAGTATTATTGGAGCGACTGGTTCGACCTTTGGGGCTTTCTTAAAAAGTGCATTTACTTTTTTGTTGGCCTCAAGCGCCCAATGGTGCGCCATGGCAATCGAACGGATATCCGAATTTCTGTTCATAAAAGCGCTGCACTTGCAGCTCAAAACTTTATGATGAGCATGAAGGCCGAAGGTTATGATACTTGCCCGATGGAAGGAATGGACTCCCTCAGAATCAAAAGCTTCCTAAGACTTCCCCGAAAGGCTGAGATCGTAATGGTTATTGGTTGCGGGCCTTCGGCAGAAGGAGGCATTTATTCTGAAAGGTTCAGAATTCCGAACGAAGAAGTCATTTTCCGGGTATAGATAGTCCTACCTTTGGGTTTAAAGCTACCCTATATCTTTTGTTATCGGAAAATATACCTCATCTTCAGAGGTAGTAGGCATTTTAGATACTGAACTATTTCACCATATTTAAATAACCAATTATTGTATTATGAATTCAAGACGCACAGTTTCCCTACTGGTCATTTTTTGTTTACTAAGCACTACCTCATGTATGGAAATGCTCGAAAGAGTCTTTTTCCGATCCAATGGAGGTGGCACATACACCTTTGCCATCAATATGTCCGGAATGAAGTCTTTGCTTGCCGGCTATGGTGAAGAGCTGGATATGAAAGACCTGATGAATGAAATAAAAATGGGGGACTCCACCTTAACCCGAAAAATGGGAGGTATAGAAGGTATTAGTAACATTAAAGCCAACTTCGACACCACCAATTTTACTATTGAAATGTCGTTTGAATTTGCTAACCTCGAAGCACTTAACCAAGGCATCAGTGCCTATTATCACGATGAATCATCTCCATTGGACATAGAGCAATACACACTTTATGAACAGAAAGGGGGCGAAATAATTCGTACCAACCAGAATGTAATGTTAGATCAAATCATGAAATCCATTAAAGAAGAGGCTGGTGGTTCTGAAGAACTAGACATGGAGTTTGTAGAAATGTTTCTGTCCGATATGAAGTATACCCAAGAGATCTCGTTCGAAAACGAAATCAAAAAATTTTCTAACGATGAGTATACGCGCACAAACAGTAACACCATTACTTGGACCAAATACCTCTTTAATAAACTCGATGTTAAATCGAATATTGGGGTAAAAGTGAAAACAAAATAGAGATACACATTTAAACCCTCCCCTTAATTCAAGGGGAGGTGGTTGAAGACCGGAGAGATCACTTCTTCTTCATACTCATATCAGAATCCCTCTTCGCCTTAAACTCAGAACCTTCATTCCATTGTGGCCAGTAGGTTTCATTGGCCAATCTGTAGCCCACGTTAAAGAGTAACTTGGCATCTTGAACGATACCTTTTAAGTCCCATTCCTCCGGCTCATAGTTATCTTGAGGCTGATGATATTTTACTGCGAGATACTCCTTCGTTTTCTCTTCAATATACTCCACACCTTTCTCCTTAGACTCATAAGAACCAGAAGCATACAATGCAGGAATACCCACTTTAGCAAAGTTGAAATGATCTGATCGGAAGAAGTAGCCTTTTCCTGGATCGGGGTCAGGAATAACGTATCTCCCTTGTTTCTCAGCAGCCGTTGTCGCATAATCATCTAGCTCCGACTGGCCATAACCTGTAATGGTCAGATCTTTCATTTCGCCATAAGCCGGCAGGCCATCAATGTTGATATTCGCTACGGTTTGGTTAGGAGGGAAAATCGGGTTTTGAGCGTAGTATGCCGAACCAAGAAGTCCCTGTTCTTCGGCCGTCACGAAAAGGAAGACCACCGATCGTTCCGGCTTTTTCTCCAGCCCGGCAAAGGCTTCGGCAATAGCCAATAGGCCAGTGGTACCGGAAGCATTGTCATGAGCCCCATTGTAAATGGAATCGCCATCGATTGGTTCGCCCACACCCAGATGATCCCAATGCGCTGAATAGATAATGTATTCGTCTGGTCTTACAGAGCCTTTTACGATACCCACTACATTTCTCGACATATCACGCTTTACTTCGTTAGTCACACTAACCGAAGCAGTTAAGCCCATAGGAATAGGTTTGAAATCTTTGGTTTTGGCTATCTCAGAATAGTCTTTAATTCCGGCAGCTTTGAATAATTCAACTGCAGTATTTCTGGTAATCCAACCTTGAATTGGGCATTTGTAGCCGGCATTCGGATCGTCAAGATTTAGTTTGGAACCTGTCCACGAGCTTTGAACTACCAACCAAGGGTAACCAGCCGGAACAGTTTCATGAACTATCAATACACCAGCAGCGCCTTGTCTGGCAGCCTCTTCATACTTATAAGTCCATCGACCATAGTAGGTCATTTCTTCTCCTTTGAAAAAAGTGGAATCACCAGAACTAAAACCCGGATCGTTCACCAAAACCACCACAGTTTTGCCTTTTACATCCAGCCCTTCATAGTCATTCCATCCATATTCGGGAGCTACAATGCCATAACCGGCATATACCAACTCAGAGTCTTCAATACCCACAACCTCGTCCGTTCTCTCGGTATAAACCACCACATCTTTCATGGTTTCGAAGGTCATGGTTTGACCCTTGCCTTTGACCACCATGGTTGGTGATTGCGTTCCGGTAATTTCTACCAAAGGTACATCCTGAAAGTATGAGTCGCCATTACCGGGAGCCACACCCATAGCCTTTAATTCGGACTCCAGATAATGAATGGTTTTCTCCTCCCCTTCCGTAAAAGGCTTTCTACCCATAAAATCATCGGAAGCCAATACCTGCAAATGCCTGTCGATAGATAGCGTGTCCATCTGAACATCGAGCTCTGCGGTTTCAGTGGATGAACCTCCACAGGAATAAATCAAGGCCAGAACAGCCAGAAGCGATATATTTTTGAATAGTCTCATAAGTCTGCTTTGTGCTTTGAAGTTATGGAAAATTAGTTCTCAATTAAAACTCCTACCCTCAATAGAAAACAACCAGCAATGGCATGATTTGAGAGGGATTATAATTAACTTGAAGCTATGTCTACTCCCTTAGCTGAAGATAAAGCAAAGTTGATTTCGAAGATCAATGAAATAAAGGATCAGTCTGTGATAGACGACCTCATGCGTCTACTTGCCATAAATTCCGATGATTCTATTTATCTCTTATCAGATGGGCAGCGTGCCAACATCATGGAGGCTCGGGAACAAATCAAAAAAGGGCAAGGAATAGACTCAGGGCAAGCCGACCATGAAATTGACCAATGGTTAAACGAGTAATTTGGTCGCCAAGAGCTCAAACAGAGCGTAAGGAAATTCTAGATTTTTGGTTCAAAAGAAACAAAAGCAAAACATACTCCCGAAAGCTCAATAGATTATTCAAAGAAGCAATAAACCTAATTATCGATTACCCCGAAATTGGCAAGCGAACTGATTTGGAGAATGTTCGAGCCAAAATAATTCGTGATTACATTATGTTCTATGAAATCAATGTTGATGAATTATTCATTCTTTCGATTTGGGATACTCGACAAAATCCAGAGAATCTTGAATTGAAATAATAATTCAACCTTTGCGCCCTTAGCGTTTTTTGCGGTTAATCTTCACCACAGAGTTCGCGGAGATCGCAAAGGTCACTTCCGTCCTCAAGCTTCAAGCTTCCGACTTCACGCTTCAAGCTTAGTAGCCGTACTTCTCCTTCCACATAGCTTTCAAGCGTTTACGCATTTCATCTTCGCGTGCATTACTTCCCGGATCGTAAAGTTTAGTGCCTTTTATTTCCTGAGGCAGAAACTCTTGCTGCACAAAGTTTCCCGGATAATCATGGCTGTACTTATAGCCTTGACCATAACCTTCTTCCTTCATCAGTTTGGTTGGGGCATTGCGAATAGGCATTGGAATGGACAAATCACCGGTTTTTCGAACTAAATCTTGTGCCTTATTGATCGCCATATAAGCCGCATTGCTTTTAGGCGATGAGGCCAGATAAGTCACAGCCTGAGAGAGTATAATCCGACCTTCAGGGTAGCCAATCATATTCACGGCCTGAAAGGCATTGGTTGCTATTACCAAAGCAGTAGGGTTGGCATTGCCAATATCTTCTGAAGCCAGAATCACCAGCCTGCGCGCAATGAATTTGATATCCTCACCACCTTCAATCATTCGGGCCAAATAATACACTGCAGCATTAGGGTCGCTTCCACGAATGGATTTAATAAAAGCTGAGATCACATCGTAATGCATATCTCCGGCTTTATCATAAGTCGCTACTCGTTGCTGGGCAATGTCTTTGACCAACTCATCAGTGACCACGGCCGGATCGTCTTCAATATTCTGAACTACCAGATCTAGCAGATTGAGCAATTTGCGAGCATCTCCACCTGAAATATTAAACAGTGCCTGCGTTTCTTTCAGCTCTACTTGTCGCTTGCTGAGGATTTCATCCTTTGCCAAAGCCTGCTCTATCAAACGGAACAAGTCTTCTTTAGAAAGTGCCTTGAGCGTATACACCTGGCTTCTCGATAGCAAAGCGGAATTCACTTCAAATGACGGGTTTTCGGTAGTGGCACCAATCAGCGTAATATCTCCCTTTTCAACAGCCCCAAGCAAAGCATCTTGCTGCGACTTGTTGAAACGGTGAATTTCATCGATAAAAAGAATAGTATTCGACTGAAACTTGGCCTTTTGTATTACCTCTCTTACTTCTTTCACTCCTGAACTAATAGCACTCAGGGTAAAAAACGGAGCTTTAACGGAGTTGGCAATGATATTGGCAATGGTGGTTTTACCCACACCCGGTGGTCCCCAAAGAATCATAGATGGGATTCTGCCTGCGTTAATAGCTCTTCGCAAAACTCCCTCCTTTCCTACCAGATGCTCCTGTCCAATCAGGTCATCAAGCGTTTGAGGCCTCACTCTTTCGGCAAGCGGTTTTCGGGTAAAATCCATGCGGCTAATTTAAGTTCTCTAAGCTAGAAGGAAACCTTCGTGCCTGAAAATCGACAGAATTATTTCTAAGCTCGAAACTGCCATCAAGTCGTCCGACCGCTTGTAGCGGTCGGACGACTAAGCAACATTCCGGTAACTAAGTCAGGGACAGAAAGGACTTTGACCCCAACCCTTCCCGAGGCTTCGGGAGGGCAAGGCGATGAAGCTTTTCGACTTGATAAAGCTAAAGTCCCCTTTAGGGGATTTAGGGGTACTATTTCAATCCAATCGTTGGTAGAAAAAAGTAAATTTTCAGGAACATGATCACTGTTTATTCGGTTCAAGATTGTAATAGTTGTTACTTCTTCAAAGTATGCGTGCTATACCTTTGAAGAAGCTTTTCCACCCCTAATACAACCATTATGGATGTAGAAATCTTAGCCCGAATCCAGTTTGCCTTCACTGTGGCCTTTCACTACATCTATCCACCCTTGAGCATTGGCCTCGGACTGGTCATGGTCTTTATGGAAGGGCAATACCTTCGAACCAAAGACAAGACTTATGAGGTACTCACTAAATTCTGGACAAAGATCTTCGCCCTGACTTTTGGCATTGGAGTAGCCACCGGAATTGTAATGGAATTTGAGTTCGGCACCAATTGGGCCACTTATTCACGGTTTGTAGGCGATATTTTCGGGAGTGCTTTGGCGGCCGAGGGAATCTTTGCTTTTGCTCTGGAAAGCGGTTTCTTAGGCATTTTACTCTTTGGTTGGAACAAGGTAAGCCCTCGGGTACATTTTATCTCCACCGTAGGAGTATGGCTGGGCAGTATGTTTTCAGCCATCTGGATTGTAGTGGCCAACAGTTGGCAACAAACACCGGCAGGTTATCATGTAGTAGGAGAAGGAATCAATGCCCGGGCGGAGGTCACCGACTTTTGGGCAATGGTTTTCAATCCATCGAGCATTGAAAGAATTCTCCATGTATGGATTGGTGCTTTTCTGGCCGGAGCATTTCTCATCATCTCCGTTCATGCCTATTATCTACTCAAAGGAAGGCATGTAGAGCTTTCCAAAAAGGCCATCAAGATTGCACTAGGCGTTGCACTGATTTCTTCTTTAGCACAACTCGTTACCGGTCACGCTTCTGCTGAAGTCGTGGCTGAATATCAGCCGGCCAAGCTAGCGGCTATGGAGGGGCACTTTGAAGAAAACGCCCCTGCTGATCTATACCTGTTCGGCTGGGTAGACAAAGAATCGAAAGAAGTAACAGGCTTAGCTATTCCCGGAGGCACCAGCTTCTTAACTCATCAGGATTTTAATGCACCCATACGTGGTTTGGACAGCTTTCCTCAAGATGAGATTCCAACTCAGATCAATGCAGTTTTTCAATTCTATCATATCATGATTGCCATAGGAATGGGCTTAATCGGTCTAACTATTCTGGCCACATTCTATTGGTGGAAGGGCAATTTATTTGATCAAAAATGGCTTTTAAAAATATTGGTGATTTCGGTACTGCTTCCGCAAATAGCCAATCAGGTGGGTTGGTTTACAGCAGAAATGGGCAGACAACCTTGGGTGGTTTATGGGCTTTTGAAAACTTCGGATGCTTTGTCTGAAGTAGTCACGGCAAATCAGGTATTGTTCTCCCTTATCCTATTCTTTATGATTTACGCTTTGCTTTTCACCTTATTCATTTATCTATTGAATAAAAAGATTAAGCACGGCCCTGATGAATCGCCATTGATGGATCAAAGGCCAAGACAAAGAGATGTAAGCAACGCATTTAGCAACTAATATGGGAACGTTCATAGGCATAGAATACTCAACCTGGTGGTTTCTTGTGGTAGGAGCCCTGTTCTCTGGTTATGCCATTTTGGATGGCTTCGATCTGGGTGCTGGCGCATGGCATTTATTCTTTAAAAAGGAAGAAAGCAGGAGAATCGCCTTGAACGCTATCGGTCCGGTTTGGGATGGAAATGAGGTTTGGTTGGTGATTGGTGGCGGTGCACTCTTTGCCGGTTTCCCTGTGGTATATGCCAATATGTTTTCGGCCATGTATATTCCCTTTATGCTGTTTTTGGCCGCCCTGATCTTTCGCGCGGTGGCTATAGAGTTTAGATCCAAAGAAGAAATGGCGTGGTGGCGAACCATGTGGGACGTGAGCTACAGTGTGAGCAGTATTTTACTGGCCTTGCTCTTGGGCATTGTTTTAGGGAACATCCTCATTGGAATTCCACTAGATGAAAACAAGCAATTCACAGGTCATTGGCTGAGCTTCCTGAACCCTTATGCGATTATGGTTGGGGTCACCACACTAGCTGCATTTATGATGCATGGCGCTATTTATCTCGGCATGAAAACCAAAGGAAAGCTCTATGCTCAGGTCTATCAGTTTCTGAAAAGAGCCATCATCTTTTTTATTGTCAGCTTTGCGATGGTAACGGTTTACACCCTCATCTACATTCCACATCTAACAGACAAAATCAGCAGAAACCAGTGGATGTTTATTATTCCGGTAATTGCCTTTTTGGCTATCGCTAATATTCCGAGACTTGCCACCAAGAAAAAATTCCTTCAGGCATTTCTATTTTCTTCACTCACATTGGCCATGCTGTTAGTTATTGTGGCCTTAGAGCTTTACCCAACCATCATTTACAATACAGCCGACCCAGCACATCACATTACAGTCTCCAATGCAGCATCTTCATCAAAATCCCTAAAGATCATGCTGATCATGGCCGCTATCGGCATTCCATTGATTGCCACCTACACTTACTTTGTCTACAAAACCTTCTGGGGCAAAGTGGAATTGGATGAGCATAGTTATTGATAAGACGGAAGTCGTTAATCGGTTAATCGGAAACCAGAAAACACGTTTGAAATTCAACCCTTGTTAGTCAATTTAAATGATATCCTCCTCCGCCCTTTGGGCACCGCCTCCAGAGGAAGACATCAGTGCCATCTTCAGACCGCTATAAGTTCATCTACCTCTATCCGGCTTCTGACCTCTGAAGTCTGACATCTATTCTACGAAGACATTAAACTATGAACCTTGAACAAGTAAATTCCACTCCCGAGGAATTTCTTCCGCTCCCTTAAAAGCTCCGGTTCTAGCCATAACCACAGCGTACTTTTGATCATCACAAAAACTCAAAATGTTATGAAAAAAGTAGTTGTACGATTGATAGCAATAATCGCGTTTGTAGTTGGCTTGCAGGTTCAGGCCTCTACCCCCTCTAAACTTAATGCTAGAGTCATTGGTGAAGGTCAGCCCATGATTATGATTCCTGGACTCACCTGCGATGGAGCTGTTTGGGATTCAACCATAGAAGCCCTGGGTGACAAGTATCAATATCATGTTCTCACACTGCCAGGTTTTGCAGGTCAGGCTCCATTGGCAGATGTGGAAGCCGGTTTCTTCAGTCAAATCAAGTCATTGGTATACCAGTATATAGAAGACAACAAGATTGAAAAGCCGATCATTGTTGGCCATAGCTTAGGCGGCTTCCTGGCGCTTCAAATAGGCATAGAAAAGCCTGAACTGGCAGAAAAGCTGGTGGTAGTGGACGCACTACCGTTTATGACGGCCATTCAGATGCCCACCGCAACAGAAGAGAGTGCCAAGCCATTTGCTCAGAATATGAAAACTCAAATGAAAGCCGCAGCCAGCCAGACCGATGAACAAAAAAGAACCTTTCAGCAGATGCAGTTGCAAAGCCTCATCCGCAACAAAAAGTACATTGAAACAGCGACCAACTGGGGTGTTTCCAGCGATATGAACACCGTTGCCCAAGCCATGTACGAGATGTACACCACTGATATTCGTGCCGATTTGGCCAAAATTAAAGTACCCACTTTAGTATTGGGCGCATGGGCGGCCTATGAGTCTTATGGTTCGACCAAAGAGAGTGTTATGAACATGTATAAAGCTCAATATGCCAAGCACCCAAATCTGAAACTAGATATTTCCGAAGGTGGCTACCACTTCATTATGTGGGACGATCCCGAGTTCTTTCTCAACTGGCTCAACAAATTCTTGTAACAGAAAAGAGGGGTAGTGTCTGCGAAGATTCACTACCCCTATCTTGAGGGTAAAACATAAAAATTGTATACAAATACAACAGTCCCTTTCTGAAGATTTAGGAGAGAAAAGATTTATTTCAAACTTTACCCAATTGAAAAGTCATTTTTTAAGATGAACAAGCGTGTAGTCTATTGGATTTGCCAGGTTGGAGGCTGGGGGCTTTATACCCTCTTTCTCATTGGCATGATTGCCCTGTTTGGGGGAGAAAATTCCATTACTCGTTCTACGCTCATTTTACAGTCCATTATCTATGTGTCGTTAATTTTATTTTCACACCTCTTCCGTCTTCACATCCAAAGAAAAAACTGGTTAGACCTAAGCATTGGCAAGCTCATACCAAGGGCCATTCTTGGCACCTTTATTACTGCCACACTAGCTCAAATTTTCATCCACATAATCATATACCTATTAGTACCACTTTCAGGAATATCCGGTTTTAGTTGGGGAGGTTTTGTGGGGTATGTCTTCAACATTTTTCTGGTTCTTATTCTTTGGGCCGCTATCTATTTCATCATAAAATTCATCGAAAAGAACCGTAACTCTGAGCTGGAAAAACTAGAACTAAAATCGGCCTTGCAAGAAGCTGAGCTAATGATTTTGAAGAACCAGGTAAACCCCCACTTTCTCTTCAATGCCCTCAACAACATTCGGTCACTCATCTTGGTAGAACCTGAAAAGGCCCGCAAAATGGTAACTCATATATCCGATCTGCTGAGATACTCCATTCAGTTCAATGCCTCAGAAAAGGTTGGGCTTAAAGCCGAAATCGAGATAGTGAAAGACTATCTGCAATTGGAATCCATACAATTTCAGGAGAGGTTGCGCTATACTTTTACTATCGACCCGGAAACAGAAAACGTTCAAATCCCTCCTATGGCCATTCAGTTATTGGTTGAAAATGCCATCAAGCACGGACTTTCAACCCAAAAAGGAGGAGGAGAAATACACATAAAGACTAATATTGAACAGAACCACCTGCTTATAGAAGTAACTAACAGTGGCCAACTAAAACCAATACAAAAAAGAGAAGGCGTTGGGCTGAAAAACCTGGTTGAACGCATGAAGATTCTCTTCGGACACTTTGCTGAATTCAGACTTGAAAATAGCAGCAAGGAAACCGTCACGGCCACCTTAAAGATTCCACTAAAATGAAGGCACTTATAGTAGACGACTCTCAACTGGCCCGACAGGAACTAAAACACCTGCTCAAACACTTTAGCCACGTTCATATTATAGGCGAAGCAGAAAATGCTGAACAAGCATTAACCCTTATAGAGGAAAAACAGCCTCAACTGCTATTTCTAGATATTCAAATGCCCGATAAAGACGGCTTTGAACTGCTGGAAGAACTAATCGATGTGCCAGAAGTAATTTTCACCACGGCATTCGATCAGTATGCCATGCAAGCCTTTGATCATAATGCGCTCGATTACCTTCAAAAACCCATCAAAGAAGAACGGCTGAGTTTAGCACTCGAAAGAGCTTCTGAGAAAATTCGTCTGCGAGAAGAAAAAGAAAGCAAGGTCAAGCTTTTGGGACTTTCCAGCCAGGTGTTTGTAAAAGATGGCGAGCAATGCTGGTTCGTGTCTCTTGCCAATGTGCGCATGATGGAAATTATGGGAAGCTACACCCGAATTTTCTTCAACAACCAACAACCCATGATCCCCCGTTCGCTCAACTACATGGAGTCCCGGCTCGATCCGGAAGTATTCTTCAGAGCCAACCGCCAACAGATTATCAACCTCAAATATATCGACCGAATTGAACCGTGGTTCAGCGGAACATTAAAACTATACCTGAAAGGTGGTGAAGAAGTAGAAGTGAGCCGCAGACAGAGCATTCGCTTTAGGGAAATTATGAGCTTTTAATAGCAATATGCCCAACAAAAGTTCATGAATGAATTATAAGTTTGCTTTTGCCTTCCATAGAAAACCAAGTAATTTTCGGCCATGAACAAGGTGGAGATTAAGGCAAGGCTAGAAGATTCTTACGATCATTTTCTAAAGTTCATCGGTGGTCTTTCGAAAGACGAATTTGAATATGCCCCGGAGAGAAAGTGGAATGCCGGACAACAGGCCGATCACCTTATAAAAAGTACACGCCCGCTAGAGAAGGCCCTGGGCTACCCCAAATTTCTCATCAAGTTTAAATTCGGTCTTGCCAACCGCCCCTCTAGAACTTATCCCGAGTTGGTAGAGCGATACAAACAAAAGCTTACCACGCTGGAGGGAGATCCTCCCGGAAACTTTGTACCCAAACGGGTACCTTTTTCAGACCTAAACAAAGTCACAAAAACACAAAAAGAGATTGTTTCCGGCATACAGGAAAAACTTTCCAAATGGTCCGAGGATCAACTAGATCAATACATCTTTCCTCACCCTTTACTCGGCAAAGTTACCGTACGCGAAATGCTCTATTTCACCATCTACCATGCCGAACACCACCAGAATGTGGTGAAGATCTATTTGAAGGGTATCTGACCCTCTCCGAGCCCTTATTTCAGAGGTAGAATTAGCCTCGTTTATAAGGGTCAACTTTGGAGAGTAGAAACTAATTCCCCTCCTGTCGCCAATCATGGTGTCCTCACCATGACACAGCAAAAGCACCAGACTCAATTCTTGTTATGGGCTAGAAGTCGGTAATTATTTGAAGCAAAGGTTAAACACTTATGTAGCGGATACGGATTCAAACACGTGGTGAGGACACCACCTGTGGCAGATAAGGGCATATGGTCAACTTATCTGATGGGTAAAAATCTCAACATCTGCTATCGCCAGTCATGGTGTCCTCACCATGACACAGCAAAAGCACCAGATTAGATTCCTATTATGGGCTAGAAGCAAGTAGTTATTTGAAGCGAATCAATCCTAAAACACCCGGCAATCGGTGAGGACACCGATTGTGGCGACCAGGCACTATTCTGACTTAGACATTTTTTCGCCAGTCATGGCTCCCCTACTGTCGCCAGTCATGGTGTCCCCACCATGACACACAAAGCATCAGATCCTATCCTTAATATGAGTTAGAAAACTGAATTGACCAGAGTCAGAATAATAAAAAGAGGCTGATGAATATTCATACAGAGTAAAATCTTCAGCTAAATTCCATTTACCAGAGACAGGGTTATGATGTATATAGTCAAGTTTTTGATAGATGACTTCTGGTGAATATAGATGTACAGAACGACTCTTAGGCTGCCAGATATCGAAATTCCTATCCTTCCAGTCAACCTTAAGTTCCCTGAGAACCTTTGGGTCGGACTTTAAAGATTGAATGAGTTGGTGACCTGTATATTTCTTAAAACTGGCTATAGGACTCTCTTTTCCGTTCCAGTTTATTATCTCAAGAATAGCGTGAAAATGATTAGGCATAATTACAAATCCATATACCGCCAACTTATCCCTTTCTACCAAAAACTGAAGAGAATCGATCAGAATATCCTTTCTAAAGGGCTTTTGTAATATTGGAATCCAGTTATTGATAGTACAGGTATAGAAATAGAGTTTGTGTGTATCCATTATATGAAAGTAAGAATTAATGAGTGGAGGCCAATCGGTGAGGACACCGATTGTGGCGACCAGGCACTATTCTGACTTTGACATTTTTTAGCCATTCATGGCTCCCCTACTGTCGCCAGTCATGGTGTCCCCACCATGACACACAAAGCATCAGATTAGATTCTTGCTATGGGCTAGAAGCCGGTAATTATTTGAAGCAAAAGTTAAACACTTATGTAGCGGATACGGATTCAAACACGTGGTGAGGACACCATCTGTGGCAGATAAGGGCATATGGTCAACTTATCTGATGGGTAAAAATCTCAACATCTGCTATTGCCAGTCATGGTATCCCCACCATGACACAGCAAAAACACCAGATTAGATTCCTATTATGGGCTAAGAGCCATACAAAAACGATCCTAAGACACCAGGCAATCGGTGAGGACACCGAATGTGGCGGTTAGGCACTATTCTGACTTAGACATTTTAGCCAGTCATGGCTCCCCTGCTGTCGCCAGTCATGGTGTCCCCACCATGACACAGCAAAAGCACCAGAGTCAATTCTTGTTATGGGTTATAAGTCGGTAATTATGTAAAGCAAAGGTTAAACACTTATGTAGCGGATACGGATTCAAACACGTGGTGAGGACACCACCTGTGGCAATGACGACCTCTGCTCCTCCTTATCAAGGAGGGGAATCAGCGCCAGCAACAGTTTCCACCAATATTGATTATCATTTGCATAGTTCCCCAGCCTTCAATCCTCCACTGGAGGAGGTGCCCAAAGGGCGGAGGAGGAACTTATAAAACAAAACTCATCAGCCCTATTGGGTGGCCCAGTTTCTCAGACTATCGAAGTCTTCAGGGGCAACTGGTATTACTCGAATATCTTGCGTTGTATCTCCGTAAGTCATTACCAAAGTAACTTTCCAATGCGGTTCATATTGATAGTTATATTTCCTTTCAAGAATGTAGCCGGTATCAATATAATTGACTCTGTATCGGTCAACTTCGTAAATCAACTTATTATCGAACCTTCTAATTTCCTTCTCATAATGCCCTAAGGTTACGCTTACCTCATAAAGAGGATTCCAGACTTGAGTTGTCCAATAATGATCTTGTAGATGCCTTCTCCCAAAAAAAGGCCCTGGCTTTTGTGAAGTTGATTTCGTAATCCAATCACCTGGTAATTTCTCGAGTCCAACAGCTTCTCTAAAATCATTATACTTTATACCATATGGCTCAATTTCTGATTGATTTTGATAGAAGATGATAGTATCACCGAAAAGTATATTGTCTCGGTAGATTCTATACGCATAGAATATAACCACCAACAAGGCTCCAATATAAAGAACCCTCTTCTTGATCACTGAACTAGGAATTTAATACAAACCGGGGTAGGTACTTCTTCGATATAACCCGTATCAATAAGCTCACCGGTTTCCTGATTGATTTCATAGGTCACAATGGTGTTGGTATCCTGATTGGCCACAAGCATAAACTTACCTGATGGATCAATCTCAAAGTCCCTTGGTGTTTTTCCTTGCGATGGATAAGCACCGATTTTTATCAGCTCACCATTACCACCTATTTTGAAGGCAAGAATTTCATTAATCTCACCTCTATTGGAAGCGTAAAGAAACTGTCCATTCGGATGAATCTTAATGGCTGCTCCTGAAGGCTCTCTTTTATCGTCATGTTCTTGCAGGGCAATCATCTGCACCTTTTGCTCCAGACGGAGGCTATCAGAGAAAGTGGCTACTTCAATCGTTCCAATGAGTTCATTCAACACGTAGACAATATCTTTTTCAGGATGAAAAACAATGTGTCTGGGCCCTGCCATTCTTGGTGGGTTAATAAAGTCTCTCAAATAATTGAGGGTTCTGCTGAGTGTATCCAACTCATAGGCGTAAATTTTATCAGCACCAAGATCTACGGCAGCCACCAAACCGCTCTTCGGATGCTGAATAATTTGGTGAGCGTGCGGAGCCTCTTGTCTGGGGTGTTCAGAGCCACCCTCATGTTTTTTGTACGAAGTATATGTCCCAAGCATTCCACCTTCTTCAATGGGCAACAAAACCACACTACCTCCAACATAGTTGGCTACCATAACAAACTTCCCCGTATTGTCTATGCTCAAATGACAAGGATATTGCCCCATACTCGAAGTCTCATTAACATAAGACAGCGTATAGCTTTCATGGTCATAAGAAAAAGCAGTGACAGCAGCAAAGCTATCTTCTCCCCCGTCAAATTCATTTACCGCATATACATAGTTTCCACTAGGATGTACAGCCAAATAAGACGGGCTAATCACCCGTTCACTCGTACTTTTATAGGCAATAGCACCCGTCTTTTTATTCATGCTATACACATACACTCCTTCACCCTGACCATCTACATGGCCCTCTTTCTTGGTATAGGTACCTACAAAAAATATGGCTTCGTCAGTTTCTGGTTTTGCCACTTGCTGTTCGGTTTTCTTTGATCCACAAGCTGTAATAAGAGCCAGTAGAGCAAGGAGGATTATCTTCTTCATTTATAGTTTTTTCAGCACCTCAATTGTTTTGGTGAGGTGATCATCGGTAAAATCGTAATGTGTCACAAAGCGAATAAGCTGGGGGCCAAAGCCAAAAGCCAGAATTCCATTTTCTGCCAGCTTATTTAAAAAAGCACTGTTGGTATACTTATCCGTTAGTTTAAAAATTAAAATATTGGTTTCACAAGGCAGTACTTCCTCCACATAATTCAGCCCTTGCAGCACCTTGGCCATTTCTCTGGCTTTGTTATGGTCTTCCACCAATCGCTCTATATGATGCTCCAGTGCATACAAACCAGCTGCGGCAATATATCCGGCCTGCCGCCAGGCTCCACCCATTACTTTTCGAATTCTTCTGGCCCGCTTAATATCGTCATGCCCACCAATGAGCAATGACCCAACTGGAGCCCCAAGCCCCTTGCTCAGGCAAATGGAAATGGTATCGAACACCTCTCCATATTCCTTTGCATTTTGTCCTTTGGCCACCAGTGCATTGAAGAGGCGTGCCCCATCCAGGTGTAAAGCAAGTCCATGCTCATGGCATGTCTCTCGAATAGCCCAAATCTCGTCCATATCGTAGCAGCTTCCACCTCCCTTATTCATCGTATTTTCCAACGAAACCAATCTGGAAACCGGAGAGTGGATATCATCTGGCTGAATAGCAGCCTCTACATCTTTAGCCGTAATTAAGCCACGATCGCCCTCTAGCAACCGAACGGAAGCCCCGGCATTGGCCATAATACCACCTGACTCATACAAATAGATGTGTGAATATTTATGACAGATCACCTCGTCCTGAATTTGGCAGTGCAATCGGATACCTATTTGATTGGTCATGGTACCGGAAGCACAATACAGGGCAGCATCTCTACCAAACATTCGGGCAGCTTTCTCCTCCAAGGCCGCCACAGTCGGGTCTTCTCCAAACATATCATCGCCCACCTTAGCCGACATCATCGCTTCATGCATGGCCGGTGTGGGCCGGGTTAGCGTATCACTCCTTAAATCAATATCCATAGAAAAATTTTGCTTTTGTACTTGTCTCCGGCACAGCCAACTCAATAGCTTTAGCCGCCTCCAGAGGACGGTCTGTAGCCAGAATATCTGCACCACGTTGAATATAGCCTAAATATGTAGAATCTCCTTGTGCTATGGCCTTCCTATCCAGGTTTCCTAATACTCCCAATATGCAGGTAATCCCTTTGCGATGTAAGAAATCGAACCATTCCGGTGATGGTTCTGACACCCCCACAAAAGCAACCATTTGTTCATCAGGAATACCAGCAGCCCTATGAGCCTCATAGGCCTCCTGAGAGCCCAGACTTACGGAGAGTTTGAGCGAAGGATCCAGCGAATATACCAAGGCTGCATCGCGAGCCCCATAGGTTATAATAATTGAGTAGTCCTGTGCTTCCATCTCTTGCACAGCCTCTACTACTCGCTCAAAAGGTACACCTCGTTTTACATCCAGGGTTAATACAGCCTTACCTCTTGCCCATTGCAATACGTCATTCAAGGTTGGCACCTTATAGGCCGTAATTTGCCCCTCATTGTCTACCAAATTCAACGATTGTACATACTCATAGTCTACTTCCAACACTCTGCCACTCCCGTTGGTAGTTCGGTCCAGCGTATTGTCATGCATCATTATGAGCACTGAATCTTTGGTCATAGCAATATCACATTCTATAACCGTAGGAATTTGAGAGGCTATGTATTCGAACGTCTCTATGGCATTTTCCGGGTAGCCGGGATATGGCCCACCCCTGTGAGCGCTCACCAACGGAATCCGATCTTCCGACCATTGGATAAGCTCAGTCAATTGGCCTTTGGGAATGACTATCCCTTTGGTTTCTGAAGCCGTTGAACTATCCTGTTTGGGCGAAGAGCAAGCGTATAGAAAGCAGAAGAGAATAAGAATCTGGGGGAAGGATTTTCGCAGAAACATCTTTTTTACCCGAAAGTACATGGAGAAGAAACAAAGCACAAGAGAAAAAGTGAAGTCATTTCCGAGGCAGCAAACCTTATGTCTACTGCCTCGGTAATCCTCTCCGTTTCAACCTAAACATATGAAGAGATTATGGTGCAAGCACCTTAAATGACCGGACCGTCTGTCACTCAATGGGTGTGTAATCTCCTAACTTGCTCCGCAATTGAAGCAGTTCGTTCTTTATGGCATTGTGCATGCCTTTGGGCACTTCTTTTAAGAACCCGTTGAAGTGATTATCCAGTTTAATAATCATTTCATTCTTACTTCTCCTCCCTCTTTCGGTAAGCTGTACATGAAAAGATCTCCCATCTTCCTCATTATCGACCCGGGTTACCCAGCCGTTTTTTTCCATACGCACCAACATGCGCGATATGGACGGAAGATCCTGGAGCGTAACCCGGCTAATCTCGGTAGGGGTCACGCTTCCATGGTTCCATAAAATAATCAACACCTGCCACTGCTCGGGCGTTACCGAATACGCCTTCAACGCTCTGATCAGCTCCCTATGAAAGAGCAAATACGCGCGATATAGATTGTAGCCGAGATTGTTATTGAGGTGAAAGAGAGCCTTACCGAAATCCATAGTGGTTGTAAGTCTGACCAAACTTATACAAAAATACTTGTTCAGACAAGTATTTTTGTACATAAATTCTTTTTTAGCCGGAACAAAAGGGCTATATAAGCCTAGCGAATGGCACTATGGCCATGCATTTACCAATTTTACTAAGCGATATCATGCCGGTCGCCTGACCAACATTTGAAACTTCGGTGCAGGGTAAAAAGAAGTGTAAAATGTCTATTAAGAGGCAGAGGAAGAGTTTTCTTCTAAGTCTCTCAGCTCCAGGTTGATAGCCCTGGTGCTAATTTGGGTTTCGATAAAAGAAAGGAGAAGCGAACCAAGTAGCAGAAAAAGGCTGGCTCCAAATACGTAATCTGCAACTACTTGTCTGCCTAAGTACATGAGCACCATAGAGAGCACGCAACAAAAGAAACTTGCAATACCGAGGGCTTGCATATTGCGAATAAGCAACAAGCGAAGCCTCAGGTTTTTAATCTGACCGAAAATGGTCTTGCGCATTTCAGGAGCTTCTTTATACCGCACCCTCAAACCCCTCACTAAGGTGGCCAGAGCCACAAAGCGATTGGTAAAAGCTAATAAAAGCAGGGTAATGGCAGGAAACAGCAATGCTGGCGTAGAAATATCAAGACTCATTTTTCTTGTTTTTGTGAGGGTAGTTTTTTGTCTAGTGTGAGCTTCCACAAACCTCTTAACCACACCAGACCAAACAGGTACAGCCCAAATTTACTCAAATATTCGCTGAGTACAGGGTTTGGCAGATTTTGAGGTTCTACTATATATAGCAAAACGAGAGTTAACCCCACCACTACTGAAGCTATACCAAACATCCATTTTTCGGTCTTTACGCCAATTTTTAGATCCATGTGTTTTCTAGTTTTCAAAAAAACTTACTCATCCCCTCAATCCGGAGCCGGCAACCACCTCGTAAGTAAGCACAAAGAAAACAACAATTCTTAACGCATTGGCAGCTCACACGCTTCCAATTTTCAAATCAAACATTATGAAAAAGAAAACAATCCTTTTGCTGAGCTGTGCAATACTGTTTGCCACAGCACTGATCTACGCAGCAGATCACATTGATGCTCCGGGTGTAACTGAAACTACCTCAGACATTACCGATTTCTACGCCTTTCAAAGCCCAGAAAACAATTCAAACATTGTCTTTGTAGCCAACCTTCAGGGCTTGTTATCTCCCTCAGCCAGTGCCGGTGCCACCTTTGACGAAAACGTGATGGTGGAATTTAATATTGATACGAATGATGATGCTGTGGAAGATCTGGTGATTCAGTGCACCTTCGAAAACGGAATGGTAACTGCTTATGGCCCTGTTGCCCCGGTCTCTACAGGTACCAGCAGTACCCTGGTAACCAGTGCTAATACTGTTTCTACCAACATTACGGCTTACGGATCTAATGCTTCAATTGGCAACCAAAATGGAGTAAAGCTATTTGCTGGCCCCAGAGACGATCCGTTCTTCATGGATTTTGCTCAGTACGGAGAGATCATTGCCGGAAATGCCTCCAGCTTCAATGATCCGGGAACAGACACTTTTGCAGGCACTAACGTAATGTCGGTGGTTGTAGAGGTTCCCAAATCAATGATTGGCGGTTCAGGCACAATTAACACCTGGGTAACCAGCAACAGAAAACAATAACCAATTCACCTTTAACAGAACAATGATGAAAAGCATAAATAAAAAAACAGCAATAGTCGCGGTAGCCGCTATTCTGGCCCTAACCATGATTTCATGTAAAAATGACGATACCACACCGGAAATACCTTCTATGTACACTCAGGAAGATCAAATGGGGCGACCTGCCATTAACACAGTATTTGTAGGCAGCTCCATGAAAGACAACTTTAACACCACTGCTCCAAGTGCTCAGGGGGCCGCTTATCAATCGGCTTTCGAAGCCAGACTTTTGGCCTTAAACCCTAATTATAGCACCAATGCCCTGGGTCTGGATGCCGCAACGTTTACCACCGTATTGGCCACCGATGTGCTTTCCGTATCCTTGGATGGAACCACCACTTTCTTTGATGGCACCAACGTATTGACAGGAAGGGCACTAGCCGATGACGTTATATCTGTAGAATTGCTATTGATCTTTGGAGGGTCTGACGGTTCGGAAAACCCGGGACTTACTGATGATCATGTAGATAGTAATGATAAGGCGTTTCTGACCACATTCCCTTACCTGGCCTCTCCTTGGTAAAGCTTAACACTCCGTGCTTAGGCAAAACTATAAGCACGGAGTATTTCTCCTTTCGACTTAAACTCAACGATATGAAAAAAATAATACTACCCACCTTTTCGCTGCTGTTCTTAATAATGGCTTGTGAGCCAAAACAGAGCAATTCATCAATAGTTTTGAAATCTGACTATGCCCATCTTTTACAAGCAGCAACAAATGAACGCGACACTCTTCTACAGTCAGACATTCGCTTTTGGTTCGATAAACTTAAAGCAGCCCCTAATAACATTACCTATCTGAGTAAACTTGCTGCCGCATATAGCCGCCTCTTTAAGGCAGAAGGAAACGTTGAATACATTTTCAAGGCAGACAGTCTTTATGCCCTTGTAGAATCTCGCAACCCATTCTCTAATGCCGCTACCTACCAGGCACTTGGTGTAAACGCCATTACCCGCCACCAATTTGTTGCGGCTAAAAACTACGGAGAAGCAGCTCTTTTGGAAGGCGACATGAAGTCTGCTTCTTTCAACCTCATTTTTGACGCGTCTATGGAGATTGGCGACTATGACCGTGCGAGGAGTATTCTGAACGGCCAAATCCAACGAAACAGCTTTCAGTACCTCATTCGAGCCTCAAAATTGGCCGATCATGACGGAAATCTTGAATTGGCCATTGAGCTGATGGAAAAAGCCCATGCGCGAGTAAAAAACCACCCGGAGCTCTCCCTTTGGTCGCTATCTAATTTAGGTGATCTATACGGCCATGCAGGCCGAATTGCTGACTCTTATGGAGCCTATCTGGATGTATTGCAAAAAGACCCAACACACTGGCACTCATGGCAAGGAATTGCCTGGATTTTATATTCACACAAAGGGAAAATAAGTGAGGCAGAAGTCATACTGCAACTGATAAACCAAAAACACCACAACCCTGAACTCAATCTTTTGCTAGCTGATTTGGCTGACTATAGTGGCAAAAAGGAGCAAGCACTGAAACTTAGAAAACAGTTCTATACAGAGGTTTCTCAGCCAAAGTATGGCCACATGTACAGCAAATACCTCATACTTCTCGATGCTGAGGATCTGAATTCTCCAAAGCGGGCTGTAGCTCGGGCTGAAGCGGAAAAAGATTCGCGCCCCACACCGGAAGTATATAGTCTTTTGGCATGGGCCAAATTGCACAATGGAGAAAAAGAGGAAGCATTACGTATGGCTCAGCAATTTGTGGAGGACAAAACCAGCGAGCCTGAAGCTGTTTATCACCTGGGCATGATCTACAAGGCCAATGGAAAAACCATACGCGCCAGACAGTTACTCAAGGAGGCTAACGATGCCGCGTATGAGCTTGGCCCCATAACTGCTCAAGCCATTGAAAAGGCCCTAAAGTCATTTTAAGTGAGAAAGCTAACGGCAGTTGTTTTATGGGGCTATTTCTGCATACTGATATTCGGTTATGCAGGCGCTTATTTTACCCATAAAGCACTGCACTCTTTGGCCAACAGAGTTCATCATCATCACCCAAACACTTCTTTAGATGTAGAGCATGGCATAGATGATCATCATGCATGGATTAAACCTCAACACGAACAAAGGCAAGAGGAATCGCACACTAATGAAAACCGCCTGAGCCTCTATGGTTTTGTGTTACCCCTAATCAGCAGCTTTAGTTTTTCCTTTACCATAAAGAAAACCAAAAACACCACTCTCTACCCAACCTTTTATACTACGCCTGAGCTACCCACTCCAACTCCTCCCCCCAGTGCCTGAACAGCCATAGCCCATTAACCTACCGACTCGTGAGCCGGGCAGGAACTCCTATGTCTTTCCAATCTAAAATGCACTAATTATGAAATCATTTACCCTATTTATATGCCTTATTGGCCTTTTAGTATGTACAATTGGCTATGGGCAGCAACGTACAGTTGCAGGAACTGTAAGGGATGCTGAAAATGCAGAACCACTTCCGGCAGCTACTATTTACATTCAAGAATTGAATGTAGGCACCACAGCCAATGCTATGGGCATCTTTCAGTTTAAAAACCTTCCTAATGGCGAATACACCCTGGAAATCAGTTTCGTAGGTTTCGCAAAGAAAATCATTCCTTTCACCGTAGCTTCAGGTAGTCCTCAATCTATCGAAGTAACCATGCAGCCGGAAGTTGTTCGTATGGAAGATGTAGAAGTGAGTCAGAACCTTCAGTACAATGCCACCTCATTTTCGGCAATGGATCTTCGGCTAAGGCCTATACAAACTTCTCAGGATGTACTAAAAATTGTTCCGGGGCTATTCATAGCTCAACATGCCGGAGGAGGCAAGGCCGAGCAGATATTTCTAAGGGGATTTGACATTGACCACGGAACCGACATTTCCCTGGAGGTAGATGGCATGCCGGTGAATATGGTTTCTCATGCCCATGGGCAGGGCTATGCCGACCTCCATTTTGTAATTCCGGAAACCATAGACCGGGTAGCTTTCGACAAAGGCCCATATTATAGTAGTATAGGCAATTTTAACACCGCTGGTTATGCGCACTTTTCTACCAAAAAAAGACTTTCGGAGAGTTCGGTAAAACTAGAGGGCGGACAGTTCGGCACATTTCGAACCGTGGGCCTTCTCAACCTTATATCTCCCCAAACAACCTATGCTCCCAGCCTTTATCTGGCCACTGAGTTTTTTAGATCTGATGGGTATTTCGAAAGCCCGCAGTTCTTCAATCGTCTAAACGCATTGCTAAAATATCATCAACGACTGGACAGCAAACGTACGCTGGATATTTCGTTGTCGGCATTTAATAGTAGCTGGGATGCCTCCGGCCAAATACCTGAAAGAGCTGTAGAGAATGGTACTATTTCGAGGTTTGGAGCTATTGATGATACAGAAGGGGGCATGACAAGCAGAATGAATGTAAATGCCCGATTGGCACGAGAGCTACGCAATGACGCCTGGACTGAAAGCCAGTTCTATTTTACTCAATACGACTTTGAACTGGTTTCTAACTTCACCTTCTTTCTTAATGACCCGGAAAATGGTGATCAAATAACCCAAAGCGAGCAGCGGCAAATATTTGGAACCCGCCACAACTATTGGACGGAACACCAACTGTTGGGTATTTCGGCACAAACTGAACTGGGCGTTGGTTTCAGGCACGACATCAATGAGAATGTACGTCTTTCCAGAACATTGCAGCGCCAAACTGTACTGGAAGACCTTGCCTATGGCGATGTGCAGGAAACCAACATTTTTGCCTTTGCTGAGGAAATTTTTACCCTTTCTCCCCGATTTACCATGACTACGGGGTTACGGTTCGACCACTTTACATTCGACTATAGAAACAAACTCTCTTCCACCTACGAGCGATCGGCCATTAACAAAAGTGTGTTAAGCCCCAAACTACAGTTGAGCTACCAGGCCTCTGAGCGATTGAATCTTTACCTTAAAAGCGGATTGGGCTTTCATAGCAACGACAGCCGGGTGGTTGTTCAACAAACCGGGCGGGAGATTCTGCCAAAGGCTTATGGCTTGGATGTGGGCATTCACTGGAAACCTGTTGACCGACTGCTCATAAACGCTGCTTTATGGCGCCTCGATCTTGATCAGGAGTTTGTTTATGTGGGCGATGCGGGCATAGTTGAACCTTCGGGCAAAACACGCAGGGAAGGTATCGATTTGAGTATACGATATCAGGCCAATGCCTGGCTCTATTTTACCTCAGATGTTAACTACACCATTCCGAGGGCAGTTGGCACGGCAGAAGGGGAACACTTCATTCCGCTGGCTCCCACGTTTACAAGCATTGGTGGGCTTACTGCAGAATTGACGAATACCCTAAGCGGAAGCTTAAGGTATCGGTTCATGGACAATCGCCCGGCCAATGAGGACAACAGCCTGCATGCGGAAGGCTACTTTTTAATGGATGCTGTACTGAACTATACATTGGGAACCTTTGAATTGGGGCTTTCTATTGAAAACCTGACCAATGCTACGTGGAAGGAGGCACAGTTCGAAACCGAATCGCAACTAAGGAACGAATCAAAACCTATATCTGAAATTCACTTCACACCAGGCACTCCGTTTCAGGCCAGACTTTCGGCTACTGTGAGGTTTTAGTGGGCCTCTTAGGGAAAGAAAATTGCACCTTTCTAAATCTAAAAAACCTATGGACTTCGTATGTCTATTGTATGCGAGTCCCATTCACCTAATAACACGCATTGCAATCGAATAGAAGGGCCGGAGTTCAGATAGTTTTATAGGGCTACTCATTTAGATCGCATTTGTTCCAGTATACTGGCCACAAGCTGTGTCCTCATAGCGTCTTTTAACAGCCATTGGTGAAGACACAAATGGAGGCAAGGGTTAGAAATGTACTGCTTGCGACTTAAGTA